>QHYU01000150.1 GCA_003224235.1 Acidobacteriota bacterium
GGGCCGGCCTGGTGCCACCGCGAGGACAGGAGGGGGCGGCGGCCCCAACTTCCTTGGCCTCGGACTCCGCTTCGCCCAAAACGCGCCAAAAGACGGCGCTGGGCTCCGCTCCGTCCGAGGCCAAGGAAGCGCCTTTCTGAGGTTCAGGGGTGGGGAAATTTCGACCGGAACTATGGGGAATTTTCAACCGGTATTGACACACACACGCCCTCGTTGGAGTCGATGAAGTAATAACCGCAGTGGGCGGTCTGATCGTAGCGCACGTCGTCAAAGATGTAGAACTCCAGTTCCGGCCCCCAATAGCTCACCTCGGCAATCGCCGTACTCTTCAGGTGGTTTTCCGCCTTCTGTGCGATATAGCGGGGATCGCGGCTGTAACGCTGGAGCGTGACCGGATCCAGCACGTTGCAGATCAAGTTCATGGTCGGGACCTCGAGGATCGGATCCACGCACGCTGTTTCAGGGTCCGGGATCAGCAGCATGTCACTTTCATGGATCAGCTGAAATCCGCGAATACTGGAGCCATCGAAACCGATACCCTCTACAAACAGGTCGTTGTCAAGATTCTCCACCGGGATAGAGAAATGCTGCCACACCCCGATCAAGTCCGTGAACTTCAGATCCACCACCTTGACCGCCGCCTCCTTCGCCAATTGCCGCAGGTCATCCGGAGTTTTGGACATGATTCAGATCTCCTTAGCAAACAGAATCTCTGGCCGGTGTGATTCTTTCGGGTGGGCCGCTCTCTGCTGTGCAGCGGGGCGGCCCACGGGGTAGCGCCAGATTGTAATCCGACTTGTCAACAGCACGACGCCTCTAAAGGAGCCAAGCGATGTCGGCACTGATCGAACGTCCGCGCCCCAGCGGAATGACACTGAGATCCAGCGGCATTACTCCCTCCTCAACGGCTTCCATCACGAAGTATTCGCCGATGGAGCGCGCGGCTGCCGTGCCCCAGGCCGCCAGAAGCCGCGGAACTCGTATCGCGGCTTATTCCGAGTTTAGCCCGCCCAGGCGATAGATTTCCTGATACTCGGCCGAGGTGAGCGGCGAGACCGCAATGGGCCGGAACATCTTAAACAGCTTCATCTGTTTGAGTAGCGGGTTGGCCTTGAGTTCCGCCAGTGGGACCACTCGCTTGAATCTGGCCACCCCGCGCAATTTGATTACGAGGTTCTTCTGCTCCAGCTCGGGGTTCTGATAGGGTTCGCTGGTCGCTTCCAGCACTGCATAGACGCACTTGTCGGGTGCGGTGTGATAGCCGATGATCTTATCGCCCTTGCGGATCGCCCCCAGGTACTTTTGCGCGACGCTACCCAATACGCCGTCCCATACTTCTGTCTTTTTCGCAAAGAGTTCGTCCAGGTGGTAATCCTCGGGGTCGGTCAAGAAAAACCAGTAGTTTGGCATCGCCTCACTCCCATTTCGGATTTGGAACCCAGTGGGAATCTTCCCGGCTTGGAATTATCTTCGCCATTTCAAGCCAGGGTGACAAGTTTAAGCCCGGATTGGGTCTCCGCGGCTAAACGGGCGTAGCCCTCAAACGCGACTACCTTCAGGCCGCGGTCTGGGGCGCCCACGGCAGTGGCCCTAGCCCATTGGCCCAAGGCGATAGATATTCTAGGATAGCAAGAAATATTTCAGGCCAGCGCTTGTATTGTAGTCGTCCTCAATAAAGGGTTTTTATGGTATATATAAGCTCCCCGCAGTCTGAACCAGGAGGCCTGCCATGAGCAAGGTCACGCTTTCGGTCATTAAAGCTGATGTTGGTTCGATCGGGGGACACACCAAACCCTGGTCCGGGCGTGGCGGGCAAGCCAACAACCCCTACGCAATCGACCGCAACCCCTGCGGCTCGAGCTCGGGCTCGGGCGCCGCGGCCTCCGCGAATTTCGCAGCTGTCTCCCTCGGCACCGAGACGGACGGCAGCATCGTGTGCCCGGCTTCGATTAATGGCGTCGTCGGCATCAAGCCGACAGTTGGGCTCACGAGCCGTGCCGGCGTCGTGCCCATCTCGCACAATCAGGACACCGTCGGCCCGCACGCGCGCACCGTCGCGGATGCGGCCGCCGTGCTCGGCGCCATCGCGAGTCAGTTGCCAGATCCGCGCGATCCCGCGACAGGCTCCACTCGCAGCAAGGTCTTCACCGACTACACGCAATTCCTCAACCCGGACGGCCTCCGGGGCGCGCGCATTGGCGTCGCGCGCAGTGGCATCACAGGCTCCAGCGACAAGGCCGACGCCGTCTTCGAGACTGCCATCCGAGCGATGAGAGATGCAGGAGCGATCATCATCGACCCCGCCGACATCCCCACGATCAACGAAATCAACGCGGGCAACTCGGAGATCGTCGTCCTCATCTTCGATTTCAAGCGCGACCTCAATGCTTACTTGGCCAGCCGAGTCGGGCTGGGGGTGCATACGCTTGCCGACCTCATCGCGTTCAACCAGGCGCACGCTGACCAGGAGCTGCCGTTCTTCGGGCAGGAGCTGTTCGAGCTCGCCGAGTCCGACCCGTTCGACGTGCCAACGGCAGCGGCTGCGCTCGCCCGAGATCGCCAGATTGGCGGCCCACTCGGGATCGACGCGGTGCTTCAGCAGTTCCACCTCGACGCGATCGTCGCGCCCACCGGCACACCCGCGTGGACGACCGATCTTGTGAACGGCGATCACTTCATCTTTGCAAGCTCGTCGCCCTCGGCGATCGTGGGTTATCCGCAGATCAGCGTTCCCGCGGGCTTCTCCTTCGGGCTCCCCGTCGGCATCAGCTTTCTGGGGACAGCCTTCAGCGAGCCGACCCTGATCAAGCTTGCCTCGGGTTTCGAGCACGTTGTACAGCCGCGTCGCCAGCCCAAGTTCCTCTCCAAACTGCCGTTCGACTCTGGCGGCTCCCCGAACGAAGTTGAGGCCCAAGGGTGGAAGTCCTCGTCTGGCAGAGTCGTCTTCGACCCCGGCAACCAAGTGAACAAAGTCGAGGGGACAGCCTAGCTCGCCTGATCCCAAGGGCGCACGCTCCATGCTAAAGCTCATGTGACAACTCAGCGGCGAACTTCACAGCGGGGCGGCTGAACTCAAGCCGCCCCGCTGTGTTGGCCATTCGAGTCCTTATATCGCATGTATTCTTCAGAAGCATCCGGCAGCGCGTGGCTCAGGTTGGCTCCTCGTCCAGTTTTGGGAATATCCTCAGAATCTATGTTCACCTGTTGGAGTGAATACACCTGTCTTGGTTAACCGCCTTAAGAGCAACCCCTTTAAGTGTTACCTCTTTGGACACAACTTCAGCTTTTCTTTTGATTGGCGAAGTGAATAGACCTACTTTGGTTAAGGAGTTGAGATCGGTTCAGGTGAGTTGAACTAAGTCAGGTCATCTGAGATTGACCTCTCAACACCACAGCAGAGGAGGTACAAACCATGCTGAACCTTAATGAAACGATCATGGCCTACGATCTTGCCGAGGCCCTCATGGATGAGTTCGGCAAGTTCGAAGTCACAACGCCGAGTGGCGAGCAATTCTTCGTCACCAGCAAACCGGGACATTCGCTCAGCAACCTGCGGCCTGTGCCCCACAACGGCAACTCGCTGGTTTGGCGCATCCGGAAGGTGGCTGAGCTGCAGAGCTTCCAAGAGAGCATCAGGTAATCTGCCGACCAACCGAGGGGCGTGGCCGCGAACTTTCGAAGCGCGCCGCCAACGTAGCAGCTTGAAGCCGACAGGTTCTTTCGAGCGAGGGGGGCAGAGTGTGCCCCTCACTCTTCCGGTCATGCGCCGGGTAGGAGATCCTTCAAGCCCACCCACGGGGGGATTTCATGGACATCAAGGAACCTATTGTTCTGCTGGTCGGAAAGAACATGAGTGGTGCGCTTCGTTTGGTAGAGTGGTTGAGGAGATTGGGAAGCGAATCTCACATCGTCACCTCCTACCAGGAAGCCCGCGCCCTGTTGGAAGCACAGCGATTTGATGTAGTGCTCAGCGAAACCAGCCTGCCGGATGGGAATACCTACCGTCTGATCTCCGCCCTGAGGGGGTCGCGCGCCAGTTTGTTCTTTTGCCTGGCGGTGGAGGATAGCTACTGGTGGTTGCCCGCTGTTACGCAGGGCAGGGAGTGCCTGGGGATACCGGCGCTGCGACCAGCAGAGTTTGCCGAGGTCTTACAAGAGACTCTATTCGAATTGAAGGCAGCATCGTCCCTTGCGGTCGCAGATGCAACCAAAGGCTGACTAAAAGCCGCGTCTTCCCCCTGGCTGCGCCGAGGATATTCCCGACGCGAGTTTGACATCCGCCCAGTCTCAATCCGCCGCGCCGGGTCAAGCTGTATAGGCCAGAGCACTCCCATCCATCTCAGAATTAAAACTAAAAATCGCGGCCTCTCCTTCCTCCGAACCCCATGCCACCGACTTGTTCATTCCGCGAAACAGAACCAGCACGTGCGGGAGAGAGCCGCCCGGCGATCCCCTTCTTTCAACACAGGGTTTCCGGCCTGATTCTACCGAATCGAGCCAGAGAACCGCTGCTCAATTTTCAGACGGATTGCGGGACACGGCCCGTGAGTGACAAGGATTTGCATAGGGTTGCAACATCTTGCAACTACATGAGGAAGGTGCCCCAACTCTGCCGTATCAGAAGTCTCAAAGCGGTTTCCGCTGGCCTCCAGGGCAGAGTAAGTCTCGTGTTCTCAGTCCCCCTAAACAAACATGGTGATTGTCTTCGAAAGCCCGTCTCCGGACGCCACTATCAGAGTGGCAGTCCCTTTGCTTGCTCCACACACGGAGCGCTCTTCCGCGAGCAAAGGGACTGTCACGGCAGAAGACTTAGGCATGCTGAGAAGCAACGAATTGGGTAGTGTGCGAAGGGGCCACGGTCCGAGGAGAACATGATGAATCTTACGAAAATTGCCAGAAGACGCTCCGGGATTGTGGCTGAGCTGTTCTCTTTCCTTTGGAATAACCAACGCTGGTGGATGCTGCCGATGATAACCGTGTTGGTCTTGTTCGCCGTGTTGCTCATCTTGGCGGAGAGTTCGGGTATCGCCCCTTTCATCTACACGCTTTTCTAGCCGAGGAGGCCCAAGGTTGAAACGCTTCTGGAAAGCCTGGAAGCGCCTGGCCCATCGGATTGGGAATTTTCAGGCCCGGCTGCTCCTAACTCTTCTCTATCTCGCTTTGGTCCTTCCTTTCGGGCTCGCTGTCCGCTTGTTTGCCGATCCGCTGCGCATCAGGCAACGCCCGGCGAGGTGGCTGGACCGCGATGACAGCGCTGCCGATGTGAATACAGCCCTGAGACAATGGTAGATGCACATCCTGGGGATCTCCTGTTACTACCACGATGCGGCAGCTGCTCTGCTGCGTGAGGGCCAATTGGTGGCTGCTGCCGAGGAAGAGCGCTTTTCTCGCATCAAACACGACTACAGCTTCCCGCGCAATGCCATCCGGTTCTGTCTGGAAGCTGGCGGAATCCGCGGCTCTGACCTGGACTACGTCGTCTTCTTCGAAAAGCCGTTTCGCAAACTTGACCGCATTCTGATGACTGTCCTGCAGACCTATCCGCAGTCGTGGAAAGCCTTCCGCGAATCGATGATCACCTGGATGATTGACAAGCTTTGGGTGGGCAGCACAATTGAATCGGAGTTGGGCGTTCCAAAAGAAAAGGTGATGTTCTGCGAACATCACCTTTCCCACGCAGCAAGCGCGTTCCTTTGCTCTCCGTTTGAAGAGGCCGCCATCCTTACGGTGGACGGCGTAGGTGAGTGGGTCACGGCCGCCTGGGGCGTCGCCCGTGGCAACGAAATCCGCTTGTTGAAGCAAATAGAGTTTCCTCATTCGTTAGGCTTGCTTTACAGTGCCTTCACCGCTTTCTTGGGCTTTGAAGTGAACGAAGGAGAATACAAAGTGATGGGGATGGCGCCATACGGCCAACCGCGCTATCTCGACAAGGTGTGGAAGCTGATCCGGCAGAACAGCGATGGTTCCTTCTCGCTGGATATGGGCTACTTCTGCTTTCACCACTCCACCGATCGCACCTTCAACGGCCGTTTTGTGGAACTGTTTGGCGAGCCACGCCCGCCCCGAATGCCCTTCTTCACAAAGGCATCCGGCTTCCCAAAATATTTTGGCGAGCCCCCGGCAAATTACGAGGAGATGTGCCGGGTGAATCAGCACTACGCGGACATTGCCGCCAGCATCCAGCGCGTCACGGAAGAATTGCTGCTGTCGATGGCTCGGCATTTGCATCAGCAAACCGGGCTCAAGAAGCTATGCATCGCTGGCGGCGTGGGGCTGAACAGCGTAGCTAATGCCCGGATCCTTCGGGAGACGCCCTTCGAGGAGTTATTTGTCCAGCCCGCTGCTGGTGATGGTGGCGGCGCCCTGGGGGCAGCGCTGTGGGCTTACAACACACTGCTGGGTAGGCCGCGCACTTTCCGGATGGATCACGCCTATTGGGGCCTTGCCTACTCGCCGGCAGAAATCGGCACATTCTTGGAACAGAACAACGTTCGGCATCGTTTCATCGCAAGAGACGACGAATTGCTGGACGAGGTCGTGGAGTACCTGATGCAAGGGAAGGTGGTGGGCTGGTTCCAGGGACGCTTCGAGTGGGGGCCCCGCGCCTTGGGGAATCGCAGCATCCTCGCTGACCCGCGAAATTCGGAGATGAAAGATATCGTCAACGCCAAAATCAAGTTCCGCGAACCGTATCGACCGTTCGCCCCCTCCGTCCTCTCGGAATGTGCAGAAACTTACTTTGATCTGCCGCGCGCTGCGCACCATTACCCGGCACGCTATATGCTATGTGTGGTGCCGGTCAAACAGTCTAAGCAGTGTATCCTCCCCGCAATCACTCACGTGGACGGCTCCGGCCGCTTGCAGACTGTTTTCCGCGACCAAAGCCAGCGCTACTACCGCTTGATCGAGCGCTTCGGGCAGGCTACCGGCGTCCCCGTCGTGCTTAACACTTCTTTCAATTTAAAGGGAGAGCCCATCGTGACGTCTCCCGCCGATGCCTTGCGTACCTTTTCCAAGAGTGAGATGGACTGCCTCGTCCTTGAAAACTTCATAGTCGAAAAAGCTTCTTGCTAGCAAGCGGAGCAGGGAACTCGCTACTCTGTGTGGTGGTGGCTGGGACCGATCCTTCGGCTCGATCAACTGGCATATCCCCCGCGTCTCACCAGGCTGCTTACCGTTGACACAGCACTGAGGAGGCCGACTGGCTCCAAGACAGCTCAGAGTATTGAACCACCGTCGCCCATCGTGGCACGCCGCGCAGTGTTCTTAGTGCTCGCCAGCCAGCTTTCGTGAAAGGTGAGGCAACGCTGAGATCCGCTGGTAAAGCCTCTGCGCGACCCATTTGTTGCCAGCAACAGTGTAGTGGCCGGAAGCATAAAGGAATTGGATTTGGTCCGGCGGAATAAACAACTCTTCAATTTGGTCGGGGGCAAGTTGCCGCATTTCGGTGATGAGGTCTATGTACACCCAGCCCCTCTTCTTGGATTCGGCAGCTAGGCGTCGCCGCCATATCTCCGAGGCGCTGCTCAAGTAGTCTGCCTTCCCCGGCAAGCAAAGTAGCACCAGCAAACTCTTCCTCGCCTCATTCATCTCGTGCAGAGACTCAAACACCTTTAAGGCTACCTCCCACGTGTGGTCATGGGTATCGTCGTCTCCATCCTTCTGGCGGGAACGACGGTGCCCTATTGCTCGAACCGCTAGCTCGTACGACTTCAACTGCCGAATGGCCGCCACGGAACGAGTTGCCCAGGGAGCGTACCATCTCCGACGGGGCACCGGAACATTCTTGACTACCAGGTGGCCATGGCCTAAGTCCAAAATCGGCTTGCCGTAGCCCAAGAACTTCGAGGTCTCCATTCGGTAAAAATCCGCCGTGACAAAGGCAAAGATATGGACGTCGTGGTTCAAGATGCTGCCATCACGCTTGTACCACAAGTATGACTGGTCAACCCCATAGCCACCTTGTCCCATGTTTACCGGCTCAAGGCGCTGGTCCATTGAACCCAGCAGTTGGCACCACGTGTGGTCATCGTCCACGCCGTATCCAAGCGTGAATGAGTCTCCAGAACATATCACACGGAGCTTCCGGTCTGGAACATTGACGCCAATGTAGCGATTACCGCGGAAGCCCTGGGCGTTGATTCGCAGGAAGACCCCTGGACCGTACATGTCTTGGACAACAAGATTTGGAATGTTTACCCAGCCCAAGACCTGATCATATTGCGTGTGGCGCTGCTCGGCTAGTGGCCGCTCTCCCTTTCCGGAGAGCAAGAAGCGCAATAAAATCACACTGCTGAAGCCTTCAAGAACGATGAGCGCCCCGACGATCATCGCGCCCAAGAGCAAGGCTTTCAGTGTCAGCTTTCCAATCTGATTCAGCCATGAGCGCACCATATCACCTCGCTCATCCCAGCCGCCGGCACAGGTCGCAATCGGTACTCCCGCCTCAGTTTCCTTCAACACCCGCACCCACAGCGGCCCGGCTCCTCACTGCAGCGACTCCTCTTCAGGGGTGGCTCTCCTTGCCGTGTTTATACCCCGGAGAGCTACATTTCGGCTGGACTAGTTTTCCGGGCAGTTGTTCATTAGCCTTTGGCTCACAACGAACGATGAGAATGGTCAGGTCGAGTTCGCCCGCCGCAGCTAAGCGACCATGAATCAATGCGTTCCATGATTATTTTCGGGGGAGGTCAGCCAGCTTGTAAATCTTTACATCGCCGAAAGCGCGTACTAACGAATAGTGACGCACCACAAAATCACGGAACCCCTGGTACATCGAATCCTGAGCAGCGAATGAATTGGCGTCCTCTGTCGCATCCACCACATAGCTTGGGGGCTGCTTGTTGAGCTCCCTTAGGATCTCACCACCAAACCTCTCGTGACCTTGCGGAGACAGGGAAGTGTGGAGGGCTGTGAGCACGCGAACGCTGCTGCTCATACCTGTCAGGAAATAGATCTCGGGGAGATAGTTCCAAACGAAGAGTGTGTCCGAAGCTTGTCGCACCGAGTTTAAGTAATCGGCAGTGATGTGAGCGGGGGTTTTCACTGCGGGCTGTACGAGCGCTAACCGCAGCTTCCAAACATCCCCTGCCTGAGAGAACAGAATGGGTCCCGAAACAACAAGGAAAAGCAGGTATTGCAATTTGAGCGAGGCGCCTGGGCGCCTATCGTTCGGAAAGCCCCTCGTGAAATGCCAAAAGGTCATCGCAGCAGACACCGAGAGGCTGGGCACCATGGCGAGGAAGTAGTGCCTGTATCCCCTTCCGCTCGCGAGCGCTCCAGCTAAGTCGAAAAACAACCATAGCAATGACAGGGTCCAAAAAATGAGGGGCTCAAATGCCTTTGATTCCCATTGCCGCGCCCGCGCTGCAGAAGTCAACTTCGACACCACCTCGAAGAGGCCGACCGCGCCCATTATGGCAGCAGCTCCGATTGGCTTGAGAACGGGAATGGCTACCAGCAATGCCCAGAAAGGGGCCTGGGCCCAGTTTGAGCCGACATATTCAAAGTTGTAGCCGAAAGACGCGAAGAGCATCTCTCCCAAAGCTTTGTAGTGGTAAAAGTATATGAAAGCTGGCACCCATGCCGAAACCGCGCCGGCCCAGCTCACCGTGCTGGAGATGATTAAGTCTCGGGCGGAAAGTCTCCGAAAACTGATGTACAAGAGAAAGAGCAAGAGGGTCTGAGCCAGAAGAGCAGCGATCCCGATTGGCTTAAACAGGGCGGCAACTCCAGCAAAGAAGCCGGCGAGAAAAACCCATTTGCCACGATAGTTTGGAGCGGCGCGGCTGAACAGATAAATACTCAGAGTTGCTGGCCACAGCACATAGATTTCTGTCAGGTTCCCACCTTGATTGAACCAGAGAAGATTCCCAGCTCCCGCGGTTAAGGCCACCGCGAGTGCAGCGACGACTCGAGGAGCGCCCCAACTGCGCATTAGCAAGTAGACAGTGGCCACACAGCCGAAAAAGAAAAAGGCTTCGGTTACTGCCAGCGTTTTTAAGTTGCCCGGAAAAAGTAAGAACGTCGCCGCGTTTGTTATGAATATCCCGGGCGGCTTGTTTTCCCAAGTGAACAAATATGGGATATGTCCCTTAAGCCACTCAGAAGCAATATATGCGAAAAGCGGACCATCAGAGCCTTCTAACGGCGTCGCAATAAGAGCAGTAAAGGTTCGGCCGATAAGAGTTGAGAGGAATGCATAGCAAGCAACTACTGTCACCAGGTGATTCCCCTCTGATCGATTTTCTGCCCGGTTTGCCTCCGAGGCATTGAGCTGGACGCAATTTTCTCTGCTCATCGGATTCCCCGATCGCATAACTGTTCATGTGCGGCGAAAAGCTGCCGAGTAGCCGGGGCGTAATCGCGTTCCTTGGCAAAACCAGCAAACGGATTGCGCCTGGGGATTGTCAGTTCAGCTCAGGTTGAGTGTACTGCTTCCTCCCTGCAGGAAGCGGCGCCCTTGGACATCACCCACAAGCCCGTTGCCAGAAGGAGAAGGGCAACTGCAATGCCAATCCATCGTGGAATGCCCGCAACCGGTAATACCCACCACCAGACCGCCACCACGCGCAAGGCTCGCGAGTTTGCGACCGTCCCGCCAGGCGTGTGAGTTCTGTGAGACAACTCTCTTACATCGCTTTCAACGGCGTCTTTCAGTTGACGGTAAGCGGTCCCCCACGCTTGCATCAGGGGTGCATACTTTGGGGACCACAGCAGCGCCTGTTGAGATATCCCTTGTTCGTTTGCCTCGGCGTAGTAGCGCTCGTAAAACGAAATCAGTGTCGGTGCGTTCACGAAGAACCCGATTACGGTTAAGATGAGCAGACCCTTTCTCCAGTTTTTGTCTAGCATTCCCGTTAATGCCGAGAGTCCCGGAAGCGCAGGCAACAGAAACCGGGGCCCCCATGACCACCCACCAGTCCAGGTGGTCCAGTAAGAATGAAGCATCAGATAGCCGATAAACAGAATCACCGGCATTAGCGCTTCTAGTGGCTTCGATCTTACGGCGGCGCGCAAACCAACAATGAACAGAATCACGGCGGGGCAATACCAAAGCAAACCCCGTCCAGGGCTGAGCAAGAGTCCCAGGACACCCTCAGGAATAGCCGCGACTCTAAAAGACCAGGGTTGCCCGAAAGAGAGAGGATTGCCAAACCGCATGTAGTTATAACCAGCGAAGAGCATAAGCGCTATGCCTGTCGCGAAAACAGGGACGGCAGCGATGCGAAGGGGGCGCCGCTTCGCGAGTAAATATGCGGATAGGATAGGCCCCACGATCACGCCGGCGGGTTTAGCCAATACGGCGAGACCAACAAACACGCCAGCGCCAATGACTTCCCGCACTGTTCCTCCCAGAACAAGGTAAAGGCTTCCAGCGGTAAGGAAAGCAAGTAGTGGCTCGGCAAAAAACGTTCGCGCATACACCAACGCGATTGTACCCAGCGCAAAGCTTAGCGCCGCCAACCAAGCGCCCTCGGTTGTGCTCCCGAGTCGGAGTGCCAGAAGCGCAACCAAGGACGTGGTTCCGGCGGTAAGCAAAGCTGGCAACATCAGAGCGAAAATAGCAGCCAGATCGTGCGATGGCAGGCCAAGAAGGTGACTCAGAGCTACCCCCGCGGCAACAAAAGGGACTGCCAATAGCGAGAGCAACGGATACAGCTTCGAGTATGAGTTTCCATCGCGACCAAGCATTCCGATGTCTGCCGGCACAGTAAGATTGTGATTGACTACCAAGGATTCGGCGACAGTGAGCATGGAGAGGCCATCGATATTAGAGATGCCAGGCGCCAAGAACGCCAAATAGATGAGCCCCGTCCCAATTCCCAAAGCCAACGGCATTCTGAGCGGTCCGGGCTTCTCGCGAGAGTCTGCGCGGCATACCTTGTTCCATCCCACGTTGCCTTCAGCCTCCTGCTTCTAATAACCGTCTCGGGGAAGGTGGAGTTTGTGCCACCGTGTCAATCGGCGGCGCTGGGCGAAGCTGTATTGGCCAGGGCACTTTCATCCATCCTAGAATTAAGATTGAAATCGGCGGACCCTCGCCCCGGGAGTGTGGCGCCCCTATTTGGAAATTGCATGACGCTTTGATAGAGCTGAAGGGTTCGTCGTGTCATCAGCTCCAGATTGAACTCCGCTTGAACGCGACGCCGCGCCGCGTTTCCGTACTGTGCGCGGCGGATAGGATCATCGAGCAATAAGTTGATAGCCTTGGCCAATGCTTCCGGATTCGCCGGCGGCACTGTAATTCCGGTGATCCCGTCGAGCGAGACATACGGTACGCCGGAAGGCAAGCTGGTGTTGACGACCGGCTTGCCGCAGGCCATGGCCTCTAGTTGCACGAGGCCAAACGCCTCGCTGCGAGCAATCGAAGCCAGCACTAACAGGTCGGCTGCGTGATAGTAAGGAATCAGATCCTTTAGGTTCCCCAGAAATACCACGCGATCGCCAATCCCTTGCGCTCGAACCTGGTGTTCTAATTTTGCCCGCAGCGGGCCGTCACCGACAATAAGGAGCCGCCCCCGTACTTTGTTCATTGCTTGGATCAGGTGCTCGAGCCCCTTGTAATAAACCAAGCGGCCTACGGTGATCGCGATACGCGGCCCATACTGATCACGAATCCTGGCCACTTCCGTGGGATCGCAATGCTGGAATTGTTCGACGGGAATGCCAAAGGGAATCACACGGCATCGCTCGCGGTAGGATGGCAGCACCGGAGACGTCTCGACATACTTGTGAGAAGCCACGATCACGGCCTCGCAACGGTCTAAGGCTCGAAACAAGATTGGCTGAAGAACCCTGCCTAGAAGTTTTTGTCGGACAACATCGCTGTGGTAGGTAACGAGGAGATGTCCTTTGAGACCGCTAGCCAAGTACGCCATAACGGCGACAGGATTAGGGAGATGAAGATGAACGAGATCGGCCTTTGCCTCGCGAATCCTCCGAATCAATCCCGGGCAAATGGGAGCAGATGCCAAGTTACAGACAGCCCCCACCCGCGCTACCTTAACTCCCGAATCGACGGCTTCGGTGCTCGCCCGGTTATCGCTCGAAACCACGACCTGAACGTCCACGGATTTTTGCAGCTCCCCACAAAGTGCGCGGAGATGGCTCTCCATTCCTCCCACATGCGGGGGATAAAACTTTCCGATATGGAGCACCCGCAATCGGGTGGTATGGGTCATCCCTCTGGCTTCCCCCGAAGAGGCATCTCGTGACCTGACGCAAGCACGCCCTGGAACAACTTAGGGAACGAATTGTGGCGAAACTGAGAGCCCACTGCGACGTGTAGGGACACAGCATGCCGCGCCCTACGGACTAAACCCAGAAAGAGCCTCCGCGCCCCAGGCCCGGTAATCGGAAGCTGCTCTTTTCAAGCGTCCACTGCCGGGGCTGAGTTCTTACGCCTGCGGAGGACGCGACCCAGTAACAGCAAGCCCGAGCCAAACAGGGCAATCGAGGCCGGCTCCGGAGTATGTATCGAGCCACTGGTAATACTGCCGGAAGTTCGGTCGTCGATGTTGCCATGGTCGAAAAGATCTTGCAGCGTCCTGCCGGTCCGAACAGTGAAATCGAATTCGTTTACCGCGTTTTGGGGGAAGAACTGGCCCAGACCTCCTGTTACGGTGCTCACCACATAGTTGCCGTGGAAAGTCGAATCGCTAAACGTGCCGCCAGTGACGGTCAGAAAGGTGAGAGCCAGCGAGAGGTTTCCCGCAAACAGGCCACCCGCCGGAAAAGAGATAGCGAATGACGTCCCTTGGCCGTTTGAATTGTAATTAAATACTCCGCTCCCCGCGCTGCTCTGAGTTAGAAAGGGCATCGCTGCGTTACCCGTTGTGAAGGTATAGGAGCCAAAATTGCTGCTCGGTGTTCCGTTTATGCTGAGGTAAGAGTTTGCCGGAGAGCTCAAAGTGCAACTCGTGATGGAGCAAGTGCCAAGCTGGAGGTTCAGTTGCGGACCAGCTGCCCTAATGAAGGTTGCAAGGTCCGTGCTCTGGCCCAAAGTGATTTGCACTTGTGCGCTCGCAGAACCGGAACCAATCACGACCACGAACACAATCAGCGACAGGCATGCCAAACTTCTGAACATGTTTCCCTCCCCGGTTTTCGTGAACTGGTCCGGAGCCCCCCTTGCGGATTTCGCGAGCCTCTGCCCGAGCTATCCACTCTTCCAAGACGCCACGCGAGCAAGAACAATGCCAACCGTCGTCGCGACTGATGCCTCTTAAGTGGCTCACAGGAAAATAGATCGAGCGACCCAGTTAGGTCGCTCTGTGAAAGAGTTCAATTGCCGGTACGCCACGTTGCGCAAATGTCGCAACGTTTTGTAATACGCCGAAAGTGTGCCGCGCCCGGGGGCCTTCGCCAAGTCGGCGTGAATCCAAGTCTCACTCGCTGGCCCCGAAGGCAACGAACAGTCTCGTGGGGAAAAGGCGTTGACCATGTCTCAATTACCTGCTACTCGAGTTCCGCGAGTGCTTGGCTGGCTTGCCGGGCGTCCTCGCCTCTGAGCCCCAACCTCAGCCCCGCCTCCAGTTGTGCCTTGGCCTTCTCCTTAGCGCCACCGGCCAGGAGTGCCATCCCCAAGTGGTAGTGATAGACGGGATAGGAGGGCACTTTCTGCACGCACTCACGCAGGGAGGGGATTGCGCTTGCATAGCTGCCCTTAAGGTACTGGATCCAGCCGAGGATATCCGTGATGGCTTCAAGCTCGGGCAGGAGCTGCTTGGCCTTCTGCGCTAGACCCAGTGCGACATCCAGGTTTCCTCCCTGCCTCCCGAGAACCCAAGCCAGGTTGGCGGCAGCGATGGGGGAATTGGGATTAACCGCCAGTGCCTGCTCGTAGTACTTGCGGGCCGTCGCGAGGTCGCCCTTGTTCAGATACAGGTTTCCCACCAAGGTCTGTAAGGGGACAGACTTGGGCTCGAAGGCCAAGACCTTCTGATACCGGGCGATGGCGACATCGGTTTCGCCTAGCTCCTGGTGAGTGCTGCCCAGTTGCAGATAGGCTTCGATGAGGTTTGGGTCAAGCTGGAGAGCATGTTCCAGTTCCGCCTTGGCCTCGGGGTACTGCTTGCCACCCAGCTGCAGCGTTCCCAAGATGAGATGGGCGTGAGCATCCTCGGGATAGGCTGCAACATACTGTTGCGCGCGCGCGAGGGCTTTTGGCCGCTGGTTCCTGAGAATTAGAAAATTCGCCAGTTGGGCCAGGGCTTGGGTGAAACGAGGATTGATGCGGAGCGCGGAATCGAATTCCCTTTCCGCCTCGGCGAACTTTCCTTCGGTGGTATAAACCAATGCCAAGTCAAGATGGGGCAAAGGGTCGTCGGGGGCGAGTTGTTGGGCAAAGCCGAACTGCTCGGCCGCCGAGGCAAACTCGCGGCTTTGGAGAAGAATAGTGCCGAGCAGCAGGTGTCCAGCAGTATCGTTGGGCGCCAATTGCAGGCCGCGAAGCGCGTACTCTTTCGCCAGTTTTACATTTCCCTGTGCCAAGTGCAGTTGGGCCAGGCTGCGTAACGTGGGGAGCGTGTCGGACCATGCCTTTAGGGCTTCCTGGAGCTCGCTCTGCGCCTGAGCTACCTCGCCGCTCTGCCAATAGGCGATACCTAGGTAATGGTGGGCCTGGGCCGAATCCGGCGCCTCTGCTACGCGCTGGCGCAACTCGGAAATGGCCTCTTCCGTCTTCCCACTCGAAAGGAGGATGCGGCCGCGCTGAACCCTTGCCACAACGTCCTTGGGTCTCACCCGCAGAATTTCCTGGTTGAGGGCCGTTGCTTCCGGGATGCGGCTGGTCTCAAGATATACCTCGACCATGCGGTTCTTCAGGTCCGAGTCTTCGGGGGCGGCAGAGAGGCCCCGGCGATACTCGGCCAGGGCGCGATCGGCATCTTGGTGCTGCACGTAGAAGTCCCCCAGCGCAAGCGCAACCGCGGCGCGTTGGTGTTGTGGGTCCCACAATTTTTGGAGCAAAGCTCTCGCGGCATCTTTCTTGTCCTGCTCGTAGAGGATATCTGCCCGCAGGAGACAAAGAGGAGCCGCGTCGGGGACTTGGTCCATTCCTTGCTGGAGCACCTGTTCGGCCTTGTCGAGTTTCCTCTGCAAGCGATAGAAGTTGGCCAGGTTGGAGTAGCCCAACACAGCCTTCGGATCCACCTCGATGGATTCGCGCAGATGTTGTTCCGCCTCGGAATAGCGGCCCATGGCAATCTCCGCTAAACCTAGGTTGACATACCCAGAGGGATCCTTGGGCATGAGTTGAGTGAGCTTGGTGAAGGCCACGTGCGCCTTTTCATTTTGCTGGAGACCAAGGAAGGAGGTGCCAAGCAACTGGTATGCACCAGGATTGCCGGGATCCCGGTCGAGGATGGCATTCGCCTCTTCTTCCGCCTTCTCGTACTGCCGCGCTGAAATGTAGAGCTGTCCGATGCTGAGGCGTGCGTCGAGGCGGCCGGCATCGAGCTCTACCGATCGTTGCAGCGCCGCGAAAGCATCGTTCCACTGGTGCAGCGCAAGGTCGGCCTGGGCCAACTTGTAATACGCTTCCACGAACCGCGGGTCGAGGTTTAAGGCGTTGCGGAACTGGATGCGCGCCTCCTGGTATCTTGCTTTCTGAAGGTAACGCTCCCCGCTCTCTACATATCGCTTCTTGGCGACCTCGGGATTGCGGCTGCAAGAAGGCGTACCAAACAGCAGTCCCAAGATGATGACAGCGAGCGAGAGTCGAAGAATGTATCGCATAGCATCCCCCTGCTCCTCTAGCGTGGAAGGTAGTGATCCAACTCGTTCAGAAGCTGAGTGGCGAAAGCCACGGCACGCTCACGAGCCTCAGCTTCGCCACGAAGAATGGGAGTATTGATCTTAACCAGGGCAGCGTCTGTACGGTTCAACCGGATTGCATCCAGTACAGTGTAGAACTTGGCCCGGTATTCATTCGCGACGACCCTGCCGTGTGCCTGATACCAATAGAGTACCACCTGACGGTCTAGCCCCTTTTCCACAACATAGAAATTCGCAGGCGCGTGCTGCCCGCTGGGTAGCCTCAATTTGAGCTCGGCAGCCGTCACCGGTTGCCAGCCACTGCCTGGCAGGCAATTCCTGGGGGTATGGAGCGTTTGCCCGGCTCGCTGGCTACTGTAGTAGCCGATATACAGATACAGAGGCGGTGCGCCTGGGCCTGAATAGACACGACTGAGATAGTCATCCACACGAACCACCTGCAACTCCCAGTCTTCGAGTGGCAAGTCGCGGCCCTGCAACGCTCCCACGACCAGAGGGAAGGTGGCCAGGGGTCGCGTCGAAGGCACTACTTCACCATGCCAAAAGAGAGGCAGGCCTGTTGCGGCCCCCAGCAGCACGACGATCATCACCCAAAATCGCGCCCCTGCACTCATTTTTCGCTTTTGGGCTGCAAGAAGCGGCGTACGGAAACTAGCGCTGCATGCAGGCCCAGCAGCAGAATAGTAGCCACCAGGAAAATCACCCACCCGGAAAATGAGTGAAAAAATCCCTCGGCCATCTGGACTCCCCAGTAGTATGTAAGAAGCGCCGTGCCTACGACTCGAATGCCGTTACTCACGATGGCCACCGGTATCATTGCTAGCACCAGCAAAGCCCGAATCACCAAGTTCCGCTCCGCCAGATAGCTGTATCCGATGCCGAGCGTCACCAGTGACATTAGGGAACGGATGCCGCTGCAGGCCTCCACAACCTGAATCGTATAGTTCGACAGGATCAACAGATTCCCCTCGCGCAAGATCGGAACGACGTTGACACCCTCCAGGCAAACCGTCGCTAACTGGGAGGCCAGAAGTTGCAGCGGGAAAACGATCTGACTATGCACAAGCCCTGGCAGAGGGATCATCAACAGCAAGAAGCAAAGCGGGAAGGCAAGCGCGCGCAAGGTCGCCCGGCCCCAGAAATATAGAAGTAATCCCAAAATCGTTCCCCAAAGCGAAATTCGCGTGAGAAAAAGTTCCGCACCAGTCTGTCCAATGACGAGAATTCCCAAAGCGCCCAGCACTACAAAAAGTCCAAACAAACTGGGGCGCGAACGCAGAGAGGCCAGGGCTTCCCGCTTTCGCCAAATCAAATAGCCCACAAAGACCGGCACGAGAAAACCATGTGAGTAGTTCGCGTCGTAATGCCACTGTCTTATGAGGCCAACGAGGACCGAGGCGTACACGACCCCCGCCACAACCGCCAGAATCAGCGGCCGCCAAAAGCGCTTCACACCTGCCCTTGCTCCCCGAATACTGATATCTGCCCAGGTACACCTTTGAATTTGCGAGTCCATGACTCCGGTCAGTGGAGCCTCGCATGCTCTCGAAGCAGCCGCACGGAAGGCGCACATCGCGTGCCAAACCGGCGCGACGCTTCTCCGCAGCATCGAGCTGCCAGTTATTTAAATGCAAAGACTTACGTGATGCGGCTCAATGTCAATTCTTCGAGGACCAGCCCGACGCAACAATGCCTTGCGGAAAGGTTGCAAAGCTTTGCAAACCGCCGGCGCACTCAGGCGCACTAAATAGTTACGGTGGGTTTTTCACGCCTCTGAGCGGGTCACGGGAAGCTCGAAGTCTGCCCTAAGGTTAGGAAGAGAAACTCAGGCGGCGCTCAACATTCAATCGCGAGTTTTTTACCGCCGCGGGGTGCGGTTGTCCCTATGGTCCTTGGCGGAAGACAGGGCAAGGTCCGTGCCTGTCAGGACGCTGAAAGACCCGGATTAAGAGGGGCTGTCCGGAAAGATGCCCCACGAGCCGCGCACGCTTGCCGCGCTTTCCCAAGGTTCCTCAGTCGTTAGCGGGCGCGGCTGGCCGCGACTTCCCGGCGGAAGAACTCGAGTGTGCGCGGCAGACCCTCATCCAGGCTGACCTCGGGCTCCCAGTGCAGGATTCGCCGTGCCTTGGTGATGTCCGGGCAGCGTTGCTTGGGGTCATCTTCAGGCAAGGGCTTGAACACGATTGGGACGTTGGATCCGGTGAGCGCGCGGATGCGCTCGGCAAATTCTAGGATGGTGATCTCCTGTGGGTTGCCGAGGTTCACCGGTTCGTGCTCGTCGGATTGCATCAACCGGTAAATTCCTTCGATCAAGTCGGAGACGTAGCAGAAACTGCGCGTCTGCTGGCCATCGCCATGCACGGTGAGGGGCTGGCCAGTGAGCGCTTGATAAACGAAGTTGGGCAAGGCGCGGCCGTCATTGAGGCGCATGCGCGGGCCGTAGGTGTTGAAGATGCGCGCGATGCGCGTGTCCACATCGTGCGCACGGTGATAGGCCATGGTCATGGCCTCGGCGTAACGTTTGGCCTCGTCGTAAACCCCGCGCGGGCCAATGGGGTTGACGTGGCCGCGGTAGGATTCCGGCTGCGGGCTCACCTGCGGGTCGCCATAGCACTCCGATGTCGAGGCCAGCAGGTACTTGGCCTTCTTCGCTAGGGCCAGTCCCAGGGTGTTGTGCGTGCCGAGCGCGCCGACCTTTAAGGTTTGGATGGGAAGTTTCAGGTAGTCCACTGGGCTGGCCGGCGAAGCGAAGTGGAGCACGAAATCAACCGGACCGGGGACATCAATGTAGCGCGTCACGTCCTGGCGGGCGATCCGGAAACGGGGGTGATTCAGCAGATGGGCGACGTTGGTTTCCAACCCTGTTACCAAGTTATCCAGGCACAATACGTCCCAGTCGCTCGCGACCAAGCGCTCGCAGAGGTGCGAGCCCAGAAAGCCCGCACCGCCGGTGATCAATGCCCGCACGGGTTATCCTCCGCAACGCAGAGATTACATCTGATTCTTTTCAAACTCGCTCCGGCGGATTCGCGCCTCGTATCCCTCGAGCCGCTGCCAGCGCTGTTACCCATTGATGGGTGCTCACTATTGTAGCCCGCGGCGCGTCAACCGCAACCCCCATTTGCGTAATTATCGCCGTGGCGGCCCAACGGCCGGAGTCGATGCGGCTTTTAGCCTGTGATCATAAAAGACCAAGATATTTCATGGGAAGCCCCTGGAGCCCAAAAAATAGGAGGGCGATTGACCGAGTAGGGACAGCGGCGTACGATGCCGCCGAGCTGTGCAATGACGCATTCCCTCTGGCGTGTCATTCGGCCGGTGCCGATTTGTCCCAGTTTCAAGGTGAACCATTCTGAGCGGTGGGCTAGTTTGAAAGCATGACCCAAGGTAGTCGAGGCCGGCGCCGCGCTTGGATCGCCGCAGCGGTGCTAGTGGTCATCATGGCGGCGGCCTGGGCAATCCGCGGCGTCGGACGATGGCTGGTGGTACAGGACGCGCTCGAGCCGGCACAAGCGATTGTGGTGTTGAGCGGGCGCATGCCGGTCCGCGCACGCGAGGCCGCCGAGATCTACCGGCAGGGGTTCGCCGCGCAAGTATGGATCACGCGCCCCGCGAGTCCTGAGGAAGAGCTCCGGCAGATGGGCATCGGCTTCGTGGGGGAGGAGTTCTACAACCAAAGGGTCCTGATTCAACTGGGCGTTCCCACCGATGCAATCCGGGTGCTGGACAAACCGGTCATCAATACCGAGCAGGAGGTGCTCGAGATAAGCGACGCCCTGCGTCAGGAGGGGGGCAGCAAGGTAATTGTGGTGACCACCAAGCCACATACGCGGCGGGTGAAGGCCATCTGGAAGCGCCTGGTAGGAAACTCCCCGCGGCTAATGGTGCGCTACGCCTCGCAGGACGGCTATGACGGCGCCCACTGGTGGCGCCACACCAGCGACGCGCTCGATGTCGTACGGGAACTCCTGGGGCTTGCCAATGCGTGGGCGGGATTTCCCGTTCAACCGGAGAAGCGGTGAGCAGTGGAAGAATCGAGAGTTTACGGTTGCCAGTCGAAAGTAGAGCAGTCGAAGAGCCAAAGGGCTGGTAGAGCCAAGCAATAGCCGCCCGAAGCCGGCGACATCGACCAGACAATCTGCGCGGGAGGAACTAGTCAGTGCGCGTGGCGGCGTGACCCCGCAATGCCGCGAGGGTCGGCTGGCCGGGCCCTATCGGTTGATTGACGTATGCCGCCTTGCCGCCGCTCTCCGCCAGTACATATGTCGAATCGGCCGGCAGGCGCAGTAGCGCCTGTCGGCGGTGGAGCTCTGGGACGACGAGAAACACCCGCTGAGGCCCTTCCCAGAAGGCGGCGAAATCTTGGTCGGTGAGGAAAATCCGCGGCGCGTCAGGGAAGTACGAACCGTACTCGAGGCTGTGATACCGGCCGTTCCAGATCCAGGTCTTGCGGTGGGTGTAGAAGCTGACCGTGCAGGCGTTATAAAAGTCGCCATAGAGCAGGATGCGGTCTTCGGCCCGCAGGTGCTTGGAGATCTCCTCCGCCAGCGCGCGAGAAGAAAGGTGAGGCTCGAAGATGCGGTAAGCGCCGTTGGCCGCAAAGATGAACCCGGCCGCGCCCAGCGCCATGGCCAGAGCTGCCGACAGCGCACGACCCCGGCGCCGGAGCAGCCACGCCGCGCCCAAACCGGCCAGCAACGAGAGCGCTGTGGCTATGGCCGGGGCGCGCAGCGCGGCAAAGGCTTGCGGCGTGAGATCAAACAAATTGGCCATAGCCACTTGGTAGAAGTCCGCGGGTCTGATCTCGAGCAGGCTCGCAATATCGGCGGCACGGACGTGGCGCGACACCCAGAGCAGGGCGCCGAGAGCAACCACCGCCAGCAGCCCCGTCACGGTCAGCGCCCCCTGCAAGCGCGGCAACCAGCGATGGCGCTCGGCTTCGGCGCGGGCCAGTCCCAAACCCAGCAGAAGGGCGATCGCTGGCCAAGCGCCGAAACTGTAATACTCCATGCGCCGCGTCAGCGAAAAGAAAAACAGAATAAACCCGGCCCAAGCGAACAGCAGCAGGCGCGCCTCGCGCGCAGGAACTTCCGCTAACCCAGCAGCGCCATTGGGTGCGGCGCGCCACGTGCTCGGGAGCGGGAACTGGGCCAACGCGTGCGGCAGGAAGAAACTCCACGGGAAGAACCAAGCGAGATGCAGAGCCCACCAGAGGGCGAGCGGCACAGTCGCCGAGTCTTGCGGATATCGGGCGCCAATCGCGCGCAGGATATGCTCGTTGAAGATGTAGAAAGACCAAAAGCCGGGCACGCGCCGGGCGGTGATCAGGTGCCACGGTAGGGCCATAGCCAGGAACAGCAGTGCGCTTGAAAGGAGCGGCAAATCGCGCCAGCGCCGCCAGCCGCCTATCGCCAGCAGAAACAACGCGATCACAGCCACCGGGAAAATCACGCCGACTAGGCCGCGCGTGAGCGTGGCCAGAGCCACCAGCGCGGCTACGCCCCAGTAACCGATTCGCGCTGCGAGCGTACCCTGCCAGGCGCGCAGGAACAGATAGAATGCGGCGGTGAACTCCAGTGCGTAAATGGCCTCCGGGATCATCGTGCGCGTGAACACAAATGTGCCCAGACTGGTGCACATCACCAAGCCAGCGTAGAAGCCGGCGCGCTCGCCGAAGAAGCGCCGTCCGAAGACGTACACCATCAGGACCAAGGCCACGGTAGCAAGCGCAAGCGGCAGGCGCGTCGAGAAATCACTTTCGCCCAGAAGCTTGTAACTCGCGGCCACCAGCCAATAATGCAGCGGGGCCTTTTCCAGGTAGCGGATTCCGTTGATATGCAGCACCGCCCAGTCGCCGCTCTCGCGCAGCTCGCGCGCGGCGATGGCGTGGGCGCAATCGGCTTCGTCCACGAGAGCCGGCGCGGAAGTGGTGCCTAGGTAGATGCCCAGGGAAAGTGCAAGCAGAAAGAGGATGGCGAAAGAACGGCTCATCAGTAAACAAGCATTGTAACGTCAAACAACCGAATAGGGGAATCCCGCAACGCAGCTTGCCGACAGTCAGTCACTGCCCTGCGGCTCAAGCCGACGATCAAGTATGCCGGGCCGGGGGTTAGCATACGCGCTAGGGCTCAGTAGAACGATGGTCATTTTCGCGCTCTTGCCGGAGCGGGCGGCGCGCTGGCGCTGGTGTGGTCGTGAATGATGCGCCAGCCCTCGGGAAAGCGGCGCGCGACCAAAGTGAACAAGCCGCCGGGCTGGTCGTTCTGCCGTTTCAACTGCCAGTGGCCCAAGATCAAAGCCGCATTGGGGGCCAGCGGCGTGATCTCCAATTCAGTGAACGCGAGCTGTCCCATCGCTGCGCGATCGGGATAATTGCGGCGGTAACGGTCGAGCAGCGCCTCCCAGCCACGGGAGACCCCGCTCGAGCCAGCAAATGTGGTTTTGTCGGACTTCCAGTAACCCGCCATGAAGCCTTCGATATCGCCGCGGTTCCATGCTTCGGCTTGTGAGCGAAGCAGGAAAACCAACGACGTTTCGAGTTCGGCATTTTGCGGCGCTGCGGGAACGTCCTTCTTCCACGCGGTTACTCCGGCGTCTTGCGGCGAGGGCAGATTGGCACGCGGCGGGATCTTCACCGGCCCGGACGGAAACAGTAGGACCGCCAAACCAAGAATCAGTAGCGCCACAACGTATCTCGCGGCTTTCATCCAGCCACTCCTTCCACTCCGCAGTAGGCCTTGCCCTGAGAATAGAGAAAGCGAGATGAAGGGGCAAGTTTTCTGGGCCGCGGGCCCCATTCCGTAGGATTACGGTGCTTTTGAGGTAGTACCGCCGGTCTATTGTCGCCCATCGCCGCCCCTGCCAGACTGTGCGTAGAGGTTAAGACTTATGTTTCCTGCAATGCTTTTGGCAGTCTCCGTAGTGGCCCTGATCCAGTTCACCGTGTACTACTGGCGGGCGATAGTGGCCGGTGTGGCGGCGAAACCGCTGTCAAACCTGATCCTGACGGCGGCAGGGCTGACCGATGAATCTTTGGGTTCGGCCGATTTCGAGGCGATCCTGAATGTTCATGAAC
The DNA here is from genome assembly GCA_003224235.1 of Acidobacteriota bacterium. Taxonomy (GTDB): domain Bacteria; phylum Acidobacteriota; class Terriglobia; order Acidiferrales; family UBA7541; genus QHYU01. Next base: position 23,855 of record QHYU01000150.1, read on the forward strand.
TTACTCCCTGCTTGAAAACTGGGCAGGGTCGGCTGCAGGCGGTACGGGCGTACTACCGTGTGGCCCAGGCGCTGGGGCGGGTACTCCCGCAACTCGCAGCCTGGACCGAGCGCGAGATGGCAACCTGCTCGCGCTACGTCGCCGTGCTAGTGGATCAGCGGATGGAACGCAACCTGGCCTGCGCGGCAGAAATGCGCGCTTGCTAATCTTTCCTCCTCACAATATTTCCTGAAACTATCTCTTCGCGTTGAACCTCACTCCTGCGGAGTTTTCCACTTATCGGTCCCCGTCCAGCCGGCCTCAGACTAGAGGCCGGCATTGGGCGGGGCCGTCACCATTTTCCTGATACTTGTTTAGACGCTGCGCCTGAATGTTTCGGGGCAGAGCTAGTTCTTTAACTGGGATGCGGGGGTCAGTAGGCCCACCGAAGCAAAATGCCGCCAGTGGTATAGCCGGCGCCGACGGCAACCAGCAGCACTAGGTCGCCCTTGCGCACGCGCCCCTCTTCCACGGCGTCTCGAAGGCCGAGCGGGATCGTGGCGGCGGTGGTGTTGCCGTAGCGGTCGATATTGACCATCACCTTGGAGTCGTCCACGCCGAGCCGATCCTGCATGGCGCGGATAATGCGCAGATTGGCTTGGTGGGGCACGACCAGCGCGAGGTCGCGGCTGGAGAAGCCGTTGCGCTCCAGCAGATGGCAAGCCACTTCTGCCATGCGGCGCACGGCATACTTGAACACCTGTTGGCCTTCCTGGTGGACGTAATGCATTTTCTTGTCCACCGTCTCATGCGAGGGTGGGTTGAGCGAGCCTCCGCCAGGCATGTAGAGATAACAGCCGCCCGAGCCATCTACATCGTTATGGAAGTCGAGGATCCCCTCGGAGTCCGATGCAGCAGGTTCGACCAGCACCGCGCCGGCGCCATCGCCGAACAGCACGCAGGTGGCGCGGTCCTGATAATTGATAATCGAGGACATGACGTCGCTACCGATCACCAGAGCATTCTTGTGCGTGCCGGCGCCGACAAACTGCGCGCCAACCGTGAGCGCGTAAACAAATCCTGCACAGGCGGCCGAGAGATCAAACCCCCAGGCTTTCTTCGCGCCAATGCGGTCTTGTACTAGACAGGCCGTCGCCGGGAACAACATGTCCGGGGTGACGCTGGCGACGACGATCAGGTCGATCTCTTCCGGGTTTACCTTCCTCTGTGTGATCAGCTGCTGCGCGGCTTCAACGGCGAGATGCGAGGCAGCGACGCCTTTCTCAACAATGCGACGCTCGCGAATGCCCGTGCGCCCGCGGATCCAGGCGTCATTGGTCTCCACCATCCTTTCCAGGTCGGCGTTGCTCAGGACCCGCGGGGGCACATAGCCGGTCACGCCTGTAATTTTGGCACCAATGCGTCGTGGCATTTTCTCTCCGGGCGTTCCTCGGAAGCTTCTGAACGATCATGCGGCCAGTGGAAGCGCGATTCTACGCAAGAAGAGGCCCGGAGTCAAAGAGTTACATGGTATCGGGGTGCGAGAGTTGAAAGATTTGAAGAGTCTGAGCAAAGCGATCTGCATTCGGCTTTCTACGATGTCCCGGAATCCGCTGGAAGTCGGGCGGCGGTTCTTTGGCCGGATTGCTTAGAATCCGGCTGGAAATCCTCTGAAGAATCGGACCGCAAGCTCCTGCTCCAGCACAGAGCATGGCGATGTGTTAGCTTCTACAGGCTGACGCTAGTGATGGACGCTGATCTTCACGGAGGGGAGAGTTGCCATGCGAAGAGCGGAAATAGGGGTTTGCCTGATTCTTATGGTGGCGTGTATGTACTTGCAGGCGGCTACCGAGGAACAAAAAATGATTACAGTTACAGGTAAACTCGTGCGTGTTGTTGGTATTGGAGGTGAGAGCACAGGTTGGGCCATTCAACTCGAATCTGAAATCAAGATAGAAGGTAAGCCAGTGAAATCTATTGAGGTAAATCACCAAACCAAGAGATTCGAGAAGCTGGATAATAAAAGGGTCGAAGCCACGGGCAAGCTCACTTCTTGGCACGGTATAGAGAGGGGCGACTGGCCAGTGCTCGAAGTGACGGCGATACGAGAGGCTAAGTCGAAATAGCTCAAAAGCGGAATAGGTAGTTCATCTTGACGAAGAGCTGCCGGCTGGTGGAGTGGCTGGGCGAGCGGGTCAGGTGAACGGACGGCTGTACGCTAGGTGGCATGCCGGGGTCGAGCACGCGATTATCGTAGAGGTCGGTGTAGCCGACGTAGAGGGCTGTGCCCGGGTGAAGCAGATAAGTAAGCAGCAAATCTCCTGTGAGACGTTTGGAGCGGGAGAGCGCCACCAGCGCTGGGTTCGTGAGCACGGCGTTGTAGTCGAGGATGAGCCGGAGCGAGAGTTCGCGGTTGAACTGGTAGTTGAGCTTGGACCGGAGGAGGTGGTTGTTGAAGATGCTGGTCCCGGCGGCGAATCCCACCGGCGAGGCACCCTCCCGCGTGGACAGGAGCGCGAAGATGTAAGTCTGATCGAAGCGGATACGCGGAGCGGGACGAATCGTAAATCCGGCGTCGGCGTTAGTCGAATTCCCCAGAAAAGGCTGCAGGGCCGGAGGGGGGCTGCCCGAAAATGGCGGGAGGCCCGGCCCCGGAAAGAAGTTTACGTTGCTTCCCCGTCCGTAGTCTGCAGAGGCAGAGAGCCACTTCAGCAATTCGGTGGAGAATCCCAGCGACGTGCGATGTTTGCGGAAGCCGATGTTTTGGAAAAGCTCGAAGGTTTCGACCCGACGGACCTCGAGCGATGTCTGGCCGATGAATTGGGCGTTGAACTTGGAGTCCACGAACCAATCCTGCACCTGCCCAGCGCGATTCCAGTTAACTATGGTGAACACCGAAGGGCCGAAGCTTAGAAGACGGCGATGCTCGGGCCGCCATGTGTAGCTGGCAAAATGTTCAGTGTCCCGGATGTCCACCCGGGGAACAAATCCGAGTTCGGAGCAGAAGTTCGGGCTGCGGTCGGAGTAGCGCGCGGCGTAGTTGAAGCGGCGGCCGAGACGCGCCAACTCAGCGAAGGCTGCCGGGCCGGAGAGGCGTTGGCGGTCTTTGGGACAGGCCCGCTCGTTAGCCGACTGGCGTGCGAAGCTACCCATCGCCTGTCCGGTTAGCACCCAGTTGGGGTTGAGCTTGATGCGGGTATCAAGCGACATGACGCGATTGAAATTGGAGCCAAAATCGCGGCTGGCGAAGAACAAGGCGATCTCGGACTGCTGGCCGAACTCCCGCTGCACGCGCACCACGCCAATGCCCGCGCGTTCTCCGGCTATCGCGGTCGAACTCGGGCTGCCAGCGCGAGGAGCGCGGTCGTCGATGCCGAGAGCGCCGAGGGCCCAGCGGCCCACCTTGCCGGTCATGCGCACACCGAACTGTGGGTTAGCGACGCGACGGGAGAAGAACAAAGTGACGGGCGTCTGAAAAAAGCCGGCATTTTCGATGAAGAAGGGCCGTTTTTCCGGGAAGAAGACTTCAAAGCGCTGGTTAATGGTCACCTGCGGCTCGTCGGATTCCACCTGACTAAAATCGGGGTTGAGCGCAACATCGAAGGTGAGCGCGTCGCGCACGACAAATTTGCCATCCACGCCGCCGCGAAAATCGTTCTCGGTGCGGAACCGGGGGTTATTTGCGTCCGCGGTATCGAGGAAACGAGCTCGGGCGAACAGGCCGTAGGGGATCAACTGTACGTTGCGTCCTGGCGAGAGGTGCTCCAGCCCTTCCAGCGTGGCAAGCTGCTGCACAACGCCCTCAACGCGCCGGCTGATGTGAGGCCACCAAGAGCTTTCGTTCTTGCGAATGATGCTGCGGCTCAGGCCTATACCCCAGGTTTGTATCGGCTCGCCACGAAAGCGAAGGCTCTTGAACGGGACGGCGAACCAGACGATGTAGCCATCCGGCGTCAGGCGTCCCTCAGAGCGCCAAAGTGTGTCGAAGCTATAGTCTTCGCCCTGTCCTTCGGTGAGGATGGCGTCGGCCTGGATGCCAAGCGGATTACTAAGAAAGTAATAGGCTCGCCTTTGGTCGTGGAAGGTGTCGAGGAGGATGCCGACCATGTCGTCGCTGAAAGCGTCTTCGCGCTTGGCCATGCGAGCGCGGACCTGCCTGGGCTCGTCTTTGCACACAAAAATGACATAGAGGTTCTTGTCGTCGTAGGAGAGATACGCGGTCGTTGGCTCGCTCACTGGCACGCCGTCGCCGGGGTCACGCTGGCGAAAGCTGGTGACGATGGCTTCGTCTTCGCGCGCGGTTCCATTCAGAAAGTCTTCGAGCCTGGGAGGCCGTTTGACACGGGGGATCCGCAAGACGGGGAGGCCTTTGAGGTTCCGTATGCCGCTCTGTGAAATCGAGTCGTCCATCGGGTGGTTCGCTGGCGTCTGCGCGGCGCACGGCAGCGCCAGCAGCCCCCCTGCAAAACCCATCAGGATGAGACGATGGACTCCCCGAATCATTGAACCCACGCGAGTCCCGACAGATATACCTTCTGGGTAACAGTCGTGCAAGCGGAAAAGCCGGGGATTTTATGAAGAAGACACCTGCTTTCAAAACCGAGCGAGGCTCCGCTCGCAGGGGAGATGCATGTGCTACACTCTGATTTGACGAAGGAAGCAGAGAACTGGAAACAGCCCATTTAGAGAGGATCGAAAGGCCGGGACTACTCTTTGATTTTTTCGTCTTTCTTCTTCTTGTTCAGGGCTTCGCCGCGTACCTTATCCGCGCAAGTATCGCAGATGGTTTTGATGGACGGCTTGCCGCAAATCAGGCATACCTGCTTTTTGGTTTGGCCCACAGCTCCTCCTTTCTCCCAGCCCTGCCATTCTAGTTTCAGCGGCTGTAGGCGTCTAGAGGAATCGCGGCAAGCCGCGGCCATTATTCTTCGTGCCGTCCACCAGTTCTCTTTCTACTGATTAATCGCGCACAGCGATCAGCCAATCATTGCGCTCCCCGGGCCGCAGTTCCGGCAAGAAAATACGCCACCAGGCGTTCCGAACTGTTGTTGTGCGATAACCGCTCGCGCAAAGCGTGTTCAGGCAATCCTCACGGAGCCTCTGGGAGTGCACTTCGATAATCCAGCGCATTCGCGGATGGCCTAACAACTTGTGTGCGCCGCGGAGCAAGTCGACCTCTCCTCCGTCGACATCGACCTTGATCAAACAGGGCGGGGTTAGAACGTCTGCGAGAGAATCCAGAGGGATTGTCGACTGTGTCTCGGATGCGCCCACGAACTTCGGAATCACCTGAAGACGCTCATCTGTTGCAAGACCATTGAGTCGAAGATTGCTGCGGAGCTGGTATTGGCTCTCCGAGGAAGGCTCAAAGGCAAGCACCCTTTGTGCAGGCGTCCGAGCCAGAAAATACAGTGTATACATGCCGTCATTCGCGCCCACATCAATCGCTGTTTGGATGTCCCGTGCAAGCCTTCGAAGCCAAGTACTCAATTCCCGTTCCTGCAGGCCCAACCACCGCTGAGCTTGATGCTGGAAATCCAGCTCCATGGTGAGCCCGCGAAGGATTCCTGTCTGAATGCGACGGGGAGTCCTTCCCTGAGGCAGGATCCATCGCTTCACAATGGACTTTATTCCGTCGTGTTCCACCACGCTGACTCTCATCTCTTCAGGACTCCGTCCGAAACACTTCCCAAGGATCGCAGTGTCACTTTTCCACCAGGAACGGGCCGATGACCAGCGCATCCATGCCCGAGCTGAAAAACGTGCGCACCGCATCGGTGGGCGAATTGACGATGGGCTCACCGCGCAAGTCCGCCAGTAGAGCGGATTCACCTGCTGCTCGACGGTCTGCGGGCGCGCGGTGCCATCCACGTGAGTGACCGCAGGGATAACGCCGTGTTTCTCTGGCCTCACCGGAAGCGCCAAAATCATGAACGGCGAGTCTGGAGCGCTCGCCAAGTACTCGCCGGCGACTTCGGCCAGCATCGAGGGCGCGAACGGGCGCCACCACTCGCGGAACTTCACGGCGTTGTTGACCTTGGCGTTCATTTCCGGGTCGCGCGGGTCAGCCAGGATTGAGCGGCTGCCAAGCGCGCGCGGGCCGAACTCCATTCGCCCCTGGAACCAGCCGATAATTTTCCCGGCAACCAGCAACTCGGCCGTCACTTTGGCCGGGTCATTGAGGAGTGTGTAGCGGAGCTTGTAAGTGCGCAGCACGGATTCGATTTCGGCGTCGCCCCATTCCGGTCCCAGATAGGCATGCCTCATGGGCTTGACGGGCAAGCGCCCTCCGGCGTCCAGGTACGGCGCCAGCGCCGCCCCCAGCGCCACACCGTCGTCCGCCGCGGCCGGCTGGACGAAGAGACGGTCCACGTGTCCCGAGGTAAGAATCTTTCCGTTCGCTTTGGAGTTGAGCGCCACGCCGCCGGCCATGCAGAGGTTTCGGCAGCGGGTTTTCTCGACGGCCATGCGCACCACGGTCATCATGGCTCGTTCGCAGGCCTCCTGCACCGCAAACGCAATATCTTTGTAGCGATTGTCGATCTCGGTCTCCGGCACCCGCTTGGGACCCAACTCAGTTTCAATCGCGGAGACGTCACCGGCGTTCCGCCCTAGCAGCCCTGGGGCATTCACCCAATAGGGGGCGTCGTCCGGCACAATGAACGGCCGAAGATTCACCCCCGGCTGACCGTAGGGGGCAAGCCCCATCACTTTCCACTCGTCGCTGTGTTTCTGGAAGCCGAGATAGTACGTGAACTCCGCATAGAAAAGCCCGAGCGAGTTAGGCCAGGGAATGGTTAGGATGTGGTCTATTCGCCCGTTGTGGCCGTACCAGATAGAAGTGGCTTCCCAAGCACCACGGCCGTCGGTAACAACAATCGCTGCGTCCTCGAACCCGGAGTAGGCGTAGGCGCTAAGCGCGTGCGCGTGGTGATGGTCTTCAAAGCGAAACCTCGCCTTAGTCGGGCCAAAATGATAGGTAAATCGACTGGCCCCGCCATGCTGGTGCCACATGCTCAGGAAGTAGCGAGTTGTGTTCAGCAGATTGAGGCAACTGGCCCTATGCTTGCCTGCTGCATAGCATTTCAGGTCGTGTAGGAAGATCGCGCGCGGCGCCGGCCAGCCCATGCAGACATGGTCCACCTGGTCGGCCTGAATCCCGGCATGTTTCAGGCAGGCCTGAATGGCCAGCGCTGGAAACCCGGCATCGTGTTTGATCCGGCTCAGGCGCTCTTCGGCGACCGCGAACAGTAGTTCGCCATCGCGCACAATGCAGGCTGAGGAGTCGTGCATCTGCGAATAGTTAATCCCCAGACTGATCATCGGCCATTCCCTGCCCTTTTCATGCCCCAGCACCAAGTCATCGGTGTACCTGCGCCACTCATCTCCTGCACCGCGCCCTCGGCACTCCACAGCACCTCGAGCATCCGGTCGACTTCGACCGAGGCTCCGCGCCAGCTCTTCCCCGCCAACTCGGGGTCCCATCCCATCCACGAGGCAACAGCACGGCTCGCGCGATTCATCCGAATCGTCCACAGGGCGTCCACGACCCCCCAAGCCAAGCGACCTGTGCGGTTCATTGTCGGCTCACGAACGCTGTTGAACTGAAACAAGAAAGCGCCTTCCGGCTTCAGCACACGGAGCATCTCCCGGACGTACTGGAAGGCGAGCGCTTCAGTCGGCATGTGTTGGAGCACGATATAGCTGAAGACAAAATCGACAGAGTTTGCCCCCACGCCGGCAAGACTCTTACCATCCCCTTGCAACCAGACGATGTTGTCGGCTGCCGGCAGCAGAGTCTTTGCACGACGGAGCATTTCGGGAGAGATATCGCAGGCATAGACGCATGCAAAGCGGCGGGCAAAGCTGCGGGTCATCCGACCTGCACCGCAACCCAGCTCGAGCATCGCCTTGCGATCCGGCTGCCACTGCCAGCGGCGAAAGAACACTTCGACGAGCCGCTGGTAATCCTCTTCGCCGGACCGAAAAAACGAGTCGGGATCCCAGTCCTGCCGCCACGTGGCGATGTAATGGAAAGCTTCCTTGCGGGCCCGGTCGTCCCAGTCGCGCCGCATCATTTCCGTAATGCTCACCGGCTGCCTCTCTACCTCGAGATGCGAACAGAATCGAACTGCGGCTCCTCGATGATCGCCCTATTCACATTTCCATTCTTCGTTCGATGACGGGCGCCGCGGGTGTGGGCTCCCCGATTATCTTCCGCAGTTCGCGCAGGTTCTTCTCGGCGTACCACTGTCGGAACCGGTAAAAGCGCCGCGGCGGCAGCAGCGCCGTCAGCGCCAGCGCCGCCGCTTTGAACAGACCATAGCCGAAATCGGCATCCCGGTAGGCCAGCCGGTAAGCCGCGCGCTCGACGCGAAATGTGTCCCAGGGCCAGCCGCCGTCGAGACGCAGGCGGATGCGCTCCGCATCCACCCAAACGGGCTCCAAAACAGCTTGCACCACCTCGGGGGCAACGCCCAACTCGGCCAACCGCGACGGCAGCGTGCGTAGCAACGCAACCAGCACGGTTTGCTTGCGGCGGTACTTGACGGGGTCATTCGAGCCGAACTGGAAAAGATTGCCGCCATGCAACCGATAGTAGAACAGAGGCTCATCGAGGATGAGCGCTCCGCCAATGGCCACAGCCAGCGTGAAGATGAACTCATCGGCCTCGACGACAAGTTCCTCGGGAACAGGTAGAACGCGATCGAGAATCCCCTTGCGAATGGTTATTCTGCTGGTCCCCAGAAAGCAGCGTAGATGAGAGAACAGCGAGGCCGTCGCGAGGTCGCCCAGGTGAAGCCGGTACGGCTTCTCCAGCACAAAAGCACGAGGGCGTTGGCCGTTGGGATAGACCTCATAATAGCCGTGGCCGACCGCGCCGATGTCGGGATTTCTGGCCAGTTGCTCGAGCGCCTTCGGCAGTTTGTCTTGTGCCCACCAATCGTCGCCGTCAAGGAAAGAAGCGATCTCCCCGTGCATCTCGGGGATGCCGACATTGAACGCCGAGGCCTGGCCGCCGTTGGGTTTGAAAAGGTACCGCACCCGGGGAGCGAATTTGCGAACAATTGCTGATGTATTGTCGGCGGACCCGTCGTCCACCACGATCACTTCCATCTCCTCTGCGGACAGCCCCTGCTCGAGCACGCTTACTAGCGCCTGCTCGATGAAACCCTCGTGGTTATACGTGTCAATCAGAACGCTGACGAAAGGTCTTGTCATGCTCCTCCACCTGCTTGAGGCGTAGAGCGTGGGCGATTGTGTCGCAGACGGGCAGCACGCTCACTACGGAAAAAGCTTCTACCCATATCCCTCCTCTTCGGAGGTCTTCAGAACTAGCGCCCTGCACTCCCAATCCTTGCGTGCAATCGGCATCCGCCAGCCTGTTCCGAAAGCTCGGTCGGTGACCTTGATGCCAGGCGCAGCCTGCTTGCGCTTGAACTCCGCGCGCTTGACTCCCTGTAGGACGCGGAGCACCATCGCTTCATCCAATCCCTGGAGAACGATCTCTTCCACTGACTGGCGTTGCTCGATATGCTGCTGCAGGATCGCGTCGAGCAGGTCGTAGGGTGGCAGCGTGTCCTGATCGGTTTGATTTGGCCGGAGCTCGGCCGAGGGCGCTTTGCTCAAAACTCGCTCCGGAATCACGAGGCTCGCGCGATTCAGCCATTTCGCCAGGCGATAGACCATCGTTTTGGGCAGATCTGAAATGACCGCAAAGCCTCCTGACATGTCGCCGTACAACGTACAGTACCCCGCGGCCAGTTCTGATTTGTTCCCAGTGGTCAGCAGCAACGCGCCGAATTTGTTCGAGAGGGCCATCAGCACGTTGCCGCGAATCCTGGCCTGCAGATTCTCCTCGGTGACGTCCGGCGAATAACCGGCAAAAGCATCCCGCAGGGCTTCCTGGAACGCCGCCATCAGGCCGGTGATGGGAATCTCCCGGGTGGGCAAGCCCAGGGTGCGGGCAAGCTCCAGCGCGTCTTCGATGCTTTCCCGGCTCGTATACGGAGACGGCATCAGCACGCCCAGGACGTTTTTGGGGCCGACGGCTTGTGCGGCAATCGCAGCCGTCAACGATGAATCGATGCCCCCGGAGAGGCCCAGAAGCACGCGTTGAAAGCCACACTTGCGAACATAGTCGCGCGTCCCGAGCACCAACGCCTGCCAGATTTCCGCCTCGGGCAGCAACTCATCCGGGGCAATGGACCCGCAAGACTCTCCCAGGTCAACCAGAACCAGATCTTCATCAAACGGCCGGCCGCGGGCGATCAGCCTGCCGGAGCCATCAAACGCGATACTGCGCCCATCAAAGACCAGGTCATCGTTGCCGCCCACCTGGTTGACGTACAGCAGCGGAATCCGATAGCGGCACGCCATCCGGCTGAGCATCTCTTCGCGAAGTTTTTGCTTGCCCACGGTGAAGGGTGACGCCGAAAGATTGACCACGCAGTTGGCGCCCGCTTCGATCAGTATTTCGACGGGGTCGGCGTGATAGCGACGCCGCTGCAAGAAATCGCGGTCATTCCAGATGTCCTCGCAGATGGTGATGCCAATGGTCCAGCCGTCTAGCGGCAGAAGCTGGGGGCCGGGGGCCGATTCGAAATACCGATCCTCGTCAAAGACGTCGTAGGTCGGCAGGAGGCACTTGCGGAATCGGGATTGGACCTTGCCACCCTGCAAGAGCACAGCAGAGTTGAACAGGGGGCGACCTTCGCGCGCCTGGTTCGGCTCGGCGATGCCCACAAGTACGGGGGGAGCTCCGCGGAGAACCTCCGCGAGTTGTTCCAGCACCTGCCAACTGCGGGTGACAAAGGCAGGGTGAAGAAGAAGATCGCGCGTCGGGTAACCGAGCAAGGCGAGTTCGGAGGTCACAACCAGGCTGGCGCCGCGTTCCTGGGCCTGGCGCGTCGCTTCCGCGATCCGCGCGGCGTTACCCTCCAGATCGGCCACGGTGTAGTTTCGCTGTAGCAGTGCAATCTTCATGGCCCCTCAGCAGTCAAGCACAAGTGCCAGCCGAAATGCCGGTCCCGCCAGCGAAACAGCGCCGGTGGCAACCCTTACGGATCCGAAGACCATGTTTCGTGAGAATGGCCTCGGCCTCCCGGCCGGTAGAGGCGAATTTGCGCACATCGCAGAAGTATTGTCGGTGGAGCCGCCGTCCGCCACGATCACTTTCATCTCCTGTGCGGACGGCCCCAGCTCGAACACGCTTACGATCGCCTGCTCGATGAAGTGCTCGTGGTTACAGGCGTCGACCAAGGCAGTCGCCAAAGGCTTGGCCATCTTTTTCAGCACCAGTGGTACAGAAATACTCATGGGCACGCGGGCGGCTATCTTCGGCTCCCGGTCAGCCAGGATCATCGGCCTCAACTCCCTTCAGGACGAATGTGGCGCGTCTGCGTTCACTTGTCTGCGGGGCCACCGTGTCCAGGCGCGGAGGAGCAAGGCCGCTCCTGCAGCAGCCTCACGCAATCCGCCCCCGGCGATCTTCCGCCATTCTAGCCACGCGTGTTCCAGGCAGCGCTGTGCGCTAAAAAAATCCAGGTAGGCAAGATGCACGCGCGCCTCGGGCCATCGGCGAGCCGGCGCGTGAAGCCGACAGCCGTCCCGCCCGAGTAGTTCAAGCAACGTCTTGGCGCGCCTATTGTAAGTGTGCTCCCTTAATACCTTTTCGCGGCCCGCCTCTGCAATGCGTCCGCGAGCTTTCTCGTCTTTTAAGTAGCAACGCAACAATCCTGGGACCTCACTTCGCTCTCGAAACGCCACGAAGTGAACGTTTTCCTCAAAACCCAGAGAGGGCAGCTCACTCGGGAGCCGAGTGATAAACAACGCCCCCGCCGCCATCGCTTCGGCAAAGCGCAAGGAAACATCCACCGGGAAGTCATCCCTCGGGATGTTCAGCACGATTTTGCTGGCCCTGTACGTCATAGCCATTTCCTCATAGGGGTGGCGCCGCCACCACTCGTTGGTCCGAAAAGCGGCCGAAAGTTCGGTTAACATTTCTCGCCGGGTGGAGTAATTCTCTCCCTCAGTCCGTCCCACCGAGCTGACCTCGAAAACGCGTTCGATCGGCGGCCCCTCAAAATATTCCACGTCTACGGCATGCGCCAAGGTCATGGGCCGCGGGTTTCCGGCTTGCTTGAAACAGTCCTCGAAACCAAAATGGAGGAGAACGACGTGATCAAAAAGCCTTGACCAACGCACTCGGCGATGCGTGTAAGCGTAGGGATCGGTGTGGAAAATCACGGTGGGAATGTCCACCTCGGCGAGGCCCCACGGCAGCAGCGGAAAATCGGTCTCCGGATGGAAAATGTAATCGGGCTTTTCCGGGCACTGCTCGATAAGTTCGTGAAGGTTCGCATTGAAGGGCGTACCCCACGGTACGCAGTGCAGCCTGACGCCGGCTCGCCGCAGGGCCCGCGCATACCCCGCATTCACCCACGTTAGATTATCTTCTCTGCACAGAATGAGTATGCTTGTCATAAGAAAAAAGCTCCAAAATCATTCCGGCACACGCCCAATTCTTTCAGATTCCATATCACGCGGACACATCGGGCGCAGGTGACTCCTCGTTACCCGATCCAACAAAGATGGCGCAAGGAATGCCCATCAGCTTTCAAACACAAGCAGGGTCGTGCTGCCGGCGCGTCGGTATGGCGGAAGAAGCATAATGATGCGCTTCAACCACCGCACAGCGGCATTCGCGCCAAGCAGGCGGTCGTCCACTTCCCAGTGCACCAGTCGACAACCCCATCGCCGCATCTGTCGGATCACTTCGTATGTCCACACGATGTAAACCGCGTCGGCGTCATAGATGAACTCCCGGTCGAGCGCGTCCGGATGATCGATAATCTGGAAAGGCAAAAGGCCGAACCACCAACCCGCCATCTGCCGGGAGACCCTCTCCAAGGTGTAGCGGAGCCACCAAGAGCAGCTGTGGGCACGGCTGAGCAAGGAATTCGGATACCAGAATGGCAAATCCCAGGCGGGCCCCAAGAGAATCAGCCTTCCGCTCGGCCGCACGACGCGCAGCATCTCGCGAAGCATTTGACGCGGCGCCACGGAGTGCTCGAGCACATAGGTGGCAATCGCAACATCGAAGGAAGCGTCGCAAAACGGCAAACGATGGGTGTCGCCGCATGCCAAGTGTAAACCGGGGCGCACGGCCGAACGCAGCCCCGTCAACGAAAGATCCACTCCGAAGTAGCGGCACCGGCCGGCAAGTAGGCGGGCGTTCGCAGAGTTGCCGCATGCGGCGTCCAAAACGGTAGCCCCATTCGGGAGGAATGAGGCTGCGCGCCCGCGGTTGCGCAACAGCGTAGGCTCTTCTGCGGCAGTGGTCTCCCAATACGCCTCCTGCCCATCCCAAAACTCGCGCAGCCTTTGCTGTAGCACGTCCCGCTTGACGGCCATCTTCACGTCAGCCCTTCTCTGCCCGTTGTGCCACCTGCGGCCCCTCTTGGCGCAGCCCCAAGCGATGCCGTACCGGGCGCGTGAGGTCGAGCAGGCCAAACCAAAGTGAGTTCACGGTCCGCCTCGACAGCTGTCTTCCAAGCGTGTACCAGTGGCGATAGTTGGACCGCAGACCCCGTGGCGTCAGACGGTGTGTCGCGTTTTCCAAGGTGTGAAAGCATCTGCCGCTATCGAGAAAAGCGTAATTCTTCTGTGCCTCTTCCCCCTCCCAAACGCCCTTCTCGCCATCCGCGTGGTAGGAGTAGTCGTGGTTCTGGTGAACCGCGGCCACGACGGACGAAGCATCCACGACAACCGCCCCGGATGCGCGGGCGAACCACATGAGCCAGTTATCCCAGCCTGGCCTCCCGATGACAAAAGGCGGAAGCTTCTTCAGGTAGAGACCGCGGTTGAAGGCAAAATAATCGATCCATTGTGGCGGGCGCTGGCGGTTTGTTTCTAACGCCAGAGCGCGCGCACGCAATTCCCAATCCGGCTGGGCAAAGTCTAGGGGTTCGGCGATGTCGGCATCCCACCGTTGGCCTGCCATCAGAAAGGAAGAGCAGGACGACCGAACAGATTCCAGGGCTTCACAGAAATCCGACATGAGGATGATGTCACAATTAACGTAGCAGAGCAGATCATATCTGGCGAGCTGCTGCGCGCGATCAAAGATGGAGCCGAGATACTTGGTGCCGTACTCATTCCGCTTGACGTAAGGCTCATGCCGGATTTTCAGCTCGCGGACCGCATCGGCGGTGCCTTCTTCATCACCAAAGAGGATGACCTCCGCATCAGGATGAAGCAGAGTCCAGCTCCGGATCGCATTGCGCTGGGTGATGCCGATGTGCCCGCGGAAGGGCTTGGGGGTAGAGAAAATCGTCAGCATATTGGCCTCAGGCAATGCTCCGGGACGGCCGGTGCATTTTCTCAGCTTCAATGATCTCCTCGAGGATAGAGTCCAGGTTCCGCGTAATGCTCCAGCAGGGGTAGTCGGTGCAGAACTTGCGCAGATTGCTGATGTAGCAGATATGGTCGCCTTTGCGCGCCTCTTCCTCATAGATCCAGCAGATTTTGCGGCCGGTCATTTCTTCTATCCGGGTGATCGCTTCCAGGACCGAAATACTGTTGCGGCGGCCGCCGCCAAGGTTATAGACCTCGCCGGGTCGCGGGTTCTTGGCAAACTCCTCCAACGCGCGGACGACGTCGTGGCTGTGGATGTTGTCCCTGACCTGCTTGCCCCTGTAGCCATAGACGGTATAGACCCGGCCGGTGAACGCTACTTTTACGAGATAGGAAAGAAAGCCGTGCAATTCCACCCCGGAATGACTGGGGCCCGTCAAGCAGCCGCCACGGAAGATGCCGACCTTCATGCCGAAGTAGCGGCCGTATTCCTGCGCCATCACGTCGGCGGCAACTTTGGAAGCGCCGAACAGAGAATGCAGCGTTCGGTCGATCCGGCAAGTCTCGTCAATGCCCTCGAAATCCTCCGGGTTCGCGTAGTCGAACCGGGTTGGAAACTCCTGAAAACCTTTCTCGTTCGGCGCATCGCCATAGACCTTGTTGGTGCTCATCAGGACGAAGACAGCATCACCGCAAAATTGCCGGGTTGCTTCAAGCAGATTCAGCGTGCCCAGAGCGTTTACTTCAAAATCCAGAAGCGGGATCTCTCTGGCTTTGTCATGGGACGGCTGCGCCGCGCAGTGCACGATCAAGTCAAAGCGATACTCTCGGAACAAATCGAAGATCCGCTCGCGGTCGCGGACGTCCACGGCATAGGGAACGAAGCTCTTCATGCTGCGTTTGAGGCGCTCCAGATTCCAGGTGGTGTCGCCCGGAGGACCGAAGAACAGCCGACGCATGTTGTTATCCACCCCGACCACGCGACGCCCGTGGCCGTCGAAGTACTCCACCGCCTCGGATCCAATCAGCCCGCTACTCCCCGTAACTAGGGTCGCCCGTGGGATCACTGTCTTATATCTCTGTAACAATCCTTCACAGGCCACGGGTCGAAGGCCAAGGCTGTGTTTTTGTCGCAGGGCCTCCAGCGGTTATCGCTGTCCTTCACCCACCCGTAGGCTTGCCTCACGCAAGGCCCCATGTCAGTTCTTCGCCAGAATAGCTTTATAGAGTTCCACGTATCGCCGGGCTTGCACTTCGAGGGAGTACTCTTCCACAGCGATTCGCCGGCAGTTCTTGGCCATTTCAGCCCGGGCCGCTGGTTCCTCGAGCAGCCAAAGGATGGCATTGCCCAGCTCAGCCAAATCACCGTCCGAGGCCAGCAGGCCGGTGATGCCGTCTCGCACCATATCAGAGACGCCACCGACATCGAAGCCCACGATGGGAACGCCGCACGCCATCGATTCCAGCACGGTATTGGGTAAATTGTCCGCGCGCGTGGGAACCACGTGGACATCAGCGGCGCTATACACTTGCGACAGCAGCCTTTCGGTGCTTAAAGGGCCCAGGGCAAGATGCGGGATCGGGATATTGCTCGTCGCTGCGCCTCTCCCCACCGAAAGCAGACAGAGATCCGGCAAGCCTGCCAAGTCCGTAAGGACCTGCGCCAGCGCAGAAAAACCCTTGCGCGGAACGCTGATGTGATCGGCCACGAAGAGAATCACCTTGGCGTGTAGGGGAACTCCCAACACGCCTCGCGCAAAGGTGCGGTCCCGTGGCGCAAAACTGTTGATGTCCAGCCCATTGGGGATCACCGAAACTGGGAATCGTCCCATAAGGCCACTTCCCCGGACCTCAGCCGCAAGCCAGCGACTTGGGGTGACAACGTGCAAACGATCTGGTGCAACTTGTTCGTAAGCTTCGCGCTTGCGCTGCCACACGTGGCTGGACAGATCGCCCGTCTCTCGCGATCCTAACTGGGGGCAAGCACCACAGTGATTTCGATATTTGCCGCAGCCATAGTCGTAGTGGCACCCGCCGGTGAAGGGATTCATGTCGTGCAGCGTCCATACGAGCGGCGTGCGCCGAGCCACGACGCGGAAGAATGGCCGGTAATCAAGCAGGTCGGCGACCCAGTGCAAGTGGATGATATCGCCAGCCGGCAATTGACGGAACGGCTCCGCACCATGCTGGGTGCGATCCTCAGTGAAAAGCTCGGCCGCTACCCGGCTTGAGGAATCATAGCGGGCTAGCCTGTGCTGGAGGTACCTCCGCCGCAGGCCCCGAAGCAGGCGCCTAGGCAGATCTTGAGGCGGCGCAAAAGACACCACGGCTGGATCGTCGCTCTCACGGTTGGCCACGAACATCGAGGAATCCTGCCCGATCGCGCGCAGGCCTGAATGCAGGCGGTACGCCGCCCGGGCGGCACCGCCGGCAGTGTCATGCGTGTTGATGTGCACAATCCTCATGGCTTGAGGGCTTCCATGTAGAGTGAATCGGGCTTATAGACGGCGCCGTCGGGCTCGCTGTCGAGATAGAACTCCGCCCATCCCGGGATCTGGCTCTCTGTAGGACCCACAGCGAGTGACTGCTCGAAACCCGCGGACCGCAAGGCACGCGCCAACGAGAACTGGTCGTACATCCATTGATGCACTTCGCCGTGGAGCCGGAACCGTCCCACCTCCAGGGCCCGATAGTCCCTTCCACCCAACATCAGTCTTAGAAACTTGGCCCTTGCGACGCTCGGCAGTTGCCGAAGGCGAAGGAACACCCCAGCTGTCAAGGAGGAGTGCCGCCGCCCTTGCTGGCTAGTGCAGGCTTCGACAGGCCGCATCAACCGCCGCGCCTCGCCCCCGAGCCTTTCGAGTACGAAGCTCCTCTCCCGGACGGTCTTCTGCTGAAAGTACTCGAGCATCCCGCCCCCCGAGGTCTCCCGCACAGTCTGGTCGTAGAGTTCGAGCATCATCCAGTCGTAGCGCAATTCCCACTCCTGATAACCACGGAGGGCATTTTCGAGTGCCTGTAAGTACAATCGTGCGGTTCTCTCCAAGTCCGGGACAACCACGCGGAGGACGCCCCCACGGCGCAGAACCCGATAGCACTCTTTTAGCAGGTCCTGTCCTTCTTTCCTTGGAAAATGTTCCAGCAGGTGCGAAAGGTACACCGCGTCAGCCACACCATCCTTCAACGGAATTCCTCGGCGGAGATCATGGGACTGCACAGCGGGACTGTTCGATGTGAAGTCCAGGTTCGTCCAGGCCGAATGGAGCCGATCGCCGCAACCGAGATTTAGAAGTACCTGGCTCAATGCACTCCCCCACCTGCTCACACTCGCACATAGGAGACGTAGAGGCTTTGGCCTAGCAACAGCCTTCGCACTCCAGTGCACTTAAGCAATCTTGCGAGCACACCCCTAGCCCTCGGATCGCATAAGGGTTGTGTGGCTTTGTAGCGGACCAGGAGCGAACAATGGGCCTCCACGTAGGCATCCACGTGGTACTCGGCCAGCGGCTCCCGCTTGATCCGATCAAGCCGCAGTGGAAAAATGCCGGGCAAACGCCCGAGCACCCTCTCCGACCATCGCGTCATGTGGTGGGGAGGTAGATCCAATAGATTGAACTGGTAGCGTAGGAAGCTCCTGGCGTTCGGCAGTCCAAGGAGCAACTTTCCGCCTGGCCTGAGGAGGGCACAAACAGCTTTGAGAAACTCCATCGGACTGGCCACGTGCTCAAGGACTTGGAAGCTGCACACCGCGTCGTATTTGCCCGGAAACTGTGCGGCGGCTTCCCGCAAGTCGAACAGGCACACAGGCAAGCCACGACGCCGCGCCTGCTCGACCGCGCTCGCGTTTTGCTCAATGCCATCCATCTCCAGTTGCTCATCCCGTTGCGCGCGGGCGACGAAGTCACCGAAACCGCAGCCGATCTCCAGGACCCTGCGGCAGCCCTGCAAGTCTTCCAGTGCGACGTCGTGCTCCCATTTGTGCGGAAGGTAATACCAAGCGAATTTTTCGAGCTGGGCGTACAGATCCGGAGACCCAGCTAGCGAGTTTGGCACGAAATACTGCAGCGAACAACCTTGGCACTCCAGCAGGTCAAAGGCGGAAAGATCTCGAAACTCGCGCCGTACGTCCAGATGGAAACTCCTGTTCCACTCCTCCACCAGAGGCTCTACTTGCATCGTTTTCACCACCACGGTATTTCGCGAAGCACAGAGTGGGCAGTCCACGGGTGCTTTACCGAAGTTGCTGGGCTTCCACGTAGCTGTAAACCAATCCGAGGTGCTGATGAATCGGCAGCGTAATCGGGACACAATCGCTTTGGATTACGTCAATCGTTGCGCCGTTTTTGACATAATCAAACTCCTCTTGCCCCGAGAGGCCCACCCAAACGTGGAGAAAATAGAGCCCCGGCATCAGCAGAAGCCTGGGAACAAACACATCAATCAGAAAACTCTTGTCCGCACCAGAACGGAAATTTTTGAACTGGTTATACAGATACAATACTGGGATTCCCCAACAAGTTACGAACTGTGCGGCAAGGGTGAATTCCAAATCGCTTCTCTCCGCACAGCCTCCGATGCGGATGTATAAATTCTGTCCCATAGAAAGGGTGGAGCATTGCGCTCCAAGCTCGTCGCGAATGGCAACTGAAGTAATGCGGGCGCGCCCGCTTCCGCTTCTCTCCCAGGTGGTCTCACCTTCCGAACTCGGCTGCAGGCTGTTCTTCACGTGAGCGGAAACCACGCGCTCGGGCGCGTCATCCAGAGCCAGGTGGCCATCCACCAGGAGCAGGCACCGCTGGCAGAGCTGCGCGATTGCGCCCATATTGTGACTCACGAACAGGATGGTGCGGCCGCCGCGCGCCACCTCTCCCATCTTCCCCAGGCATTTTTTCTGGAACGCAATGTCGCCTACAGCCAAGACTTCATCCACCAGCAGGATCTCCGGCTCCAGGTGCGCCGCCACGGCGAATGCCAGGCGCATTTGCATACCGCTGCTGTAATGTTTGAGCGGTGTATCGATGAACTGCTCGACTTCGGCGAACGCGACGATCTCATCGAACTTTCGGTTGATCTCGCGTTTGCTCATTCCCAGAATCGCGCCGCTCAGGTATGTGTTTTCGCGTCCGGTCAGCTCGGGATGGAAGCCGGTGCCCACCTCGAGCAGGCTGCCCATGCGCCCGACGACTTCCGCATGACCTTCCGTCGGCCTGGTCACGCGCGCAAGGACTTTCAGCAACGTGGTCTTCCCGGCGCCGTTGCGCCCGACGATGCCCACCACCTCGCCTTCGTGAATCTCGAAGGAGACGTTTCTCATCGCCCAGATGTGCTTGGGCCGGCCGTTGGACGAGCCGGGCGCGGCCGATCGAAAGAGCCGCCAGGGCGCTTGAAAGGAGTTGGCCAAGACGTCGCGCAGGGCCAGGTAGCGCTCGCGCTGGCCAATCTGGTAGCGCTTGCCCAACTGTTCGCAGTGAATGACCACTTGACTCATGGCCTACACCACGTCCGCAAAAGTGGCCTCCATCTTCTGGAAGTAAACCACCCCGCCGGCGACCAGTAGCACCACCGCCCCGGTGGAGGCGGCCAGCAGAAGGTTTGGCGGCTGGCCTTGGCCGGTCAGTGCCCAGCGGAAGCCTTCAATAACGCCGGCCATGGGGTTCAGTCCGTAGAGCCAGCGCCAGCGCTCCGGCACAAGGCTGCTGGGATACGCCACCGGCGATGCAAACATCCAGAACTGGATCAGAAAGGGCAGCACGTAGCGCACATCGCGGTAGATTGCGTTGAGCGCGGAGAGCCACAGGCCCACGCCCAACGCCGTCAGCACGCCGAGCAGCAGGAAGCCGGGTAGCAGCAGAATGGTCGCCTGCGGAGTCATCCCGTAGTACAGCATCATGCCCAGGAACACAACAAATCCGATGGCGAGATCCACCAAACCGGAGAGCACCGCCGCCAGCGGAAGCACCAGCCGCGGAAAATACACTTTGGTAATCACGCGCTGCTGATCGACTACCGTGCTGGTGGCGTTCTGCAGAGCACCGGCGAAGTACATCCAGGGCAACAGCGCGCTGTAGTAAAAAATGGGATAGGGGAGCCCGTGCGAGGGGATCCGGGCCAGGGCGCCGAAGAACAGACTGAAGACAATCATCGTCAAGAAAGGTTGCAGCACGGCCCAGGCGGCGCCGATGGCCGTTTGCTTGTACCGGATTTTAAGGTCCCGCCACACGAAAAAGTAGAGCAGCTCCCGATACTCCCAGACCTCTCGGAGGTTCAGCTCCAGCCAGCCCTGCGGTGGAGCGATCCGCAGCAAGGGCGGGGCGGCCGGGAGCGCCGGAGTAGGGGGCAATACGGTTTGCTGCGTAACACTCATGCCCTCTTAATCGCCCCCTGAATTCTTTTGCTGTAATTCTTCCAAGTCCTGCTGCTCGATGGTCTGCATCAGCACTCCCCGGGCCAACAGGTACATCTTCAGCGTGCGCACCATCTTTCCCGGAACAATCGCCACCTGATTGTGGATCATTTTCGGCCAGGAAATCGGCCCGCGCGCCGGGACCATGTGCGTTCCCCACTGGAAGACGAACCCTGCGTTCCACAGCACGAAGAGTCCAGTGACCAGAACCGCCGCCACAAATGCGCGGTTTTTGCGATCGAACAGGTTGCTAAAGCGTTCGAGCGATGCCGCCAGCCCGAGGATGAATAACGGTGTTAGGGAGACAAAAAAGCGGTTGCCATACGACGACAGGCCGTCCCAGTTTGGATAAAACGAAATCACAGCATAGAAGGCTACAGCGGCGACCGCCAGATTTATCGCCAATTCAGGATCTTGCCGCCGCAAGAAGAGCAGCCCGAGCAGGGCGGGGATGAGGATAGGCGTCCAAACCAACAGACCGTGATTGGAGGAGAAGAGCACAGCTGACAGCGCGGGCGACGTCCAGTGCCAGTGCATTTCGGTGTAAGCGCCGAAGCGAAACGGGCTGCCATAGATGATCTGCCGCGTGATCAGAGTGGGCAGAAACCCGAAGATAACTGCAACGGTGTAGACGAACTGAACCTCAAACAAACGCCAAACCGCGGCTGCGTTATGCTGCTCGAAGCAGCGCCGCAGGCAGCCGCGGAGAGATTCCAACAGCACTACCAGGAAAACGGCGTTGGGGTAGTACACGTCGAGCATCAGTCCCGACAGCAAACCCAGCACGAGCCACTGCGCGAGGGTGCGGTCGCCTCGCGTACGGTGCCAATACCAGAGAAATAGCGAGACAGCAAAGGCCGAATGGGCATGTGACCAGGACGGATTGAAGTACATGTACACCGGTAGGGAACTTGCCAACCAGATGCCCAACGTGGCTAGTAACGCCCACCGCTCTTCGAAATACTTCCGGGCCAGACCGAAGGCAAGGCAGAGTCCAGCGAAACCATAGGAGGCCGTGGCCACGGCCATCGCCACCAGATAGGGTCGCGAGAAGCCGTCGGCCGGGATGTGAGCCCCTAAACGGTTCACGCTGAGCACGATCAGGTGGGTCACCAGGAGAAAGGGCGCCCAAAGCATCGACGGACCCACCGAGAAGTGGTTGTTCACGTAGCCGGTGGAGGTGTACTGGTCCGCACGGAGCTGGCCGTTGTGGTCCACACGACCGCCGACGAAGGTTGGGTTGCCTGCCAGCCATTCTTCTTCAAATCGCAAATTGTGATCGATCAGCAGGGAGCGGACGTAAGCGTAGTAGCCTACGCCGTCGCCCCGCACCCACGGATTGACCAGAACAAGCGAAAGGAGAAACAGGAGAAGCAGAAACTTCTCAGGCAGCGAAAGAGCACACCGCATGGACACGACCCGGGAGCTGATGAGCCTAGCTGCCACGCTCATAGCTAGCTCGCCAACTCCTGGCAGGTTGCTGGTGCAGCCGCCTGCTCTGGGTGAGCTGCGCGACTCCTGTCCTTGCGGAAAACTGCAATCAGCGAAAGAGGAGGGAGCGGAACCCAACGGTCGAGTCTCCGGAACACCGGCGTAAGAAGGTTTAAGATCTTGATCTGCCAGAGGCCGAAGGTTTTGCGCCGGAGGACACGTCCGTTGAACAACCAGGCCAACACCCCAATCCGGTTGAAAGGCAGTAGGACCTCCAGAAGGAATCCGGCTTGTTGTCCCACGGCGATCAACTGTTCCCGGGTGTACCGGCGGTGGTGACCCAACACTTGATCCAGGGTCCCATACATGCGAGGGCCATTCGGCACCAGAATGATGGCGCGGCCATCTTCTTCCAAGACGCTGCGAATATTGCGCAGGGCGGCGACGTCGTCCGGCAAGTGTTCCACCACGTTCAGACAAACCACCGTGTCGAAAGACTGCCCCGCGGGGAACGAATCAGCAGAAGTTCCATCGGTGAAGCTAACATGAAGATAAGGTCGCGTCGGGCGTAGCTTTTGAAGGGTCTCCAGATAGAGCGGGTTGACGTCGCTGGCCCAATAGACCGACCGCGGAACCAGATTAACGGTCATATTTCCCGTCCCCGCGCCGATCTCCAGCACACGGTCGCCCACGTAAGGCCGTACCTCATCTGCCATCCAGCGCGTGAACCGTGGCGCACGATGGAGTCGGCCCAGTATCTCGCTTTCATACTGGTCGGCGACATAGATGCGATCGGAAGTAGCAAACTTGAGGATCGAGCCGAGAGCGCGTACCCCGTCTTTCCAGGTAATTTTCTTGCCTTCCTGGTAGGTCCGACCGGCGTAGCTGATGGGAACTTCAAAGATCCGCGCGGCTCGCTTCGCCAGTTTTATGGTCAGCTCCGGCTCAATGCTGAAGTTGGAGCTTTCTAGCGGAATACTCTTGAGCAGATCCGTGCGCACCATCTTGTAGCAGGTCTCCATGTCCGTCAGATTCAGGTCGCAAACGATGTTGCAGAGCAAGGTAAGCAACCAGTTGCCGAGAGTATGCCGGAAAAACAAAACACGCTTGTATTCGCTGGCCAAAAAGCGCGAGCCAAAAACCGCGTCTGCACCTTCCTGCAAAAAAAGAGGGATCATCTTCAGCAAATCGCGAGGGTTGTATTCGAGGTCCGCATCGTGAACAACGGCAAGCTCGGTATCTGCGTGCTCAAGAGCGGTTCGGAGAGCCGCACCCTTGCCCTGGTTTCGCTCCTGGCAGAGAAAGATCCACTCAAACTGGCTGCCCCAAGGCTCTTCTTCGATCCTTCGCCGGAAGCGGAGGAGGGACGCTGGGGTCTGGTCTGTGGAGCGATCGTCCACCACGATTATCTTTACCCGCCGCAGCAATGGGGACTCGGCTAGCACCTCTAGCCGTGCGAGGCTGGCCTCAACCAGGTATTGCTCGTTATACACAGGCACGAGCACGGAGAGGCTTGTGGGGGCCACTATGGGAGGCCAACTCGTTCCCTCTCGGGATTGGATCACTGCTCCGTATTCCCCTCGCGTCTCATGCATCTCCGGCCTCTGGGCAACTTGAGCTTTATGGAACAAAGTCTCGGCATTGAGGATCGACCGGGGCGTACATCTCCGGACGGCCATCACCTCGAGGGATCGAACTGGCCCCGGTGACGACCACAGACAGAGAAGATTCATTCGATCCGCCTGAGGGCGACTTCCAGCCTACCGCACGCACGGCTCGCGGAAGCTCAGCTTCCGGCGCTAGCTGCCTGGCGAGACGCGCCGACCGCGCCGACCAGATCTCTCTTCTTCTCAAAGTGCGCCACGACTCGATCCACGATCTCTGGCAGGGTGGCCCTGGGCCGGAAGCCGGTGAGATCCTGCAGCTTTTCCAGCGACGGCACCCGCCGATGCATATCCTCGAAGCCCGGCTCGTAGGCCTCGTCATAGGGGATATAAGTTATCGGCGAAGAACTCCCAGTCCTCTCTTTGACCAAGCGCGCCAACCCTTCCATGCTGATTTCCTGGTCGCTGCCGATGTTGACCACCTGTCCGACGGCGCGGGTGGTTGAAACCAGCCGGAGAATCGCTTCCACGGCCTCGCGCACATCGCAGAAGCAGCGGGACTGCTGGCCGGTGCCGTACACGGTAATCGGAGCGCCATCCAGCGCCTGACTGACAAAGTTCGGCATCACCATGCCGTATCGCCCGGTCTGGCGCGGACCCACGGTATTGAACAACCGGCCGATCACCACCGGCTGCTTCTTCTCCTTCCAGTAGGAGAGCGACAGGAACTCGTCCAGCGCCTTCGAGGCGGCGTAACTCCAGCGGCTTTTGGTGGTCGGCCCCAGCACCAGGTCCGCATCTTCGCGGAATGGCACCTGCACGTTTTTCCCGTAGACTTCGGAGGTCGAGGCGGTGAAGACCAGCTTGCGCTTCTTGGAGGCGGCATCGAGCACCAGTTGGGTGCCATTGACATTGGTTTCGATGGTGCGCACCGGACTCTCCACAATCAGCCGCACGCCCACCGCCGCCGCGAGATGAAAAATCACATCGGCCTCATCGACTAACTCGGCCAGCAACTGGCGGTTCTCAATGGAGTCGAGAAAGTAGTGCATCCGGTCAAACTTCTTCAGGTGCCGGATGTTTTCCATGCTGCCGGTGGAGAGGTCATCCATCAAGAGAACTTCGTCGCCGCAGGAGAGCAGCCGCTCGGCGAGGTGAGACCCAATAAAGCCCGCTCCTCCTGTGATCAAAAAGCGCAATTGGCCTCCTTAGGAAAAAAATCTCTTATCGCCCGGTTTCAGGACTGTTGATGTCGCTCGAAGGCACCGTCCTTCTCCTTTCCGTAGGCTCCGTAAGAGTAGGTGTAGTAGCGATAAGAGTAGTAATAGTCAGGTGAGCTGGAGTCGACGGCGTTCAGCACCACGCCGAGCAGGCGGCACTTGACCGCGACGAGCTGATCCCGCGCGCGGATGAAGGCTTCCTTCGGAGTCTCGCCGCTCCGCACCACCATCAGCACGCCGTCCACCAGCACAGAGAGGATCACCCCGTCGGTGGCGGCCATCAACGGCGGGGAGTCAATGACGATGAACTTGTACTCCTGCCGCAGTATTGAGACGGCCTCGCTCAGCCGCCGCGAAGAAAGCAGGTCGGCCGGGTTCGGGGGGACCGGGCCGGTGGGGATGGCCGCCAGGTTGGTGATCGCCGGATGGGGCACGGTCACCAGCTCGAGGGAGGAGACTCCGGCCAGGTAGGAGCTCAAGCCTGCATACTTGCCGTCGCTCATACTGAGCGCGCGGCTGATGCCGGGTTTGCGCAGGTCGGCGTCCACCAAGAGGGTGCGGTCGCCGAGCTGCGCCAGGGTCACCGCCAGATTTACGGCGGCGGTGGTCTTTCCTTCTCGCGGCAGGGCGCTGGTTACCAGGATGACTTGCGGTGGGTGCTCGGCTTGGGAAAGCAGCAGCGAGGTGCGCAGCGCGCGGAAGGCCTCAGAGATCTGCGACTGCGGCAGAGTGTGCGAGACCAACTCGACGCGGCTCTCCGTTCCGTTGCCCGAACCGCTCTTCAGCATCTTAGGCACCCGGTTGCGGCCGTTTAAGGTCACAAAGGCCGGCACCACCGCCAGCGAAGGCAGCCGCGTCAGCATCTCGATGTCACCGGGGGTCTTCACCGTGTTGTCCAGGTACTCGCGGAGCAGCGCCAAGCCCACGCCACCTACCAAACCGATCAGAAACGCCAGCAGGATGTTGCGCGTTTTCTGGGGACGTGAGGGCGCAGAGGGCACCATCGCTGGGTCTACCACGCGGATGTTGCTCGAACGCAGCCCCGCCGAGATGCTGGCTTCCTTCATCTTTTGCAGCAGCCCATCGTAGAGTTGCTTGTTGGCTTCGGCCTCGTGTTTCAAAATGTTGAACTGAACGAGCTTCTCAGCCATGGCGTTGGATTCGCCTTTCTGCTTATCCAGGGCCTGGCTGAGCAGGGTTTCCCGCTGGCGCGCTGTGTGGTATTCCGCTTCAATGCGGTTAACGATGTTAGCCTTTTCGCGCGCGATCAAATGCTCGATCTCTTTGAGCTGCGCCTGCAGCCGCATCACCTTGGGAAAGCTGGGACCGTACTGATTGAGCGCCTCGATGTACTGCGTGTTCAGCTCGCTCTGTTTCTTCTGCAAGTCCTGGAGGAGGAGGCTGTCGCGCACGGGAGGGAGGGCATCGATGTGGCCGGTGCCCACCAATTGGTACAGGGCTTCGCTGCGCATTCTCTCGCCTTGCGCCTGGGTCAGCTCCTTGTTCAGGTCGCTCAGCTTCTGCTGCGTGATGTTCTGCTTTTCGTCGATGTTCCAAATCTGGTTCTGCCGTTCGTAGGCGATGCGAGCATCTTCCGACTTCTCAACCTTGAACTGTAATTCGCGGAGCTGATCTTTGAGCCAGTTCGAAGCCGTGGTGGTTGCCAGATACTTGCTGCGAAAGTTCTGCTCGATGTAGTTCTCCAGGTGGGCGTTGACCACTCGTGCCGCCAGCTTCGCATCGCCGGCCTCAAACGTCACGTCCAGCAGCCGGCTGTTGAGCACGCGCTTCACTCTTAAACTTCCCAGGAAGCCCCCCAGGGCTGGAGGCCGCGCCTGGTTGGCAGCGTTGACAGGGACGCTAGCGGGCTTGCTGGCTTTCCCAGGCTGTCCGCCAAATTCCGGGAGTTCCACAAGGCCGGCGGATTGGATCGTTTGCAACGCCAAAGTCTCGCTCTGCAGGATCTTGGACTGGGTTTCGATGTAGTTCTCCATGTCCATGTACATTTCGTAGGAGTCCGACTTAAAGGGCAGAAAGTTCGTATTCTCGTTGTCGATCTCGACCCGGGCGGTGGCTTCGTATACCGGGTGCATCCGCAGGGTGGCAATGGTGACGAAGGTCACGACGGTCAACAGGAAAGACAGAATGGACCACTGGTATTTTCGCAGTATCCTCCAGTAGTCGAGGAGGTGCGGTTCTCGCGGGGGAGTTTCCCAAGACGAGAGTTGAGGATGCGCGGTGATAACCTCAAAGGAGCTGCCGGCCCGTCGGTCCCGCTGTATCAGGGCGGTGGATTCATCCATACGTTTTTCAGGCACCTCGATCCCAGTAAGTTGCGTTCAAATCCTGCCAGATTGCTACCGCGAGGCGCGGACTATGGCCACGCCGGAAGTGAGCCCGATGGCCATTTCCCCGACCCGCCGGAGCGCCCGCTTCCCCGTGCTGTCAGGAACGAACAGGATGTCGCCGGGGAGCAGTCGCGCATCTTCTTCCTTGCGGCCCAAGACCTTGTTGAGATCCACGGCTACTTCCTGACGCTTGCTGGAGTCCTTGGCGTTCCGCAGGATAACCGCCTGATGCGGTTTGGCGGTTGTCTTCAATCCGCCGGCCAAGGCCAGCACCTTGAGCGTGGTCATCTGTTCCCGGTCGTTCTGCAGCACGTAGCCACCCGGGCGGTCCACGGCCCCCACCACATAAACGACCCCAGCCCGAGGCACACTGACGACATCGCCGCCCAGCAGGGGAATGTTGAACTTGGAGTCTCCGGATTCCAGCAGATCGTTGAGGTTAATCGTAATCGTCAACGACTGGGGAGGAGCAGCCTCAGCGCTATCAGGCGAGCCGGGCGTGTCGCTCGAAGCGGCCGGGCTGGCTGCGCGGGTCACGTTCACTGTGCTGCCGGCATCGTCTGCGATGCCGCCGGCCTCGGAGAGAACTTCCAGCAGCGTGGTCCGTCGGAGGGCTTGATAAACCAGCGGCTTTTTTACTGCGCCGATGACGGTGATGGGCTGGCTGCGCTGCTCCTTGACGGACACGCTCACCTGCGGATGCGAGACCAGCTCATTCACCTGGAGTAACTCAGCCAGCTTCTCTTCCAGTTGAAATGGGGTCAAGCCGCTCGTGCGGATCTTGACCGGCAGCAAGGGTAGAGAGATGTATCCGGACTCGCCCACGCGCAACTCCCGCGAGAGTTCCGGGACATCGAACACCTCGATGCGCAACAGATCGCCGCTCCCAATGATGTAGTCGCCCTGCCTGGCCTGCACGGCGGTGGCTAGCTGCTGAATCCTGGTGTTCACCTCGTGCGAAGATTCGATTTTTTGCTGCGGGAATGCGGCTGAGGCCCCGAGTAGAAACAAAACGGCCGGCCAGACGCGCTTCCGCGCTAGCCGGCTAAATACACCACGTCTGTTGAAGAGCATCGGATGATGTTATCCCCCACGCGCCTGCCATTATACAGAGGGCTTCTCGCTGTCAAGCGACGATTTCCGCCAATGTTTCGCGGTTTGTCACCCCTACCTGCTCCTGCGCTGGTGAAATCGCCGAACTAGCCAGAGCGGCCTGGAGAAGGAAGAGCAGGGCATTGGAGGGGATGTGCAGGTTGAAATCCGCCAAGCTATGAACTAGTAGCCCCGCGCAGGCTACGAGGGCTCCGGCGCGAAGGGCAAAGTCCAGAGGGCCACGGCTGGAACGCAGGCGCGCCAGCGCTGACTGAAACAACAAAACAATGAAGAGCAAGCAACACAGTGCTCCGGGCACGCCGGTTTCCGCCAGAACTTCCACATAGTCGTTGTGCGCGTGGTTGACAACCTTGCCGTCATAGAGGCTCTCGTAGCGCGGATAGACCGACTGGAGTGTCCCCAGACCCGTGCCCAACCAGGGATGATCCAGAAAGATGCGCCAGCTATCCTTCATCATCGCCAGCCGGCGCGCTTCGTTGACCTCCAAGGATTGAAAAGTGGCAAAGCGCTCCAAGGTGGGCCCTATCCCCAGCCAGGCGACGACCACTGTACCCAGCAAGAAAACCATCGCTCCCGTCACCAGATGTTTTCTTTCCCCGCGGCGCTGCCCGATCAGAAGAGCCAGCAGGCCGAGCTGCACCAGGAAGCTGGCGATACCGCCGCGGGAGGCCGCCATGAACAGCGCGCCGATCGGCAGCAGAGTGAACAGGCCCACCAGGGGCAACAGGTCCCGCCGCTCCGCGCGAAGCACCAGGATGGCCAGGCCAGGCGGTATGAGCAACTCCATCAATCCGGCGAAGTGATTGCGGTTGACGTAGGGCCCGAACGGAATGCCGCCGTAGCGCAGCTCGCGAATCCAATAGAGCTTTCCGTTGAACGTGAGGTACTGAACGATTCCGAAGACCGAGACCCCGAACGCCAGCACCAGCAGAAACCAGGCGAAGCCTTGCCGCTCCTCGAGGGTGCGAAAGGCCTGCCCCGCAAGAAAGATCAGCAGCAGATAGGCGGATAGCTTGAGCAATTCGACCTTGGTCAGATAGGGATACACGGTCCACCGGGCCAGAAGCTGCAGTAGCGCGATTCCTCCGAAGGCAACCAGCACCCAGACGAGCCGGTTCCAACTCAACTCGACCTGGCGTCCCTGAAAAACCAGCACACCCCAAACCACGAAAAGCGCTGCGGCGCCGATCTCCAACACTGCTTCAGACCAAGCCTCCACCGCCCCGTGCGCGAGCACGGCAAAGGTCACAAGGATGAAAATGCCAATGCGAAGGGCTCTCATGGAGAGGGGCGCTCCGCCTGCGGCGCGACAGCCCTGAGTGAAACGTCGTCCACCCAGACCGTGCCCTGGATCTTGTTGTCGAGCTTCTGGCTGGGGATGCGACGCAGAACAACCTCCACTAGGTGCGTCTCCGGGCTGGTAATGAATTCGGTCTCGGCGAGCGTCCACGGCTGGGTACCGACCAGGTTCGGAGTGAAGAGTGCCACGCTTTGCGGATTCCGAGGATAAACCATGAAGTGGATGCCGCTATTGGTGGAAAGCTCCTTGGTTCGCAGGAAGGCGGTAAAGCGATAGCGGGTGTTGGGCTCGACCGGAACGAGCTGCATCAGATGCCGGAAATCGAGGTTGGCGCTGCCGTCGAACGTCACCCGCAGCGAGCGCGCCCCCGAATGACGCGTTTCCGTGTCGAATTCCACGGTGGCGCCGGGCAGGTCCTGGTAGCGCCAGCCAAAACCACCGTTGGTGAGCTCGCTTTCAAACCCGCCGTCCCAAACCAGCGAAGGCTGGGAGGAGTAGCCCTGTCCTGGCAAGCCCGCGATGCCAAGGGCCTGTCCCCAGACCACGCGGGCTTCCTCCACCCGGCCGCGCTGGATGAGCTCGTCGAGAAATGGGAAAGCGTGTCGCAAGGGAAATGAAGATCGCAACGCAAGCATGCGTTTCCACACCAACAGAGCGGCGTCGGGTTCGTGCTCGGCCACAAAGAAGTCCAGCGATGCTTGGTAGGCGTTAATTGTGGCTGGTATCGCCTGGTCTAGAACGCGCTCGGTGTCCCGGCTGCTGCGCCAGCAGCGGGAGATGGCCAGCGCCGCCAGTTTGGGGTCGGTCGTCACCGCGCGACGTATCTCCGCAAACGCCTCGGCAAGCTGTTCTTGCCGCAGCAGAAAATTCCCATAGCGCCAGGCAACCTGGGCGGAAACCGGGTGAACGGACTTGGCCATCAGGAAAGCTTCACGCGCATTGGCAGGATCGCCGGCCGTTTCATAGGCGTTGGCCAGATCGGTCCAGTAGAACGCCGAGCGCGGATCAACGTCCAGGGCCCGGCGGTACAAGGAAATCGCGAGCGGCAGGTCGGCATGCTCAAAGTCCAACTCCCGGTATCGCGCCAGACGGTACCAGGCGTCCGCATTGCCCGGCTCGAGTCGCGCGGCCCGCGACCAATCGTCGGCCCGCGAAGATTCTCCGTAGAAGTCTGCCAGCGCATTCTTGCCGCCGAGAAAGGCGAGCGTTGCTGAAGCCAGCAGAATGGCAAAGAGAAACAACCATCGCCCTGCGCGATTGTCGAAACGGATCTCCATCTCGCGATAATCTGCTACCTATTTCGGACCGCGCGCAACAAAAACCATCACAAAAGTTTTTGGCCGTTTCTCAACCCGGTGCTTGCTTGCTGCGGGGGGATTGCCTCAGCTCTCACGTACATCTTCAATGCGAGAGCTCCCCGCCGGACCGGCTGCCGGATCACGCGCCCAGCCCGTGCCGTACTTACGCAGCAACCGGAAGGGCCGCAGCACACCATAGAGCGGCGAGAGCGGCCCCATGAGCTGCACCTGCGACCAGTCTTCTTCAGTTGGGGCAGTAGCTAGGCGGAACACATAGCTGAGGCCCTCCCAGAGATTTCCACGCATCCGCGCGCGGAACAAAAAGCGCTGGGTCGCGCCTGGCGCGGCAGAAGATTCACGAAAAAACTTCCGGCAGACTTGCGCGGCTAGTGATCTCACCACGCGATCTTCTTGTACAGGCCGCAAAATAGGATCCGGAACTGCGGCTCCCAGCAGGCCGTTCGCGAGATGCAGGCCCAGAAGCGTCATGCGCTCGGCGCCCAGCCGGCGGGCTTGCTCAAGAGCAACCTCCCAATCTAGGCCGCGAGGGATGTGCGCCAGCTGGGCGATGTCGCAGATCCACAGCAGACGCTCCCAGAAATGTTTTGACCCGTGCACACAGAGGATAGGCAGTGCATCTTCTCCTGAGAAGGTCAGAACCTCTCGGCTGGCAACCGAAACGGCTTCCGTTCGCCGGCTTAGGGCCTCCAAATCAGGCGGAGTGGGAAAATATCTCAATGTGGCCTCGGTATGCAGCTCGACGATGCTCCGGCGCGCGTCACCAACAAACAAGTATTGGCCGGGGATTTTCCCCTGTGCGGCCTGCCCCACCGTCCTCGCATTGACCTCCGAGCGATATCCCTGTGCGGTTAGCAACTCATACGCCCTGGCCACATCGCGCTGCCGGATCACGATGTCGAGGTCGGCAAATTGCCGATAGGCGAGATTGCCATAGGCTTGTTCGGCCAGCACGGGGCCTTTGTAAGGAATAGCGGTAATGCCGTTTGCTCGGAACGCCTCCAGGATGCGGAGCAGCTCGGCCGTAAGAAAGAGATTGCGGCGAGTGTTCTGCTGAAACAACTCCAGGAGTTGCTCGGTCCACTGCGGTGGAACCTTGTCCGAACAAACGGCCTTGAGCTTCGAGTATAGAAGCGGCAACACGCAGTGCTCGGCCGCAAGCTCGAGCAGGTAAGGCCAGTCCAGCTTCCCACCGGCCAGCGCGCGGATGCGCCCGGCGGAATAGGGGTCGAGGCATGTGCGCGCGCAATACAGCAGCAGTTGCTTCTCTGAGCGAACAGCGTGGCCTGAACCATCGAGCATCCGGACAGGCACCTTTCTCTGCGCCCGCAGTTCGATCCGCAGCGCGGCTCGTTAACCATGGCGCGGAAACCGTTCTTCTGCCAACGAGACCCGGAAGAAAACGAGGAAAAACCCGAACTCGCTGCCCGTCGGCTGCGCCCTATCCAGGGCGGGAACAGCTGTATTTCTGCGACAGCTCAGCGATCCGCGTCAGCGCGTCTTCCCACCGGGTAAAGCGCGCGGGAAAGCGCTCCGCAGCGCGCCGCGCAACTGCTTCCTGCGATGTCTGGCCGTCTATCTGCGCTAGCAGGAACCGATCGATTTGCCCTTCCTCATCGAGCACCGGCACGTAATCGGCGGCGTGCTTGCGCAGTTGCTTCGCCGAAAGCGGCGCGCCGGAGAAAGTGGATTGCTGGAAATGGGCCTTGAGCGGCCGCGTCGCGCCAGCGCCGCGCGCGCACGTTTCCCAGCGCCAAATGTAGTCCGCGCCGACAAGATCCGCCTGAAGCGCAACGCAGACGGTGTCGCCGACGGCGAGTGAGACAGGCTTCTCCCAGGGAAAGAAGACTCTGCTGTAAATCAACGCAGGCTTGTCCGGGGCATTGGAAATCTGAACGCCCTCGGCGAGCGTGGAATCGAACCAGACAACCAATCCGTGGACGGTCCCCGTTCGCGTCGCTGTCCAGCTCAGCGTCCCTCGAAGGCCCGGGCTCTCCACAGTGGCGTAGTCCAGCGTGGCCCAAGATTGCGGCTCGAGCAGCAACTGGTCAGGTCCCACCTTCCCTTTGCAGGTGGTGTGGACTGCAATTCGCCGCGCCTCCTCCATGTCAAAATCAAATCCGGTCTCGTCCCAGAGGCCCACCAGATCGCGGTACAGTTGCGGCGCTTCCACGCCCGCCGCCCAAAGAGTGTCGCACTGCGGAATCAGCTTCCCGCCGGGGACAAGAAAGCGCTGACGCGCATCGGCGATCGAAGGGATGTGATGTTCGCACAAGGGAAGCCGGCCCCGAAGGTCCGAAACGATTACATCGGCTTTCTCCGGAAGCACGGCACGCGTCGAAAGCATTTGCAGGAACTCGATGCGCTCCGCGTAGCCATTGGCTCTCGCAATCTCTCTCGCCACCTGGATGGCGTCATTCGGCTCGATCGCGTAAACGCGGCGCGCGCCGAACCGGCAGGCCAGCAGGGCGAAAATGCCTGTGCCCGTGCCGATGTCCACGACTACGCCGCCCGGCCTCACCGCGCTTCGCAGCGCCTGCATATAGGCCTCCATACGCACCCGGTCGGCGATCATGATGCCGTAGTCCGCGACGCTGTACATGTCAGCGGGGACAACCTTCCGTTGCGGCCAGCGCAGCTTGGGGTAGCGCTTCAAAATCGCTCACAATCACCTCGCAGAGCTTCGTCAGACGGGTCGGGTCCTGGTGGGGCGTCACCCGGCGCACAGGAACCCGCGACAGCAGACGACCGAGGAACTCAAACTCTTGGGCGCGCCGCTGCTTGTCAAGCAGGTAATTCATGTACGTGTTCTGCACCAGAGCGACTAGGCCCCCGCTGGCGGGAACCGGTTGCACCCGGGGCACTTCAGTGCCGGCCGCACGTTCACCGAGTAAGTAGATGGCGCCCAGCGGCAGAGGCTCGTGCTGGAATCGGTGTCCGTTATCGTCCAGCGGGAGGTAACACTTCTCCCAGTTTGGGGTAAGTCGCGGCAGGGCCTCCCGCCCGCCGTAGAGCAGACTTACCGACTCAGGCCACAAGCACAAGCGCGGGTAGCCTGGTCGCACAAAATAGGCGTCGGCGTGGGGCTGCATCGGAGCCACATCGTCACTGAGCACCGCGTAGCCTTGCCGGGCGAAGGCGGCCGCCGTGGTCGATTTCCCAGCGCCGCCGATCCCGACCAACACAATTGCCACTCGGCCGATCGCAACCGCGCTGGCGTGCAGGCAAACTGTGCCGCGCGAGCGCAAGACGAATCCCAGCACCGGGCCCAACAAGAAGACGGCCGTGTCTTGCAGCGAAGATGAGTCGGGCCAGGTGGCCCAGAGGCGCGTAGTGGAGCGGTCAAGGATAAACGTGCTGCCGTCGGCGTAGACAAACCGGAAATAAGCGCCAGCGGCGAGCTTCGTCACAGTGAGTGCAGGCTTGCCACCGTCCTCTTGTTCGGGGCTGACGTACCAGAGGGTCTCCCGCATGGCAAGACACTCCGCCAGCCACGGAGGTTCCAACTGCAGCCAAATTTTCAGGTCGGGCTCGGCGCTCGCTGGTGATTCAACTAAGCCCGGAATGGGGGCATCGGCCGCGATGCACAAGCCATAGACTAGGTAGCGATAGATCACGGCTCCGATAGGTGGGCCGGAGGGGTAAGTCCGCGATCGCTACCCGGTCTTCATCATGCCGATGACTGGCCCGCCGTCTGAATTTACAGTCCCAGTAATGGAGCGCGTGATCTCAGCAAGATTTCCGTACACGACCAGTTGCGGCGTGCGATAGGGTTTTTTCAGGATCAACGGATTGAATTCCTTCATTACCTTCCTCCGGATACTTTTTATACTGAAGATTTCGAGTGGTGCGCAACCATAAACTAAGACTGATTGGCCGAAGTGCCAACCATACCGACTCGGGGTCTCTCTCCGGCTGAACCGGGGAAAGCCGACGCGGGTCAATATAGCAGGTCAGTTCCGGTGTCCCTGCCAGAAGCGTCTCAGCATGACAGGGCTTACGCCTCCAAAGCTCCACGACGGGCTCGCCGGCCAGCGGTGATTTGGGGCGGCACCGGACTTGCTCCGGCAGCACGCCTTGCATCGCCACACGCAACAACTCCTTGTCTGCACACCAGGGGACCGGTGGCAGGCGCAACAAAAATCTTACCAGCCGCAGGTCGAAATATGGCCTCTGCACCTCAACTGGAACGCGCGTCACACCAGGGTCCTGACTTTCAAATACAGAAGTCCAGAACCCGCTGGCGAGCACTTGATAGGCTCGGGGGCGGAACGGGTGAACCGGCGCGGGTGCGCGATTGAGCTCCTCCCATCGCGCCCGCAGGTCAAAGCGTTCCTCGAGCCCGCGGTCGAGCCAGGCCGGGTATTCCGGTAGGTTCTCGGGCTGGCCGAGCCAGCGTTTCAGCCGCGTGCGAAATCCGCCGAGCAGAGGAGGAAGCCGTCCGTGAGAGGTAATGTAGGCACCTACCTCAGCCGCCAGGCGCAAAAACTGCCGTTGTTTGCATAACCCCGACAGATACGGCCACGACTGGCCAAACAGAACGACGTCGCCGCCGTCGCCAGAGAGTGCGAGCCGGCTGTTCTCGGCCATTTGCCAAAACTGTTCGTATTGCAGCACCAGAAGCGGCTCGTGGCTGGGCTCAGGCGTATGCAGCTCCGGCTGGTCCCACCCCTTGTATGGCGCGCCGTTCGTACCCGGAAGAAGGTGCATCGAGATACCGAGCTTCTGCGCCACGATCCGGGCATAGTGCACTTCTTCGTCTTTAAGGAGGCCGCGATAGTCCACGGTGAAGGCGCGCAAGTCGAAGGGTTCCCCGCGGCTCGCTAGCACTTGTTTGGCCATTGCCGCCACTGAAGTTGAGTCCAACCCGCCGCTCATCTGCACGCTGACCCGGTTGGTGCGCAGCCGGTCGGCCACCCCAACGCGCAGCAGTTGCAGAAAGTGCTCGACATATTCGCTGCGCTGCCGATAACGAATCACATCCTCGACCGGCAGAGTCCAGTAGCGGTTTGAGCGCAGCGTTCCATCCGCACAGGTGAGTGAGTGCGCCGGCGGCAGCCGCAGAACGTCCGCAAAGGTCGTCGTCGCCGGGTCCTGGTTGTAAGTGAAAAGCAGGAAGTCGGCGATCGCCAGCTCGTTCAGCCGGTCCGAAACTTCCGGATGCACACGCGCGCAATCCAGCGTGTTACTGACAATCAAAGACCCGCCGACCCGCGCATAGTAGAAAGGCTTCGCGCCCAAATGGTCTCGGGCGCAGAACAATCGCCGACGGGCCGCATCCCAGAGGATGAAGGCAAAATCGCCCAGCAGGTGCTCGACACATGCATCACCCCAGGCGTGATAGGAATGCAGGAGCAGCTCAGCGTCACTGGCGGAGTCCAGGCCGCTGCGGCCGCAGGTCTGAAGCTTTTCGATCAACTCCGCGCGTCCGTCCAGACGCGCATCGGCGGTTATCCACGCCTGGCCATCGAGGCTCGCCGGCTGCCGCTCGCGTTCGGCCTCGCACGATGTGCGCAGCATCGCGTGGCCCAGGCCCACTGCGCCGTCGCTCCAGATCTCCAACGCGTCCGGCCCGCGGAAGGCCATGAACTCGGTCATGCGCTGGAGCAGGCGCCGATCCACGGGCGCGCCATCCAGGTTGAGAATGCCGGCAATGCCGCTCATTGCGGTTCGGTCCGGACACGGCGAGACGCGGCGGCTAATGAACCCTGGAAGGGCGCGTAATGCTGGCGCAATTCTTCACGGTCGTTCAGCGCCACACCTCTGTGCTCGACCCAGGCGTGCGCTTCAAACCGGCCGTCCTGCTTGCGCCCGCCGACGCGCAGCTCGGCAGCAACTCCCTGGCGGCACAGCAGGCACCAGAGAACCATGGATTGCCGGAGACAGTTGGGACGGCCCAGGCCATGGCGTTCCGCTGCCTGAACCATGCGCGCAGTTACACACGCCCGTTCGAGAGAATCTTGACACGGATCATCTGAGAGACGCGCCCCCGCAGGCGCCAAGCGCGCCAGTGCGGCTTGCCAGCACCGAAAACCTACCAACCGCAGCGCCACCCCTGTCAGCGGCAGCAGCACCATCGCGCGGAGCAACAACCTGCGCTCGGTCGCACTGAGCCGCCAGAACCTCTGCAATTTATCCACCGCCAGCTTCGAGCAATCCATTCTCTATCAGCTTGGCCAGCAAGTCCTGTAGATTCCGCCGCAGCAGCTCGGCGTCCACTTCGTACTCGCCCAGCAACGCGTCGTAGGCTGCTTGAATCGAGTCCGACGTGGTAAGTAGGGTCCACATACGCGTGCCTACCTCATCGAGGCCGAAATAGCGTTCGTTTTGAAGATTGAGCAGGACGGACTCGCTCTCGATTTGCCGAAACAAGATTTCTGCTGGCACCGAGACGCGCGTCGTGAACGGAATGGTCAGAGGAACGTGCTGCTGGGTCGACTGTTCCAAATCGGTTCCCTCCCCGGCAGGATTGAAAGAAGCATGCCCCACGAGCAGAGAATCATACCAAGGTTTCAACGCGGACCATTGCCACTTACCCACGCATGTGTACTCTTAGGCAGCACCCTCCTCTAAAGCCAAGTCCCGCGAACCCCTATACAGGTGCCCAGTTCGGGACAAACTAAACTTCCGTACCATCGACCAGGTCTGCGTGTACCGTTATGAATCAAGTGTGGAAGCAATCTTACCGGCGGACGCGGCACACGAAGATCAAGAGCGTCTGCCTATCACAACTGAGGAGACATTAAAGAATGCGAAGAATCCCCTTCTTGCTGGGTTTGTTTCTAATACTTTCGCTGCCCGCCCTGGCTCAAGAGAGCCCATCGGCGCCAGCCGCAGAGTTGTATGCCGGGTATGCGTATGGGCGACTCAACACCGGCCTCGTCACCGCCAACGATCACCAGCACAATTTGAATGGCTGGAACGCGCAGGTTGCCGCCAACCTTTGCCGGCGGTCCTGTTGACCAGCGGATCCAGGCGTTTATGGGCGGGCCGCGAGTCACTTGGCGCGGGCATGGCCGGTGGAATCCGTACGTTCATACCCTATTCGGAGCGACGCGCATTCACGCGTTCGCCGGCGGGGATTCGGCGCGGGTCACCTCGTTTACCATGGCGCTGGGCGGTGGCCTTGACTGGCAGGCGTCGCAGCATTGGGCGTTCCGCTTGGCTCAGGCCGACTATCTCTTCACCCGCTTCCCGAGCGTGGACGCAAACGGCAAAGACCTCGGAGCCAGCCAGCACAGCGTGCGCATCGCGACCGGCATTACCTGCCGCTTCGGCAAAAGAGACTAACTCCCGCACTCAGGAAGAGGGCCAGTGGTCGCGCACCTACTCCGACGGTGGCCCTCTTTCATCTCCAACCAAGCCTTCGGCCCGGCAAACCACCGC
The DNA here is from genome assembly GCA_003224235.1 of Acidobacteriota bacterium. GTDB lineage: Bacteria > Acidobacteriota > Terriglobia > Acidiferrales > UBA7541 > QHYU01. The sequence continues at coordinate 62,313 of QHYU01000150.1, forward strand.
ACAGATTTCTGCGGGGATGCGCCTGTGATGCAAAAAGCTTGAGCCGCACGAATCGTCTCTAGTTCCTGCAACCACAGCAGCAACCGCGCTGGATTCTTGGGGCGAGTCCGGTATAACCTCGCGTGGTGGCCAAAGACGCGCTCGTCGTGGAAAATGTGGAGAAATATTTTCCGCCGGCGTTCACCGGCTGGCGCGCGTTGCTGCAACCCTTTTCGCGCTTGACCCTGCGGGCTTTGGGTGGCGTCTCTTTCAGGGTAGCGCCCGGCGAAGTGCTGGCGCTCATTGGAGCAAATGGCGCGGGCAAATCCACGCTGCTGCGCATCGTGACCACCCTGCTGCTCCCCACGCGCGGGCATGTCCAGGTGGCTGGATTCGACGTTGTGCGTGAACCCGCGCGCGTCCGCCGGCAGCTCGGTTATCACACCGGCGCGGAGGGCGGATTCTACGGCCGGCTAAGCGCGCGAGAGAACTTGGAGTTCTTCGCCGCACTCAACAACCTGACGCGCCACGACGCACGGCAGAGCATCGCCCACGTCGTTGAGCTGCTCCGCCTGGGCGCGGTGCTCGACCGCCAGGTGCGGACTTTCTCAACGGGCACGGTGCACCGGCTGGGCCTGGCACGCGCCATCCTGCACGCTCCCGCCGTATTGATTCTTGACGAACCCACCCGGAGTCTCGACCCGCTGGCCGCCGCCGAATTCCGCCGGTTCCTCAAAGACGAACTGGTCCGCCAACGCGGCACCACACTCCTGTTTGCCTCGCACACCCTTGCGGAAGTCGAACAGCTCGCCGGCCGCGTTGCGCTGCTGGACAACGGGCTGCTGCTTGCGTGCGATACCCTGCGCGGCCTGCTGGCCACGGCCGGAGCTGCGACGCTTGAGGAGGCGCTCCAAAAGCTCACCGGGCCTCCCCAGGTGGAATCCATCGCATGAGCGCCTTGCTCAGCCTGAGCAAAGTCACCGTGCTCTTTCGCCGCGACCTGGTGATTGCGCGCAGTTACCGCAGCGCGTTTGTGCTTGAGCTGTTCGAGGCGCTGTTTGGCGTGGCCGCCTTCTACTATCTTTCTCGCTTCGTGCAGAGCGCAGAGCTGACCCGTGCGCTACCCCAAGGGGGCAGCTACTTTGCCTTTGCGCTGGTAGGGTTTGCCTTCTTTGAGTACATGGGTGTGGCGCTCAATGCGTTTGATCACAGCATCCAGGAAGCTCGCCAGAACGGCACGCTGGAAACGCTTCTGGTGACGCAGACGTCGCTGCCGGTGATCTTGGCGGGTTCAGCCGTTTACCCGTTCGCGCTGATGTCGCTGCGCACCGCGGTCTATTTGGCGTGGGGCATCTTTCTATTTGATTTTCCGGCGCGGCAGGCAAACTGGCCGGGGGCTGCGCTGGTTTTGCTGGTGTCAGTGCTGGCCTTCGCCGGGTTGGGTATTCTCTCGGCCAGCTATCTTCTGCTCTTCAAGCGCGGCAATCCCGCCAAATGGGTGTTGCTCGGCGTCTCGGCGGTGCTGGGTGGAATGATGTATCCGGTCTCGGTGCTGCCGCACAACTTGCAGCGAGTGGCGCGGCTTGTGCCGATCACCTATTCGCTTGAGGGCATGCGCGCCGCGCTGCTGGGCCGCGCCGGGCTCGCTGAACTCTGGCCGTCGCTGCGCGCCCTGTTGCTGTTTTCCATCATCCTGCTGCCGCTCGCCTTTGTGGTCTTCTCCTGGGCGCTGCGCCGCACCAAGGTCACCGGCACCCTCACACACTTCTAGGAGCGATCGTCGCCTTCTTTGCGAAAGGCTACTGTCTTAGCCGCCCCTGTAGCCCGCCTTCAGAGGCGAGGCTTTTTAGGCCCTGAAGCCGTGTTTGTTTCCCGGGCGGCAAAGGTTTTTCCGTCTGTGAAATGAAGCTACTTCTTGGGTCGCGTCTTCACTTTGGTTTGGATGCCGAGACCCATCTGCTCCAGTGATTCCAAGCCCTGTTTGGCCTGCGCGCCATACGGGCCGTTAGGGTCGAGGTCGAGGGCTTTCTGGTAGGCTTCAACCGTGCCCGGCTGAAGGATAGGGATGAACTTGTCGCCTTCTTTTTTGTATTCCATTGTATTGACCAGCGCGACCCCCAGCAGATACCAGCCTTGCGGGTTCTTCGGGTCAAGCTCGGTGGCCTTTTTCAATGGTTCCAAAGCCTCTTTCATCCTGTTCGAGTTGTAGAGCTCAATGCCGAGGTTGCGCCAGGCAGTGCCGGCGTTGGCGGGATCGAGCGCGGCGCTCTTCTCATAGGCCGCGGTGGCTTCCTGAATCTTCCCCAGCCGCGCCAGAGCGTTGCCCAGGTTGTTGTAGTAGCCGGCGAGGTCCGGCTTCAAAGCGACCACTTGCTGATAGGTGTCCGCCGCTTCCTGGTAGCGTCCCGCCGCCAGGTAGGAGTCTCCAAGCCTGCCGAGGACGATGTGGCGGTTGGGGTCGTTTTCCCCGGTGGCCTTCTCCGCCGCCTGGAATTCATTGACGGCCGTGCCATAGAGGTCGACGAGCTTCTGTTGCAGCGCCGCGCGCTGATCGGCCGGCGCGCGTTGTATTTCGCTGCGAATCGCTCTGGCCTGCTCCATCGTTGCCACGCCGCTATCGAAGTGGGCCTTCAGACTTTCAAACTTCTGCTTCTCCTCTTCTTGTTTTTTGACGGCTTCCTGTGCTGCGGCACCCTGCTTGGCGATGAGTTCTTTGAAGTTCGCATCGGCGCGAGCCTCGGCACCCGACTCCACCCGCAATTTCGTTTCCCAGACGACCTTATCTTTCACCTTGTAGCCGACGACATAAATTCCCGACTGCAGCATCGCCTGAGAGAAGTGCCCGTTCTTGTCGGTTTTCAGCTCCCACTTTTTTCCCTGTTCGTTTGTAACGGTGATAGCCACATCCGGGAAGGGCTTTCCCTCCTGGTCCTTGACATCCCCAACGATAGAGCTTGTCCCCAAAGCTTGCGCCGCCGCCCCAGCGCCCAGCCAGGCGCCAATCGGTCCCACTGCCAGGACAAGAGTAACAATGATCCAGACTGTTTTTGATCGCCTCATGATGACTGCTGCCTCCTATGCCCGTAACCCGCCCGGGGCCGAAACAAATGCCCATGCCGGGACGGGGCGAGTTTTTGCCGGATATTACCACGCAAGATTAAGCCACAGGGGCCCGATAGGGAATAGGGTCGGGCTGGCCGGCCTCGGCGAACGCACGCAGCCGCAACCTACAACTGTCGCAGACGCCACAGGCGGCGTCCTCAAACTGGTAGCACGACCATGTTAGATGCAGCGGGGCGCCCAGCTCGATGCCCCGACGTACAATCTCACTTTTGCGCAGTTCGATAACCGGCGTGACGATCCCGATCTGCGTCTCGGGCCGGGTCCCGGCACGCACCAGTTCGGCAAACACCCGGTAGTACTCCGGCCGACAATCGGGATAGCCCGAACTGTCTTCGGCGACCGCGCCGATGAACACCCTGCGCGCGCCGATCACTTCCGCCCAACTCACTGCCACGGAAAGAAAGTGTGCGTTGCGAAAGGGCACGTAGGTTACCGGGATGGACCTTAGGCCTCCGGCCGCTACGTGAACCGCGCTTTCGGGCACCGGGATACGCGAGTCAGTCAGCGCCGAGCCTCCAATTTGCGCAAAATGCTCAAGGCGCGCAACCAGCCGCTCCCGAACTCCATAAAAATCGGCGACCTGCTCAAATGCCTGCCGCTCGCGCCGCTCGGTGCGCTGGCCGTAGCTGGCGTGGACCAGTGCCAAGCGGTGCTCCTGGTGTGCGATGGCCGCGGTGACGCACGAGTCCATGCCGCCACTCAACAAAACAACCGCCTTGGGTTTCTCAGTCAACTCTCGACCCTTAGCTTTTGTCTTTTACCTTTTGTCCTTGCCCCTCAGACTCCCCGCATCGCCGGGTCCCAGATAAACTTGTGCAATTGCAGTCCCAACCGCACCGGCAAGCCATCGGCCAGAATCCACTCGCTCAGCTCCCGCGCGCTCATTCCTGGCCACGAACCTTCTGGGTCGTTCACGACAGGCGAGAAGATCACCTGATGAACGCGCTTGGCCAAGCTATGCCGCGCGGTGAAGTCGCGCGCAAACTCGTAGTCGCGGCGGCTGGAGATGACGAACTTGATTTCATCCTTGCGGTCGACCGCGTCGAGATTGGCTGGATCGAAGGTATCTGCCTCGCCCGAATCGGGACACTTGACGTCGACGATTTTCACCACCTCGCGCGGAAGCTTTCCGACGTAGCGCTCGCCGCTGGTCTCGATCAGCACTGTGTAACCCGCAGCGAGAAGTTTATCGGCCAGTGGATAGACGTCGGGCTGCAACAGTGGCTCGCCGCCGGTGAGTTCGACAAGGGGAATGGCAGGTCGCGCGGGAGCGCAATGGGTCTGCGGAGTTCCCTGCGAGGTTGATGCGCCCGCTGTCTGCTCCGGCTGAGTTCCCTGGGGCATCGAGAGCTCGCGCACGCGAGCAAGCACTTCTCCGACGCTCATCTTTGTCCCGCCATAAAACGCATAAGCAGTATCGCACCAGGTGCAGCGCAAATTGCATCCGGTCAGTCGCACAAACACGCAGGGTAGCCCCGCATAGGTGCTCTCGCCCTGGATGGATTTGAAGATTTCAGTGATGACCATGGCCTAGCCAATTCGGGGTCGCGCTTTGCGGCGCCGCCACAAATGCACGATCACCACCGCGGCAACGAATCCGCCGCCGGCCCCGAGGAAAGGGGCGACGCTCAGCCCCGCGCCGAGATAAGCAGTCGCGCCGAGATAGGCAGCCGCGGCCAGCGTCGCCGGCACTAGGACAATCAGAAACGCTCGGTTCATCGCTTCACTCACCCCCGCGTGGGCTCACCCCGGGGCGGTTCGGCAGGACCTTCACTCCGCTCGGTCCTGGCGCGCCGGCGGGGTTTCTTCCGGCCAGTAGGTAGCCGATGTCGTATCGGTCTCCCAAACGGTGATGCTCGTGATGCGCGCGCCGGCCGGGATCTCGCGCATCATCCTCGACGCCTCGTCGTAGAAATACTTGGCAATGTTCTCGGCCGAGGGGTTGATGACGTCAAACGGCGCCTGATCGTTCAGGAACTTGTGGTCCACCGCCTGAATCACTCCGTGAATGATCTGCTTCAGGTGCGCGAAGTCATAGAGCAACCCAACGGAATTGAGCTGCGCGCCCTCCAGCGTCACGCGCACCTTATAGTTATGGCCGTGCGGGTTCTCGCACTTCCCATGATAACCGCGCAGGGCATGCCCCGCCGAAAAGCTCTCCTCCACGCTGATTTGGAACATTTTCGTCCTTTTGGATGATCCCGCCTGGGAGTCACGCCTAATTCGTCGCCGCGTAAGGCCATACGCCCCTACGCAGGATTCCGCATGAACCGTGCGACCTCGGCGAGGTCTTGCGTCAAACCGTACTCCGGCAGCGACGCGAAGAAAATCTTACCATAGTCCATTCTTTGGATGCGGTTATCCAGGATGGCCAGCACGCCGCGGTCGGTTTTCGAGCGGATCAGCCGGCCGAAACCTTGCTTGAGAGCCAGCACGGCCTCGGGCACCTGGTACTCGGCGAAGGCATTGCACCCGTTCTCCTGCAGCGCGCGGACTCGAGCTGCCACGACGGGGTCGGTGGGCACGGCAAACGGCAGCCGGTCGATGATCACACAGGAGAGCTGCTCGCCGGGCACATCGACGCCTTGCCAGAAGCTCGCCGTGGCAAACAGCACCGCGCCCGGTGTGCGGCGAAATCTCTCCAGCAAGACAGAGCGAGGCGCCGTGCCCTGCACCAACAGCGGGAAGTCAACCAGCCGGCAAACGCGCTCATACACGTCGTTCATCTGCGCGTAACTCGTGAATAGGCAGAACGCCCGGCCGTGCGTGATCTTCAGCAGCGCGGCAATTTCTTCCGCGGCTTTGGGCGCAAACTGCGGGCCGCGTACGTCGGGCAGATTAACCGGGATGTAGAGCAGGGCCTGGCGCCGGAAATCGAATTCGTGTGGCAGCACGCGCTCGCGCGCGCCGTCAATCCCCAGCCGCTGCTTGAAGAAATCGAAGCGCCCGCCCACCGTGAGTGTGGCGGAGGTGAGCACAGCGGTATCGAACTGCTCGAACAGGCGCTCCCGGAGGATGCCGCTGACGTCGATCGGCGTGGCCGCCAGGAAAACGCCCTTGCCGCGGCGCTCGAACCAGTAGACGTAGTTCCGCTCGTTGCTCTCCAGCAGAAAGGTAAGCTCTCCGCGCAGCTCAAAGCCGCGCCGCGCGATGGCCACCAGCTCTTCGGGTTTGCTGGGCAGCGCGGCAATTTCGGCCTCGAGACTCTTCACCGCTCGGACCAGCTCGTCGTAGGCCTCGCGATTCTGCTCGAGGAAACTCGCACGTTGCTGGGGCTCGAAGGCGAAGCGGCCTTCGCGCGGTTCGCCGCGAGCGCTCACCGCCAATACGGGAAACGTCTCGAAAAACGCGCGAGCGCGCTCCCGCAACCGCGCGCTGCGTTTCAGCAGCGCCGTGCCCGTCGCGGCGCCCCTCTTCGCAGGGGCCTGCGTCAGCCGCAACGCATGCTCGGCGTCCCTGCACAGCTCCTCGAAGCGGTAATTCGAGATCTGACGGCCGAAGTATTCGCTGGCCACGTCCTCGATCTCATGGGCTTCGTCGAACACCACCGCCGAGTATTCGGGCAGGATACTGCCAAAGTCGTCGCGTCGCAGCGCCAGGTCGGCGAAAAATAGATGATGATTGACGATGATGATGTCCGCCGCTGCGGCGCGCTGGTGCATGCGGGTGATGAAGCAGCGGCTGAACTCCGGACACTTCTGCCCGGTGCAGGTCTCGCGCCGTGCGTCGAGCTTTTGCCACAGTTCAGCGTCATCGGGCAGGAAGTCGAGTTCGGCGCGGTCGCCCGTCTCGGTCACTTTTTCCCACTCGCGCATTTGCGTGAACCAATCGATTTCGTCCATCCCCTTCAGCACCGGCTGGCCTTCCATCAGGTGCACCTTCTGCCGGCAGAGGAAATTCCCGCGGCCCTTCATCACCGCAACTTTGATTTCCGGTGCGAAGTGCTTCTGCAGGAAGGGAATGTCCTTGTTGAAGAGCTGCTCTTGCAGGGACTTGGTTGCCGTGGAGACCACCACGCGCCGCCCGCTGCGGATCGCCGGGAGCAGGTAGGCCAGCGTCTTACCCGTACCCGTGCCTGCTTCGAGGATGGCGTGATGCTTGTTGCGAAAAGCATCTTCGACGATTTCTGCCATCTCGAGTTGCGACCGACGAAATTCGTAGCCCGGGTGACATTTCTCGAGCAACCCGCCCGGGCCGAATATTTCGGCCATGGTGGGCGTCGCGGTCGCGACCTCACCACGAGTCCTCGGCACAGCTCGACGCGCGGCGGACGCCACCCCTTCGGCCTTGTCCTCGGAAGCTCGACGCGCCTCTGATACTCCTGCCTCGGCGTTGCCACCGGAGACCTCGCCCCGCTTGCCCGGGGTGGAAGCGAACGGAGCTTGACGCAGGCCTTCCCGGGCCGCAGAAGACGAATTGGCGCGCTTGGTCACCGGATCGCTGCCTACACGGAGTACAGGTGTGTTTGGCGCAAGCGGCTAAGATACCACACGCGCGCAGCGAGCGCGCACTTATGCGGAACTTGGGTAGTGTCCCAATTTTTGTTGTGCCAGTCTTTAGGCTGCAGCTTGCCGCCATGAAGGCCGAGCTACATGCAGGGTGAAGCGGCTCAAGCCACCGTCAGGGCACGACTTGCCGAGTGCAGCCGATCGTCGAAGTGAATCTAATTAGCGTCGCGGCTCTAGGATGATCTCCCGCGCAAGCCTGGTGCCCATAACTTCCCGAATTTCGCCTCGATCTCTGTAACCTTGCGCTTGCTTCTCGTCGTTGCCAACGACCCGTTGCGTGACGGCTTCCGCCTTCGCATCGTTGGCCTCCAGCGAAGCTAAGTCTTTGAACTCGGTCATGAGGATCAGGTTCCAATCCCCAGGAGTATGACCTTCCGTCTCCACAACCTTATACGAGAGGACTAGACCTTCCGCCTTCAAGGCCTCTTGTTCCTTCTTCCAGTCAGTGGCCACGTATTTCAGGTAAGTCGATTCCATCCCTGGCTTCATTCTGACGAATGCCAACTCCCACACGGAACCATTTCGGTAGGGGCGATTCATCTGAGCGAACACAGAGATGGAAAGAAGCAGCAAAGAGCCTACCAACAAACCGATGAGTATTCGTTGCGTTTTCATGGGATTGACCTTTCTGTAGAAGTTGTTGGAAACAGCGCGGAATGTATGAAATGACGGGTCTTGCGTCAACAGCTTTCTGGCGCGATGCAGCAGAGTCATGGTAGCCGAGCCGGGAGTTGTGATCACCTGTCTTTTCTCTGCGCGGTGGATGAACGATGTTTGCCGCCGTTTGGGTCATTTTGCTCCTGAGTCGCTCCCGATTTCTGGAAGAGGCGTTTCCAGTTCTCAGGAGAAGATGGACGCGAAGCCGAAAGGCCTAGTTGAACTGTTCGTATCTTGCCGGAAGTACTTGTTCAGCTCTTTGCGTAGTTTCAGGCGTGCCCGCAGCAGGCGCGTCTTGACCGCTGGGACAGAAAGTCCCAGCAGCTCGGCGGTGTCATTGATCGAAAAGCCTTCCACGTCGCGCAACTGGAAGACAATGCGAAGCGGCGCGTCTAACTCTGCGATCACGTCAGAGAGAATGCCCTCAAGCTCCTTCTGTCCGTAACGCTGTTCTGGTGTGGGTCCGCAGTCTTCCACCTCACGCGGGAATAAGTCTTCTCCGGTCTTGACAGGGTCATCGAGCGAGGTCTGATTCGGTCGCCGCTTGCGGAGTTTCGTAATCGCCTGATTAACGGCGATGCGTCCTAGCCAAGTACAGAACCGCGAATTCTCGCGGAACTCAGCGAGGTGTTCGAAGGACTTCAACAACGCCTCCTGCATCACATCTTCCGCGTCTTCGTGGTTCTGTGTGATGCGCCGGGCTAACCGAAAGATTCTCCTCTCGTACCGCACTACTAACTTCTCAAACGAAGCGAGGTTACCGGCTTTAGCCGAGGAGAGTAGCACTCGCTCATCGAGCACCCGAGAGATCCCCTCATCGGACCTCAGATCATGAGTGGAAAATTCAGACCCCATTGTTCATCTCCGCGATCGTGAGACATAGCTGAAGTCTCGCTGGATCGCCGCTTCCCCGGCCCGATCTCTTTGGATGGACCCCAGGCACCGGACGCCATGGCCAATCAGTGCGGTCGCGGGAAGCCCGATAAGTTCCAGGGTCAGCAAGATTTGCGCGCTCTCGTTCCAACGCAACCACCTACTCATTGCCAACCTCTCTTTGAGAACGAACTCTTCTCTTCTAATGACGCAGATCGTATCCCGGCTCACTCAGCAATGTATTAAGTCGATGCAAAAAGATGTAAAAATTTGTGAAACACCGATGAATTATCTTTCAGATATTGCCGCAAGCCTGCTTAAAGCAAAAGAACCCTTCGGCAAGAAGGCCTCGTTTTGCTGAACCGGCCGACTTGGCTTGCCAGCCGGCGCACGACCCGCAGTGCTATTTCTCCGAGGATGGCCCGCCCTGGCCTCGGATGGCAGCCTCTGCGCGCGTAGCATTTCTCCTCTCGCGCGGGAATCCTTGCTTTGCGCGCTCGGTGGTGAAGTAAAATGCTGTTGTCTGTTTTTTTACAGCTCTCTAATCATTGGTTTCCGTTTTGGGGTTCTAACTGGGAGGCCCTGGGACATGAAGGAGGCTGCATGGGGATCCAGGGAATGGCCGTTGCCGCCAAGAAAGAAGATTGCGCTTGTAGCGCACGACAGGTTAACTTTCACGCCGAACAAATCCGGTTTCGGTTCCTCCTGGCTGTTGGCGAAGCCATTATCTGAGCCAAACCCGCCCCTTCCCTGGTCATGTTAGGTTCCGCTCCCCGCAAAGAAGGCGATCGCAGATGGGGCCTGGTTCACAAGCAGCCAGTAGAGATGAAGTTGCTTGACGGTCTCCCGGAACTGCTCAAAATCCACTGGCTTTTGGATATAGCTGTTCACGCCCCAGTTATAGCTGCCGATCAGATCCTTTTCTTCTACGGAAGAAGTGAGGATAACCACCGGGATCACCTTCGTGCGGGGGTCGCTCTTGATCGCGCGGAGCACTTCCAGTCCGTCCACTTTGGGCAGCTTCAAGTCCAGGAGGACCAGTTTAAGTGGGTGCTCGGAGACGCGGTCGCTATAGGCTCCACGGCCGAAAAGATAATCCAGGGCTTGCTCACCGTCGCGCGCCACCTGAATCCGATTGGACATGTGGTTTTGGCGCATCGCATGCAGGGTCAGCTCCAAGTCCGCCGGATTATCTTCCACTAGCAGTATTTCTACTGGTTCTGTCGGCACACCACACCTCGCTGTGCTGGGGTGATCTCGCGTTCACTCTGACTGGCCACTCCCAGGGTGAAATAAAAAGTAGCGCCTTTGTAGGGTTCCGCTTCCGCCCAAACGCGGCCGCCGTGCTTGTGGATGATGCGCTGGACATTGGCTAGCCCCACCCCTGTGCCCTCGAAATCCTCCTGAAGGTGAAGACGCTGAAAGATGCCAAACAGCTTTTCCACGTATCTCATGTTGAAGCCGACCCCATTGTCACGGACGAAGAACACCACCTCGCCGTCCAGGGTCATCTGGTCCACTTGGATGATCGCGTGTTCTTGGTGGCGGGTGAACTTGATGGCGTTTGAGAGCAGGTTGGCGAACACCAATTTTATTAAGCCGGGATCACACTTCGCAGAAGGCAATTTCCCGATTATCCATTCGATCCTCCGCCCTTCCGCCTCAGGCTTGAGGTCAGTAAGGACCGCTTCGATCAGCGAATACAAGTCCGTTAATTGCTCTTTCAACGCCTGGCGCCCCACCCGCCCCAAGTTCAGCAAATCATCCACTAATTTTCCCATTTGCTGGACGCCCTTCTGAATGTGCTGCAAGCAGTGCAGGGCGGCAGGGTCGATTCGAAGGCCAAATTCTCGCTCAAGAATTTGAGAGAACCCGCTGATTTGACGCAGGGGCGCCCGCAGGTCGTGGGAGACGGAGTAAGTAAAGGCTTCCAGCTCTTTGTTGGCAGCAGCGAGTTCAGTATTCGAACGCGCCAGTTCCGCCTTCTGGCGTCCCAGCGCCTCCTCGGCCTGTTTGCGTGCGGTGATGTCGTGCACGAAGGAGTTGAAGGTATAGATTCGCCCCAATCGAAGCGGGGTGATGGTTAGCTCTACAGGGAACTCGTGTCCATCCCGGTGCAATGCTGTGATCTCAATTCTCGTGTTCAACACGGGGCCCTGACCCGTAGCCAGAAAGTGTTCAAGACCTCGTCTGTGGGCTTCCCGGTATTGGGGGGGAATAATCGTCTGCGCCAAAGGCTGGCCAGTCACTTCTGAGCGTGACCAGCCGAAAGTGCTCTCGGCTTGGTGGTTCCAATCTGTGATCCTTCCCTCGCTGTCCATGGCGATGAACGCTTCATGGACTGTGTCGATAACCGAGCGAATTCGTTCCTCGCTCTCTCGCAGCGTGTCGTCGGCCCGCTTGCGGTCGGTGATGTCGCGCGTCACTTTCGAAAAGCCACAGAGGCATCCCGCCTCGTCGCGCACGGCCGTGATGACCACATCGGCCCAGAACCGCGACCCATCTTTGCGCACTCGCCAGCCCTCGTCTTCCAGCCGACCCTCGCTCGCTGCCACGCTCAACTGCTGCTCGGGCTTGCCCCGCTCGCTGTCTTCAGGAGGATAAAAGCAGGAGAAATGCTGGCCGATGATCTCATCTGGGCGATAACCCTTAATTTGTTCTGCCCCCCTGTTCCAACTGACGATATGCCCCAAGGGATCCAACATGAAAATCGCGTAGCCCTTTACGCCCTCCACCAGCAGCCGGAAGCGTTCTTCGCTCGCGCATCGCATGTCCTCGGCCCGCTCACGCTCAACGTCCGATCGGTTCAACGACACGACGGTCCGGTAAAGCAAGACTGCGAACACGACGATGTTTGAGCTGGCAAGAAGAGCCATACCGAACGCGGCACCGTAGAGCCAGCCCACTAGGATCGAACAGCCCGTAAGGATGACAATTGCGCTGACCGCCTGTGGGAAGGATTTGGCCGAAGAAATCAGAAGGGACTTGAATTGAGCAGTCATCATTCTCCCAACTGTCCATGGGGGCAGCTAGTACCACGACTACTATCGCCCCCCATCCGTGGTCAACCCAGGAAACTGATCGACTTGCCCTCAGAATTAATCTTTCGCCTGGCATTCGGGGCGGATTCTATTAGGTTCCCGGAAATGAGCGCATCACGGGCGACCTCGAACATAGTGTTTATCTGAATCTTCGAGGCTCAACTCTCCCCCCTACGACCACCCTCATAACGTCTGGCAATGGATGACCCATTCCAATGCTACAGACGCCGCGCGGATTAAGGGCGCATTTGGGGCGCGAGGTTGCCAAAAGATTACTGCACTTGAAAGGTGCTTTGTTTTGTAAGCAGCAGATGTCTCTAGATCTGAACACAGTATAGGCCCTCAGCCTGTGCTCGCGCGGCAGCAGTTACAAGAGCACAGACTAAGTCTCTGCCACTCGGGCCACTGGGTTTTCAACCAACTACTAGACGAAACCCACGCCTGCGGTTCAGTTCACGGCACACCCGCGCTCGCAAACGCGTTTTCCTTTCTACTCTCCTGCTACACTGGTTCGCCAAGACTCCGCCCGCCGGTCTGCACTGGAATGAACGTTTCTATGAATGCGTGGCTCCCCAAATCCGTTCTGCTTTTGCGCGACTACGATCTCCACAAGTTTGTCTCTGACTTGATCGCAGGAATCACGGTTGGCCTTGTGGCCTTGCCGCTGGCCATGGCCTTTGCCATCGCTTCTGGCGTCTCGCCCCAGGCCGGAATTTACTGCGCTATCGTCACAGGCTTTCTGATCTCGGCTCTCGGCGGCTCAAAGACGCAGATTGGCGGACCCACGGGCGCGTTTGTGGTTGTGGTCGCGAGCATCATCGCGCGGTACGGAATCGATGGCCTGTTTACCTGCACGATGATGGCTGGGGTCCTGCTCGTCCTGCTGGGCATCACCGGCATGGGCACGGCGGTGAAGTTCTTTCCGCGCCCCGTCGTGGTCGGTTTCACCAACGGCATCGCCATTCTCATTGCCAGCACGCAAATCCGTGATTTTTTCGGCTTGCGGATGGACCATGTCCCCGGCCATTTCTTCCAGCGGATGGCGGCGATCGGGGGGCATTTCCGCACCATCTCCTGGCCGGCGACGCTTCTCGCCGTGGCCTCGCTTCTGGTCATGGTGTTCTGCGCCAAATTCAGCAAGCGTATCCCCGGAGCGATTCTGGCCTGCTTCGGCGCCACCGCGGCCGTCAGCTTGTTTCACCTGCCCGTCGAGACAATCGGCACTCGCTTTGGAGGGATCCCCAACGGCCTGCCTAAAATTGCCTTGCCGCAATTTCGTCCCGATCTCTTGCTTCACCTGCTCTCTCCCGCATTAACCGTGGCCATGCTGGGCGCCATCGAGTCCCTGATGTCCGCGGTTGTCTCCGACCGCATGAGCAACGACAAACACAATCCCAATGTCGAGCTAGTGGCGCAGGGCGTGGCCAACATCGCCTCGCCGCTCTTTGGCGGGCTGCCGGCCACAGGCGCCATCGCGCGCACAGCCACCAATGTGCGCTCAGGAGCAAAGACACCTATCGCGGGCATGATCCACGCGCTGACGCTCTTGGCAGTGGTGTTGTTCGCCGCGCCTCTCGTGAAAGACGTGCCGCTTGCGGCGCTTGCCGGCATCCTGCTGATGGTGGCCTACAACATGGGTGATTGGGAGGAAATCCCGGAGATTTTGAAGCTGACAAAGGGGGACATCAGCGTCTGGCTTCTCACCATGACGCTCACTGTAATCACAGATCTCAGCTTCGCGGTCGAGGTCGGCATGTTGCTCGCTGCTTTTACGTTCATTCGAAAGGTTTCCATCACCACCACCGTTTCGCAGGTAACAGACGAATACATCGAAGACGGCCGAGTCCACATTTTGCAGGACAAACAGATTCCCCCTTATGTCACCGTGTTCCGCATCCACGGGCCATTTCTCTTCGGAGTAACCGACAAGATCTCCGAGATAACAGACCGTCTCGACGAGTTGCCTCCCGTTGTGATCTTGCGCCTGCGGAATATGACCGCGATTGACGCCACGGGGCTGGCAGCGCTCGAGGATCTGGCCAGCCGCCTTCGCGCCTCCGGCCGGTCTATGCTTCTCTGTGGTGCGCGCGAACAGCCCGCGCGTCTCATGCACGAGGCCAAATTCGACCGCCACGTGGGAGCGAAAAACCTCTGCGCGAACATAGCCGAGGCACTCAAGCGCGCTGCCGACGTGTATCAGGCGCAACACGCCCCCGCTAGCCTCGAGCAGGAGATCACGAAGTGACCGCTGGACGCCAGCCTGTGTTGTAGCGGCGGGCTTTCGCCGGTACCCCACTCTAAAGAGTCCGTGTGAAAACCCCGACTTGATAGGGCTTCAGCGGCTGAAAGCGCGGGGAGATATGGAAATGGTCAGACTTGCGGCACGCCTGAAGGCGTGCCCTGACGAAAACTTGGCTTTTCACAAAGGCTCTAAACGGGCGCCCGCGGGTTTCTAGAGTGGGAGGCCGGCGCTGCGCGGATGCGTGCCTGAGGACAGCCCGGTTGTTCAAGGCGTTTGGGCTATTGCAAGATCCACCGGCTCGGCTTCTCGACAAATTGAAACCCGTAGTGCGGCGAAGCTGTATTGCGCCGTTCGGAGCGCACCGCGCGCGCCTGCCCTATGTACCGGTCTTCCTGGCTTAAGAAAACCTTTACCACTGAGTCTTTCTCTAATTGAGCCGGGCAACCGCAAAAGAAGCCGCCTGCGCTTACGTCCTCCGTCGTGGCCAGCACCTCAAACTTTGCTCCACTTGTGTCCGTTCCCTCCAGCCTTAGAAGCACTCTCAGCCGAATCCGCACCTCAGCCCGGCGCTCCGGCTGTTTGGCCTTCAGGACGTCCGCCAAGCGGGCCTTCAGCCTGCTGAAATCCAGCGGCTTTTCAAAGTATTCCGCGGCACCGAGATTCTGACAAAATGCCTTGTACTTCTCGGCAGGCTCCCCGCTGATGATGAAGATCGGGATCAGCTGGGTGAGGCTGACGGAGGCCAGAGTTTGGCACAGCTCGAAGCCGGAAAACTTTGGCATCACCAAATCCAGCAGAACACAATCAGGCTTTTGTTGCAGCGCAAGCGCGAGGGCTTCGCTTGCGTCTCCAGTCTCGATGATTTCATACTCGTCTTCCAGATGATCTCGAAGCAGCTCCCGCATTGCTTCGTCATCTTCGACAATTAAGAGCTTGGGCACGATATCCCAGTCTAATCGACTCTTTACCTGAAATCACTCCGGGGCACTGTCCTAAATTTAGCAGAAAAATGCCCAGCATGCGGTCTCAGATGAAACCGAACGACGGCACGCGAAAGAGCAGACGGTAATATCTAACCGGATTAGCTCGAGAGTCGTCTCAAGCTAAATTTTAAAAGAGTGTGGATAACCGGATCGGGAACTATAGCCGGTGCTCACCAAACTAAGCACTTGTGCTTCTAGGCGCTCACGACGGCGTCTCGACTGCGGTAACGGCGAAGCGCGAAAGGCTGAACCCAAACTCCCGAAACCTCTGAAAATATGGCCGATTTTTTCCGATCTTGCTTGTGAAGCTGGGCTCTGGCACCGCTGTGGAGCCTCGAATCTGCTCGCTCTTGTAAGCAAAGAGGGCACATTGGCGGAATTCCGACCTTGACTACACTCTGCGCTCAAGCAAGAGTTGCACAGCATCTGAATTATTCGCCCTTAAATGCGGCAAGAGGCGTTGGGGCCATGGTGGCTGGCGTACTCCAGTGGATCGCAGAGAGTCTCCCTCCTCTCGCCTCGGGGAAGACGCCGAACCAATTGACCTCTAGGCACTTTCTGCATTCCCGATTACTTACGAATCTAGCGCTTGTCGCCATCACAGCCGCCGTTTATTTCCTCACAGGCAAAATTGGGCTAAGGCTGGCCTTCGTGCATCCCAGCGCGACGCTCGTGTGGCCTCCCACCGGGATCGCGTTAGCGTTCAAGCTGACTTTTGCGAATGAATCCGGAAAGGAGATCTGACGATGTCCACGCCACAGATCCTGGTCGTCGAGGACGAAGGCATCACCGCAATGGACCTGGAAGCAAGGTTGAAGCGCTTGGGATATTCCGTACCTGCGGTTGTCTCTTCCGGAGAAGAGGCAATCCTAAGGGCAGAGGAGACTCATCCGGACTTGGTGTTGATGGATATCGTGTTGAGAGGGCAGACGGACGGAGTGCAAGCGGCCCAGGAATTACAGAGTCGCCTCGGCATTCCCGTTGTCTATCTCACCGCTTATTTTGACGACGCGACGCTGGAACGCGCAAAGGCGACGGAGCCATTCGGCTACATTATTAAACCATTTAAAGACATCAATCTTCGGACCTCGATTGAAATTGCTCTGCGCAGGCATGAAGCGGAAAACGCATGGCTGGTTGCCAGGCATGGAGTCGAGTCGCCAGTCCAATATAGCGTTACACCGGTAGCGGATAAGGAAGGCAATAATGGCGATGCCGTCTCATTCTTCGAAGCTATCGACGCAGTGCAGGTAGGTGAAACACAACGAGCGGAGCCCCTTGGTGTCAGCGAGACCCTGGTCCCCAGTACGCCGCTATCCGTTGTTGAACTCAAGCTAGCGGAGCGCATGGGTCTTCTCGAGGCTTTGGTGCAAAATAGCCCGCTGGCGACGGTTGTGCTTGACCCCCAGCAACGTGTCCTAATCTGCAATCCCGTGTTCGGGGACCTTTTCCTCTACCAGCGGCAAGAGATTTTGGGCCACAAGCTGGGCGAACTCATCAAGGACTACGTCACAGGCACCGACACGATCGAGGTCAGCCCGAGTGTTTTATCTGGCCAGGTTCTGCGCACCACTGGCCGCAGATGCCGGAGCGATGGCACGGTCGTGGATGTGGGGATTTGCGGCGTGCCCGTATTCGTGAACGGGAAATTGGAAGGAGTCTATGTCGTTTATCAGGACATTACCGAGCGCCGGCGTGCCGAGGAAGCGCTTCAGCAAGGCAACGCCGTGCTCAGGGGCTGGTTGCAGGCGCTCGAGAAGCGCTCTGAGGAAACCACTCTGCTCAACGAGATGGTTGAACTGCTGCAGACCTGCGTTAGCGCGGAGGAAGCCTACGCCGTCGTTACGCGCTCCGCACAGCAGCTCTTCCCCAGCGAGGCGGGCTCGCTGTGCGTTCTGAATGCCTCGCAGAACCTGGTCGAGGCGGTGGCGATCTGGGGTCAGCCTCTAGTGGGTGAGCGCGTGTTCGCTCCCGAGGACTGTTGGGCGCTGCGGCGCGGGCAGGTGCACGCGGTGGAGGATCCCGCCTCGGGCCTGGTCTGCCGGCATTTGGGTGTGTTCCGTGGCGTGAGCTATCTGTGCGTGCCGATGATGGGGCAGGGCGAGGCACTTGGAGTGTTGCATGTGCAGAGCGGCAGCGGCGCGGTGGAGCGGGAGAATCACTTGACCGATGCCCAACAGCGGCTAGCGGTCAACACGGCGGGACACATCGCCCTGGCCCTGGCCAACCTGCGGTTGCGGGAAACGTTACGGATGCAGTCGATTCGGGATCCCCTCACGGGGTTGTTCAACCGGCGGTACATGGAAGAGTCGTTGGCGCGCGAGTTGCGGCGAGCGGCCCGGAACCAGCGCCGGCTGGGAGCCATCATGCTCGACCTGGACAAATTCAAGGTCTTCAATGACACGTATGGTCATGCGGCCGGCGACGCGCTGCTGCGGAAGCTGGGAGGATTCCTAAGGTCCCGCACCCGGGGCGAAGACATTGCGTGCCGTTATGGTGGCGAGGAGTTTGTCGTGATTCTGCCGGAAGCCTCGATCGAGGTTACGCAGCAACGCGCGGAGCAGTTGCGGGAAGAGTTCAAATTCCTAACCGTACAGCACCGGGGCCAGACCCTCGGAGCCCTGACGTTGTCGGTCGGCGTAGCTGTTTTCCCAGAGCACGGCACAACTGTCGAGGACATCTTGCACGCCGTCGACACGGCCCTCTACCGCGCTAAAGCGGAGGGCCGCGACCGCGTAGTCACTGGGAAAGCCCTCGAGTAACAGGCAAAGCCTGGGTCCGAAGACCGGGGCTACAGGGCCTCGCCTAGCAGGCTGCTGAAAAACTCATCATGTCGTCATTCCGAGGAGCCCCCTCGACTTTGCTCGGGACAGGCTCCGGCGACGAGGAATCTCTCTAAGTGCTTGATTTCGTGAGCAGAGAGATTCCTCGCGGAGTTTATCCCGCCCCTGGCGGGGCTCGGAATGAATATATGAAAGCGCGACTCCTGCCGTCAGCGTAGGCTGACGGTGGAGATCCCTTTTAGGAAAGAAAAGGAGTCGCGCATGAGAGAGTATATCGCCTTTGACAGCCACAAGCGGTACAGCCTGGTGGAACGAGAAGACGTGGCGAGCGGGAAGATCGTGCAGCAGGT
>QHYU01000125.1 GCA_003224235.1 Acidobacteriota bacterium
CCTCGTGTTTAAGCTATTTGGTGCTTCTCGTCCCCAACCTTGTGGGTGCCTCTAGCCCGTAAAAACAAAAAGCTGCAAGTTTATCCTTGCAGCCCCGTTGAACGAGTCAAAAGGAATCACAAGAGCATCAAACGCAATGACATACTATCACACACTACCGCTCCTGTCCACTGAAATGAAATCGCAGATCTGCGGGCCCTTGCACATAATTGCGCTAATTTATTCATTATAAGCAGGTTATGATGAATAGGTGCTGCCGCTGCCAACTCCCCCAGTTTTCACAGCTTTCACCTATCCCCCAAGAGCGGTTGGCTCCGAATCGCGGGCACGGGCATATAATTCCTGCCGATGGCACTGCCCGAGCCAAAGGCCGGGGTGCAGCGGCTGTTCAACCGGCTCTCGGGGCCGTATGCGCGCGTGGTCTTCTCTCGCCTGCAACGCGAGACCCAGGCGGACGTGGCCTGGGTCCGCCCGCGCGCTGGCGAGAAAGTCCTCGATCTCGCCTGCGGGCCGGGCACGCTAGCGCTGGAGCTGGTAGGCTACGGCTGCCGAGTCTACGCCGTGGACCTGGCCGAGAAAATGATCGCCCGGGCGCAGGTTGCGCGACGCCGACGGTGCTACCCCCCGGTTCACTTCGCCGTGGCCGACGTGGAGCAGCTTCCGCTGCCTGGTGATGTATTCGACCTGGTAGCCTGCGCCTTTTCCTTCGCTGATTTTCCTGCGCCGGTGCAGGCCGTGGCGGAAATGTGCCGGGTAACTCGCCGGGGCGGCCGCGTGGCGGTGCTCGAGGCGGTGGCACCGGAGGATCCTGCCCAGAGCGCTGAACTCGACCGGCTCGAGCGCCTCCGCTCGGCCGGGGTGTCCGCGCACCTGCTGTCGCTGACTGAGCTGACCGCGCTATTCCGGCAGGCGAGCCTTGAGCTGCTCGACGCCAAGGTATCGGAGAGAAAGCGCCGCCTGGAAGACTGGCTCGGGGCGGCAGTCGGAGAAGGGGGAGTCCCAGCGCAGCGGCGCCTGCAGCGTCATCTTCGGGTGAAGTTGCTCGAAACTGCTCAGCGCGACGCCGCCGGATTGCATATCGAGCGCCACAGAGGCCACTGGTTTTTCAGTGCAAAAGTGGCGCAGCTGCTGTGGCGAAAACCGTGAAGACCCCCGCGAAAGCCCCGCGTAGGTCACTCCTGGAATACCTGGAAGAGTTTTCGCGCCAAGGTCGAGATGCAGCGTACGTCCACCGGCATGGCTACCACATAGCACGGTGGTCCTACCGGCAGGTCAGCGAAGCCGCCGCGCAATTTGCCGCGGAGCTTGAAGCGCGGGGAATTGACGTGGGCGACCACGTGCTCCTCTGGGGCCATAACTCCGCTGAATGGGTCGCAGCGTTCTTCGGGTGCGTGTTGCGCGGTGCTGTGGTCGTCCCGATGGACAATGCTGCTGCGCCGGATTTTGCTCTGCGCGTCGCCAGGCAGGTAAGCGCCAAATTACAGGTTTGCTCGCGTGAGCGGCCCCCGCTCGATCCGGCCTTGCCTGCGTTGGCGCTGGAAGACCTGCCGGAAGTGGTAGCGCACCATCCGCGCAAGCCGTACGCCTCACCGGAGCTGCGACGCAACTCCACGCTGGAGATTATCTTCACCTCTGGTACCACCGCCGAGCCCCGGGGCGTGGTGATCACGCACGGCAATATCCTCGCTAATCTCGAGCCACTCGAAACGGAAATCAGGAAATATCTAAAATACGAACGCTTCTTCCACCCCATCCGCTTTCTGAATCTGGTGCCCCTGAGCCACGTCTTCGGGCAGTTCATGGGCCTTTTTGTACCTCCCCTCCTGGCTGGCACCGTCGTTTTTCAGGACACGCTGAATCCATCGGAAGTCCTGCGCACCATCCGGCGCGAACGCATTTCAGTCCTGGTGGCGGTGCCCCGGCTGCTTGAAACCCTGCAGGACAAGCTCGAACGCGACCTCGAAGCTGAGAGTCGCCTCGCTTGGCTCCGCCAGCAAATGCAGGCAGCCCAAGACCAGAAGTTCCTCCAGCGTATGTGGCGCTTTCGGGGGATCCACCGCCGCTTCGGCTGGAAATTCTGGGCCTTCCTTTCCGGCGGCGCAGCGCTGCCAGCGGACGTGGAAGACTTCTGGATGCGGCTGGGGTTTGCGGTGATCCAGGGCTATGGACTGACCGAAACCACTTCACTGGTGAGCGTCAATCATCCCTTTCGCTTAGGGAGGGGCTCGATCGGCAAGGTCTTACCCGGCCGCGAAATCAAGCTCGACGCGAACGGCGAGATCCTGGTGCGAGGAGAAAGCATCACGGCGCGGTACTGGCGGAGTCAAGAAGTGCAGCCTGTACAAGCTGCAGGGCCGGCCAGTGCGCCAGCGTCATCGCCGGAGGAACCCGGATGGTTTCGCACAGGGGACATCGGCGCAGTGGACGCGGAGGGCAATCTATACTTCAAAGGGCGAAAGAAAAACGTCATCGTCACGCCCGGGGGTATGAACGTTTATCCCGAGGATCTGGAGGCGGCGCTACGCCGCGAACCTGAGGTGTGCGACTGCGTGGTCGTGGGCCTCGAGCGCGACGGCAATGCCGAACCGTGCGCCGTGTTGATCCTGCGCGACTCCGCGGGCGATCCCGAACTGCTGGTCAAGCGCGCCAATGAAAGCCTGGCCGAGTATCAGCGCATGCGCCGCTGGTTTCTCTGGCCCGAACAAGATTTTCCGCGGACCGGAACCGGGAAGCCTCGAACCAACGTGATCGCCGAGAGCGTTGCTGCGCGACTGGCCATGCCGGCCCAGGAGAAATCAGGTGTCCAAGCTGGAGGCACGGGCGAACCCGGAACTTTGGCCGACTTGATCGCGCGCGTCACCCATCGCGCGCCCGGGCCGCTCGCTCCGGACGCGCAGCTCGCCACGGATTTGGATCTCAGCTCGCTCGATAAGGTGGAACTATTGAGCGCAATCGAAGACCGGTACCAGATTGATTTGAACGAATCAAGGTTCGCCGCGGTAGCCACAGTCGGAGAGCTCGAGCGCTTGCTGCGCGAGAGTTCCTCGCAAGGCGCAGCCCCGCGGCGCCGCTCCGATTACCGATACCCGCGCTGGACACAGCGCTGGCCGATGCGTTGGGTGCGTCTCGCGGTCTATTATTTGCTGGTTTGGCCGGCCACGCATCTGCTTGCTCATCCTCGCGTGCGCGGGCGGGAAAACCTGCGCGGGTTGCGCGGCCCTGTGCTGGTCATCTCGAATCACGTCACCCGCAGGAGCGATATTGGTTTCATTTTGGCGGCGTTGCCCATGCGGTTTCGGCATCGGTTGGCGACTGCAATGGGAGGCGAAACTCTACAAGCTATGCGGCATCCCCCGGCCGAAATGAACTTCCTATTGAGCTGGCTCAACCGGTTGGGTTATGTGCTGGTCGTGGCTCTGTTTAATGTCTTCCCGCTGCCGCAGCAGTCCGGCTTTCGCAAGAGTTTTCAGTTTGCCGGCGAATCGGTTGACCGCGGCTATAGCGTGCTGGTTTTCCCCGAAGGGGAGCTGACGCCCGATGGCAAGCCGGGGAAGTTCCGCGCCGGAATCGGCTTGCTGGCAAATAATCTACGAATTCCCATCGTGCCGATGCGCATTGATGGCTTATTTGGTGTGAAGCAGTCAGGCCGAAGATTCGCGCGCCCCGGCCGCATCCAAGTCAGCATCGGCGCGCCGGTGACATTTCCCGCCGGCACCGACCCCGAACAGATTGCGCGCGAACTCGAACACCGCGTCGCGGGCCTGTAGCCTGCCTCTTCAGAGGCAGGGCTCTTGGTCGAAAGGGCAGTTCCATTCGAGCACAACGCCTGACTCGGCAGATGCCCTGCTGGGACGCCATTCCGAATCGGAGCCCACGCGAGAGCGTTGCGAAAATGACCGGTGAAAACTATCCATGAGAAAAAATACACTCCATCCGCAAATCGAAGTCTTGCTGGACGCAATCGATCTGGCCTTTGACCACAGAGCGTGGCATGGCCCCAATCTGCGCGGAAGCATCCGGGGAGTAACCTCGCGCGAGGCCGCCTGGCGACCCGGCTCGGGTCGCCATAACATCTGGGAGTTAGTGGTCCATGCCGCGTACTGGAAATACGCCGCGCGCCGGCGACTGCGCGGCGACAGGCGCGGGGCTTTCCCTCTCCCGGGCAGCAACTGGTTCGCGCGGCCCGCGGCAGCGGATGAGAAACAGTGGCGCGCAGATGTGGCGCTGCTCGAGCAGGAGCACCACCAACTGCGGGTGGCGGTCCAATCGTTTTCCCACAGCAGGCTCCGCCAGCGGCCCGCGCCGACAAGTTCAAGTTACTTGGACCTGATCGTGGGAGTAGCCTTCCACGATATTTATCACGCGGGTCAAATTCAGCTCCTAAAACGGCTCTACAGAGCGCGCCATGGGTGACCCGCGCTGGCGGCCTTTCACGAGATCCGCGCCCGCTTCACAGCGGAAAGCGCTTCCCCAATTGCGCGTGTTCTTTCGGCCCCAGAGCTTGGGACGTGCGTCGCGCCGCGATAGAATCACCGTAGCCTAAAAAAGGAGCAGATCATGAACAATACGATTCAACTCAACATGGTCACTACGGCTTTGGAATTGCCTGGATTTCGCATCGTGCGGACGATGGGCTTGGTACGAGGCATCGTCGTCCGGTCGCGAAGCATTATCGGAACCCTGGGAGCATCACTGCAAACCATTTTCGGAGGCAACATCACTCTCTTCACCGAATTGTGCGAGAAGACGCGCGCAGAAGCCCTGGAATTGATGCTCCAGCACGCGGCTGAACGGGGAGCAAATGCGGTGGTCTCCATGCGCTACGATGCGAATGAGGTGATGCAGGGTGTGACTGAAGTCCTCGCCTATGGCACCGCTGTGCAGGTGGAGCGCGCTTCCTCAGGAGTTGGTGTTGCGTCTGCATGAAGGGGCATACGATGTCCAGCACTCGAATCCGGAAAATCTGGGCGGTGATCCTTTGGCTCGGCAGCACAGCGGCGTGCGCTGCGCAGGCGCAGACGGCCCAGCAGTCGGCCTCAGCCTCGCCGCTCGCGTCACAGGAAGGCGACTTCGTTACCCGCATGTTCCGTTTCGGCTCCGGGGAAGCGCTGTCGCAAATGACTCTGCACTATGCCACGCTCGGCGCCCCTAAGCGGGATGCAACCGGGCGAGTCACAAACGCCGTGCTGATATTGCACGGTACGGGGGGTTCGGGCCGGAATTTCCTTTCCCGGCAATTTTCCGGCGTGCTCTTTGGGCCGGGACAACTGCTGGATGCGAGCCGCTTCTTCATCATCCTTCCGGATTCCATCGGCCACGGCCGCTCGAGCAAACCGAGCGACGGCCCGCATGCGCGCTTTCCGAAATACGACTACGCCGATATGGTTCACGCGCAGCACCTGCTCCTCACTGAAGGCCTGCGTGTGAATCATCTCCGCCTGGTGATGGGCACTTCGATGGGCTGCATGCACTCTTGGCTCTGGGCTGAAACGTATCCCGACTTCATGGATGCGCTGATGCCGCTTGCCTGCTTGCCGGTGCAGATCGCCGGCCGCAATCGCATCTGGCGCAAGATGATCATAGATTCCATCCGCGCCGATCCCGGCTGGAATCTCGGGGAGTACACCGCGCAGCCGCGCGGACTCCGGGCGGCGCTCTACGTTCTGATGCTCATGGGCAGCAGCCCGCTCCAGATGCAGACGAGCTATCCCGCAAGAGATGCAGCTGATAAATACCTGGACGACTGGCTGAAAGCGCGAATCGCAACCGCTGACGCCAATGACATGCTGTACCAGTTTGACGCCTCACGGAACTACGACCCTTCCCCGGTTCTCGATACAATCAAGGCGCGCGTTGTGGCCATCAATTCCGCAGACGACATCATCAACCCGCCCGAACTCGGCGTCGCTGAACGCGAAATCAAGAAAGTGAAAGGCGCTCGGTTCATTCTGCTGCCCATCACCGACCAGACGCGTGGCCACGGCACCCACAGCGTCCCGGTGGTCTGGAAGCAGTACCTGGCCGAGCTACTCGAGGCGTCGGAACATTGAGCGTTCTGAAGCTGGGCATTCGGTTTGATGGCGAGCCGCGTCCGTGGCCGCTTCAAGAGCAGGCCAGCACTCGACAGGCAGCCCCTTCCTTTTCGCCTTCTGTTTGGTTGTAGAGAACATCCGCGACTGCACCTGCATGGGTTTCCCCGGTCCGGGGTAGAATGGGACGTTTGTTTTCGCCAAAAGGAGGCGGCTCGCAAATGATGGGCAAACCTGAAGTGCTGGCGGCACTATCCGAGATGCTGAGGGAAGAGCTTGGGGCCATCAACCAGTACATGCTGCACGCCGAAATGTGCGAGAACTGGGGTTACAAACGCTTGGGCGACTTCGTCAAGAAGCAATCCATCGGGGAGATGAAGCACGCCGAAAAACTTATGGAACGCATCCTCTTTCTCGAAGGAACGCCGCGGATGGACGAGATGATCAAGCTGAAGATCGGCAAAGACGTTCCGCAGCAGCTTGAATTCGATCTGGCGCTTGAAAAGAGCGCTGTGACCGCCTACAACCAGGCTGTCGAAAATTGCCGGAAAGCTGGCGACAATGCCACGGCCGACTTCCTTAAGGAAATCCTAAAAGACGAAGAAGAGCATGTGAATTTTCTCGAGACGCAGTTAGGGCTCATCAAGCAACTTGGCCTCGAAACCTACCTCAGCGTGCAGATGGGAGGTAGCTAAAAGCGGTTTCGGATCTCAGGTGTCCCTGCGACCGCCTTGTGGGCGGATTCCCAGGCGAAGTGGAAAAGTCTGTTGTTAGACTTTTCCACGGAGCGTCTTTCCACAGCCTTTTCCCTGGACGAGCTCTGTTTTGCTTGGGCGGTAGAAGCTCCTGGGGCGCCTTCGGGCTCAGCCGCCGGTTGGCCAGCTCGTAGATGCGCTCCAGCTTCTGATCGATAACGAGACCTGCGGCAAACTCCTCCCTTATGCTAAAGTAGCTACTCACTAGGCCCGTAGCTCAGTTGGTTAGAGCGCCACCTTGACACGGTGGAGGTCTGCGGTTCGAGCCCGCACGGGCCTACCATTTCATCCCGCTGACCTGCTTCGGTTTGAGTCTCACAGCTTGTGGGCTCTGCGCCGCCAATTCGCCGTTGTATAGAAGCAACGGCA
This sequence comes from Acidobacteriota bacterium, assembly GCA_003224235.1. Taxonomy (GTDB): domain Bacteria; phylum Acidobacteriota; class Terriglobia; order Acidiferrales; family UBA7541; genus QHYU01. The sequence continues at coordinate 7,154 of QHYU01000125.1, forward strand.
AGCCACTATCGCCGACCAACCAAGGCGGTTCGGTCGGGAACATTACTGTTCCGCACCAGTGAGGGGAGGCTAAAGGTGCAAAAGACTTTTCATGTTGTTGCTCTACTTGCGATGTACTTTTTTGCAGGAGTGTGCTTCGGCCAATCTGCGACAAAGAGCCCAAAGGCAACCTCGCTATGTTCTTTGCAAGAGAAAGTGGCCGACGGTAATCATGAGACGGTGTTGGTTTCCGGCATCTTCAGTGAAGGGTTAGAGCTTGGGATTCTGGAGGATGCCAACTGTCCAGGGAACGCTACGTGGGTCGAACTTGCTCTGCGTTCCCAGCAGAACAAAGAGAAGCTACGCAAGCTACTTGAACGTTCGCGGCGAGCCTATGTCGTGGTCGAGGGTGAATTCTACGGGCCTCCTCTGCCCGACCCCAAGCTGCCAGACGCTGTCCGGAAACAATACCATCCAGGATGGGGTCATCTGGCGGCATTCAGGACCAAGTTGGTCGTTCGCAAGATCCGGGATGTGAAAGCGACAGCAGCCGATCCCGGCTAGGCTCTCGGCCTGCCGGATTAGCCGATTTCCCGGAGTTCATATAAGCCCCGTCGAACGACGGCAAACCTCGAAGAAGAGAGCTCTTCGCCCCCTTTCGCCCGCGGGCGGCTCATACGCGAGCGGTTACCGCTGCGGCTTGCTTCGGACGAAGCAGCAGCACTGCCGTGATGCCGAGCGATGCATTCTGCGTAAGTATCTCGATGGTATGAATGAAGCGCTGGGTCGGGCCCATAAAGGCATTCGGCAACAGGAGAGGCGCCGCACCTCCTGCTACCCAGATCAGCAAGCCTACGGCGAGGGCCGCCTGCACCCGGCTCATCCGCAGAGTGGAGATCACCGGAAGCACAGCCAAAGTCATCAGCACTCCGCGGCCAATTTGGATCACCCAAAACCAGAGGCCTAGTCTCGCAACCAGTTGAGGCGCATCGGGGTAGTAGCCCTTCGTGAAAAACCGGTACGTAATCGCCCCGAAAACCAGATAGTACAGGGTATAGGCTATGCCGCAGACCACGACCAGCAGCGCCACTTTGTCTGCCGAGCGCAACTCCACCTTCGAACCGTCCACCCGCGACAGTTTCAACATCACAGCCAGGGCAGCCAGCACAATCGCCGCCATGACATAAATCACCGATGCCCCAATCAGGTTGCGGACGGCATGTTGCTGGATTTCCGGCGCCTGCACGAAAATCAGCGCTTCCGACCACAAGCACAAAACCGTGACAAGCAAGAGCACGGGCGTGATCACGCCGAACTGATAGAGTGCCGGGCGTGGTCCGAGCAGAGCCACGGGCACAAACGAAGCGGACAGCACGATGCCCGCCAGCCAGCACCAACCAAACTCGCCGTTTCCTAGAGCGGCGACCGTCAGTGACAGGCCGCCGAGCAGACAATAGAGCACGATACGCAGCATCCTCATCGCCTTTCTCCTTTGGTTTTTCCATACGTTGCCATCGCGGCTTTTGTCCAGCGGAGCTGAGCTTCATAGCCCTGGATGCCGCTTTCGAGAGCAAGCCTGCCCGCTTGCGGCATGTAATCTCGGTTCGATATGAGGTATTCCCGAAGACTTGGAATGTATGCGGCAAGTTCCTTGTGGAGACCTTTCAGGAATCGAAAGGCGGCACCCTTCTCGGCAAACTGATCCATGAAGGCGAACCGCAGCATGAGCGCGTCCAGGTTTCGAACCACGTCGTGCCGCTTGACCGGCTGCTTTTGCCACCGCTTGAATTCCGCGCGCCCTCGGGCAGTCAATTGGAAAATCCTGCGACGCCGGAGACCTGACCGCTCCTCCACATGCCCGCGCACAAGCCCGCGTAGCTCGAGGCGGTGCAGAGCGGGGTAGATGGCCCCCGGGCTGTCGCTGAAGGAAATCATCGGCGTGGAAGAAAAGAATTTTCTCAGGTCGTAGCCGGAACGTGGCTCTTGCCAGATCAGCCCGAGAAGGGCAAAGGCGAGTGTCGAGTTGGGATTGCGCTTAATCATACGCCGCGTACCTTCATAGTACGCATCGTACTATAGACCAAAACGAACGTCAACACCGCTGCGGGGTACGAGGAATCGCCGGTTCCGATTCGCGAACTCGAATGGATCAACAACCCAGCAGCCGGAATTCGGGAGAATGGTGAGTGGAATTACCCCGTGCACGCAAAGTCGGTTATACCTAGTCGTGAGCTCCTTCGCAGCCGATTAGCGACGCCTCTCGGGATTATTCCCGAGTGACGGGCTACATACGGCCCGCCGCGCTTTTAGATTACGATCCCACGACTTCTGTCGCGTCTTCCACCGGGAGTGCCGCTTCCGGCTTCTTCGCTGGCGTCATGGTGATCACTACCACGCTGATCAGAACAAAGAGAGTTCCCAGAATCGTTCGCAGGCCAAGTGCTTCGCCGCCCAGGAAATATCCAACCAGCACGGCGACAACCGGATTCACGTACGCGTAGGTCCCGACTTTTGTGGGCGATTGATGGTGAATCAGCCATACGTAGGCGGTAAACCCGATGATGGAGCCGGCGACAATCAGGTAGAGCAACGAGAGCCACGCTGCGCGTGAGACGGTCCACGGATGAAAA
>QHYU01000126.1 GCA_003224235.1 Acidobacteriota bacterium
CTCACCGATTCCCAGATCCTGAGAATCTTCCCATCCGCGCCGATTAGGAAAGTGCTGCGCACGATCCCCAGGAACGATTTTCCCAGGAAGCTCTTCATGCGGCGCGCGCCATAAGCCTCGATGGCCTTGAATTCCAGGTCGCTCAGCAGCGAAAAATTGATTTTGTGCTTGGCCCGAAAATTGGCTTGCGCCTCTACTGTGTCTGGGCTGCAACCCAAGATGACCGCGCCGGCCTTGTCAAAGTTTGCTTTGGCGTCGCGAAACTCGGACGTTTCGCTGGTTCAACCCGACGTCCCTGCTTTGAGGAAGAAGAGCAGCACGACGGGCTTGCCGCGCAGATCGCGAAGCCCGATCTCCTTGCCATCATCGGCCGGCAATCGAAATTCCGGCGCTTGATCTCCCTCTTTCAGTTGGGCCATCTGTGTCTCCCGGATAAGATTCTAGAAGTTGGAAGCTGGGGCCGAACCGGAGGTGTAGGGGTACGGCATGCCGCGCCCTCACTAGCCCAGCAGACGCTTGAGGGTATCGTTCACCAGTTGCGGATTGGCCTGGCCGCGGGTTGCGCGGATCACTTGGCCGACGAAAAACTTGAACACACCCTCGTTTCCGGCCCGGTACTTGGCGACGTTGTCGGGATTGGCGGCGATCACCTCGCGGCAGAGCCGTTCGATTTCTCCTGCATCGCTGATTTGTGAGACGCCTTCGGCGGCGATGATGGCCTGCGCGGGCTGCCCGGTCTCAAACATCTTGGCAAACACTTTCTTGCCGCTTGCGGCGGTGATCTGGCCGCTCTCAACTAGCTTGAGCAGATCGGCGAGCGCCGCAGGTGCCACGGGGCTTTCGCTGATTTCCTTCCCAGCGTCCTTCAGCCGGCGCAGCAGCTCGGTCTGGATCCAGTTCGCAGCGGTCTTGGCGGGCGCCCCGGCCCGAACCACCGCCTCGAAGTAATCGGCCAGCGCGCGAGTGTCCGCCAGCACGCCCGCGTCATACGGTGTGATGCCGTAGTCGTGGATAAAGCGCGCGCGCTTGGCGCCGGGCAATTCGGGCATGGCGCGCTCGATTTCGGCCTTCCACGCCGCGCTCACGCGCACGGGCAGCAGATCGGGTTCGGGAAAATAGCGGTAGTCGTGCGCATACTCTTTCGAGCGCATGGGCTCGGTACGCCCGGCTCCGAGGTTCCACAGGCGCGTCTCCTGCTCAATCTGGCCGCCGGATTCGAGCACCCCGATATGCCGCTCGATCTCGTATTCGAGCGCGTGCTGGAGGTAGCGGAACGAATTGAGGTTTTTCACCTCGGTCTTGGTGCCGAACTTCTCCGCGCCGCGCCGCCGCACGCTCACGTTGGCGTCGCAGCGCAGCGAGCCCTCTTCCATGTTGCAGTCGCTTACTTCCGTGTACTCGAGCACCTGCTTCAGCGTAGTCAGATATGCGTAGGCTTCAGCCGGCGAGCGCAGGTCGGGCTCGGAGACGATTTCGATCAGCGGCACCCCGCAGCGGTTGTAGTCAATGTAGGAGTTTCGGTCTGAGTCGGGAAAACCCTCGTGCATGGCTTTCGCCGCGTCTTCTTCCAGGTGCAGCCGGGTAATGCCGATGCGCTTGCTGGTCCCGGTCTTATCGGGACGCGCGCCGTTGAATTCGATTTCGAGCCATCCGCCGGTCGCCAGTGGCAGTTCATACATCGAAATCTGGTAGCCCTTGGGCAGGTCGGGGTAGAAGTAGTTCTTGCGGGCGAAGCGCGAGCTTTCTTGCACGTTGCAGTGGAGCGCCAGGCTGGCGCGGATAGCCAGTTCGAGCGCCCTGCGATTGAGCACCGGCAATGTTCCCGGCAGCCCGAGACACACCGGGCAGACGTTTGTGTTGGGCGGGTCGCCGAAGCGCGTCGAGCAGGCGCAGAAGATCTTGCTGGCGGTCTTCAGTTGCGCGTGCACTTCGAGGCCGATGACCGGCTCGTAGCGTTCGAGCAGGTCTGGCGCCACACCGCGTATTTGTTGGGTAGCCATGCCAATCGCAAAGCGCGAATTATAGCATCAGGCGCTTGGACATTTACTGTGGAGCGGTGGTCAACGGTACGCTCTTACCTGAGCGTCGGCTCCCGCACCGCCGGCCACCATCTCTCCAGGAGTGCAAAACCGCCAAAAAGCGCCGCGGAGTAGAGAACATCACCGGTGAGAGTGTTGCGGAAAAATGGAATCGCCGCTGCGTAGCAGGCCAGGAGTCCCTCGCTCGTCTTCGGATACAAAGAACCCCGGGCCCAAACGTCGAAGTTGGTCACAACGAAAAACAACAGCGAGCTTGCTACTGCCGCGCAGGCAACACGCAGCGCGGTCCGGCACCGGCGCAGCCAAAAACCGATACACACGATTAGCATGAAACTGCCGTACACGACCGGCCATCCCCGGTGCAGACCAAGCGCCAGATCGCTGAGGAACATGGCCGCCAGAGGCACGAGAAACGCGGCCCGTTTATCCGGGAAATAGGCACCGCCGAACAGAGCCATCGCCGCAATCGGCGTCAGATTCGGCGGATGGGGTACCAACCGTGAGGCGGCAGCAACCAGCACCAATCCAAAGAGTACAGCAAAGCGAGCGGCGCGCATAAGTCTCTCCTCTGTCACGAATTCGATAGTTCTTTTCCGAAGGGCCTCATGAAGCTGGCGTCAGATCGCAGAAATAAAATGAATCCCTTTGGATGACTTCGCCCGGTGAAACGCTGATTGGTTCCTTGAAGAGCGGGCCATCGAATACGAAGGAGTGAAACTCCCCGTTCTCTCCGCACGGATCAATGGAAGCAGGCAGTTCGCGGAGAAAATCATCGTCGATGAACTTGCCGGCGAAAGACTGGCCGAGAACTTTGGAGTCTACGCAGACGATAACGGCCCTGAAGCCCAGTTGAATGAAGGTGCAAATCAATTCGCGCGTATCGCGTCCCCAGATGGGGAACAGGCCTTGCATTCCGATCTTTGCCAGATTTGCTTCCCGGTATTTGCGCAGGTCTTCAAGGAAAATATCTCCAAACGCTACCCGCTCGACGCCGCTCTTCCGAAATCTGTCGAGCGCCTCCTCCATTCTGGATTCATACTCGCGATTTGCGCAGTTCTTCGGAATGTAGATTTTATGGAGCGGCAAACCGAGGGATTCAGCTTGCCGCTCCAGCAGAGTTCGGCGGACGCCATGCATGCTGATCCTGTCGTATTCATCGGTGACGGTCGTCAGCAGGGAAGCAATCTGGTAGCCGCCGGTCTTCTCCAGCTCGTAGAGCGTCATGCAACTATCCTTTCCGCCGCTCCACGACAGGAGGATTTTTTCTCGAACGCCCACGACTACTCCCCGCCCAGAGCGAATTTCACCCCTAAGCGGAAATCGCGGCCGAGTGCCGGGAAGCCGAGCGCGTCCTGGAACTGCTTATCGAAGAGGTTTGCCACGCGGCCGTACACCGTGACCCCGCGGCGAATTTCATAGCTCGTTGCCAGGTCGAAGCGGGCATAGCCTGGGATGGTGGTTACACCCGGTGCCACAAAACTGCTGTCGGTGCGCCGCCCGGTGAAGTACCCCGCCAGGTTCCAATTCATCCGGAGGAAGGAGGCGTTGAGGATGAGGTTGCCGGAGTGAACGGGCCGCCTCAGCAGGCGGTTGCCCTCGCTGGCCGCTGGGTCAAAGATCGCGTTGGGGGCTTTCAATACGCGGCTGTCATCGTAGGTGTAGTTGCCATTGACGTTCAGCCAGCGCATCAGACGCGCTTCGACAACCACGTTGCTGCCGCGGGCGCGTGCCAGGTCAGTATTGAAAAACGTGCTGCCACCGAAGCTCACAAGATCGCGAAAACGGTTATCGAAGTAATCCGCCGTGACACGCACGCGGTCTGAGGCGAGCCGCTGTTCGACCCCGGCATTGAATGTCCGGCTGCGTTCCGGCCGCAGGTTTGGGTTGCCGAGAAAGAACGGGTTGGCGCTGAACGACTGAACGAGACTGGGTTCCTTGATGCCCTGGCCGTAGGAAAAGCGCAGCCGCGTGGCGCCCCAGAAATCGCGACCGTCGCGCAAGGCATAGGCTACCCCCGCGCGTGGCACGACGCGGGTGCCAAAACTGTCGTTGGCCTCGGCGCGGACGCCCCCGCTGAGTGTCAACCGCCGCCACGGCTGGTAACGCGCGTCGAAGAAGCCGGCCTGGTTGTTGCGCCGGAAGTGCGGACCGCTCAGCCAGCCGTTCTCCACCTCGTACTGGTAGCCCGCCGTGACTGCGCCATGACGAAACAAGTAGCTCGATTGCTCCTGAAAACCAGCGCGGTTGAGCTGGTTCCTCACAGTGAACGGGAAGTCGCAGAAATCGGAGGGGACGGCTGTGGGCGAATGCGGGAAGTTGCAGAAGGGATCTTGCGGGTTGAAGAAGTCACTGATCGGGTTGTCGAACAATTGGCGGTTGTAAGCCTCCGTGCCCGCCAGCCGGTGTCTCCAATGCGACCCCGTGGCCAAGTCCCATCTCAGGTTCGCTGAGAAATTGCGCAGGCCGTTATGCTGGTCGAGGTCGGGCGGTGTGATGAGCGTCTGGCCGGCCACGCCCGCGTCGCTGGTGTTGTTGCGGAGGCTCAAGCGGACGCGGTTAGTTTCCGTGAAACGCCAGCCGAAGTTGCCGTTGAGCGTGCGGTTGAGGAAGCCATCATTCGGCCCCTGGCCGGCAGTTTCAAAATAGGCCGCCGCGGCCGAGTAATCAAGATGGCCAACCAGCCCGCTCAACTGCGCAGCGCCGCGCGCGGTGGAGAATCCGCCGCCTTCGGCCAGCAAAATGAGCTGTGGCCGCCGCGTCGTGCCGCGGTGGGTGAAGACCTGCACCACGCCGGCCATGGCGTCGGAGCCGTACAGCGCGCTTTCAGCCCCGCGCACCACCTCGATCTTCTCCACATTGTCCAAAGTGAAATTGGAAAAATCGATGGCGCCGCCGGGTTCGTTCACGGCGGTACCGTCCACTAACACCTTGGTGAAGTTGTAATTGCCGCCATTCAGAAACAGCGAAGTGACGCCGCCTTCGCGGCCAGTGCGCCCGAGGCTGAAGCCCGGCAAGCTCTCGAGCAGCGGGGCGAGCGAGACGCTTTGGCGCTGCTCGATCTCTTCTCGCGTGACGACGCTGATCGGCGCGGTGATGGCCTCCACCGCTGCCGGCTCCGCATGCGCGGAAACCACCACCGTGGCAGCGAGCCGCTCGAGTTCGAGCCGGATGCGCAGCTCGCGCGTCTCGCCGACGGTTAAGGCTAGATCTTCTTCGACGCGCGCAAACGACGGATGGGTGATGCGAACGCGATATTTGCCGGGTGCGAGGGACAGCGTGAAGCGGCCGTCGTCCCCGCTCGTTGCGCGCTGCAGGTTTCCCGGCGCCGGCAGGCGTTCCGCCGAGACTGCGGCTCGCGCTACGGCCGCGCCGCTAGGGTCGGTCAATGTTCCGGTAAGGGTTGCGGTGGATTGCGCTCGCGCGCAAAGGTGGCCGGACAAAACCGCACTCAAAATGAGCCCCAGGACGACTGAGAACCGCAAGCTGATTCGCATGACGTTTCCTCCTCTCCCTCTCGCGCGGGAGTTGAAGGTTGTCCCGAGAAGCTCGGAAGGGAAGCCCAAGCCTTCCCGGGCTGCGGACTCCGCCGGTCTCCTGGCTTGGCGGCACATCTAACCGGCGCGGCCTTCCCATTCCGACATAGGCACCGTTAGGGCCTGGCGGAACAGTGGCCTGCGCTCGATAACTTCTCCGCCTTACAGTCGCGCGGCGGCGACGGCGTCTCACCGTCTTCCCGTGCACGGAGTCTGCGGTGGATGATTGCAACGCCTGCCGGCCGCCGGATCGCCCCGGCCGCCGGAGAGCGTCGCGTGAAAATGCCAGCGCTGGCCTGTTACCCCAATCAGCCCGCGCTTGCGGTGCGTTTCACTCGGACGGTTACACGAGGCCTCCCCTCGGGGCCGATCTCCACCTCGAGCGGGGCCTCGAAAACCTGCTCGAGCAGTTCGCGGTTGTACACCTCGGCGGGCGAGCCAACCCGCAGGCATTTGCCGCGATGCAGCAGCACCGCCTGGTCGGCGAATTCCGCCGCCAGGTTCAGCTCGTGCGTAACCACCACTACGGTGTACCGATTCTCTTCCGCCAGTTGGCGCAGCCGTTGCAAAAGGCCAACCTGAGCGCCGATATCGAGGTGCAGAGTGGGCTCGTCCAGCAGCAACAGCAGCGGCTGCTGCGCCAGCGCCCGAGCCAGAGTGACGCGCTGCTTTTCCCCACCCGAGATCTGGTTTACCCAGCGGTCCCGGAGATGCTCGGCACCCACCTGCTGAAGCGCATTCTCGACGATGACGCAGTCCTCTTCCGTCTCAAAGCGCAACCCGCGGCCGTAGGGGTGCCGACCTTGCAGGACGTACTCCCAGGCCCGCACGGAGAACAGCAGCGAGCTTTCCTGCTGGACGACGGCAATGCGCTGCGCGCGTGTGCGCGGATCGAGCCGGCTGGTCTCGAACCCGTCGAGCTGCACGCGACCCGAAAGCGGCTTGAGCGCGCCGGCGATGAGCTGCAGCAATGTGGACTTGCCGCTGGCGTTGGGCCCCAGGATCGCCACCAGCTCGCGCTGCCGTGCCTGAAAGCTCGTGGCCTCGAGCGTAAAGAGCGGCGCCTCGCGGCCCGCGGCGGCATAAGCGTAGCTGGCCTGCTCGACTCCCAGTCGAACCTCATTCGGCCCGGGCCGCGCGCGGTCCCCATCGGGCCGTTGTGTGACCGGCATGGTCGCTTGTGGGCCGGCTGAGTTCACCGCAGCCTCCGGCGCAACAGGTAAATGAACACCGGTGCGCCCGCCATGGCCGTCATGGCGCCCACGGGCAACTCTGTTGGCGCGACAACCGTTCGCGCCAGCGTATCGGCCAGCACGATGGTGATCGCGCCGCCCAGCGCCGAAGTGGGTATCAGCAGCCGGTAGTCGGTGCCAAATAGCAGCCGCATCAGGTGCGGCACGAGTAGCCCGACATAGCCGATCGCTCCGCTCACCGACACCGCTAGCCCTGTGAGCCCCGAGGCCGCGATGTACACCACCAGCTTCACTCGGGTAATGTGCACGCCCAGGTGCATGGCCTCGCGCTCGCCCGTCAACAGCAGGTTCAGGTCTGCCGCCGTGCTGTAGATTGCGGCGGTGGCGGCCAGCAATCCCACCACGAAAATCCAGCGCATTCCCGGTGGCAGCGGCGTCGATAGATCACCCATCAGCCAGAAGGCCATTCCGCGGGAATCGCGGCCGGCGAGAGTGGTCATCAGGAACATGATCACCGCCGAAAGAAACGATGCCGCGATGATGCCCGCCAGCAGCAGCGTTCCGCTGTCGAGCTGGCCTTCGCGCCGGCCGAGAAAATACACGGCCGCAATCGTCAGCCCTGCCCCGGCAAACGCCGCCAGCGGCGTAGCCAGCGGTACGTGTGGCGAGGCAATCAGCGAAAGGATCGCTCCCAGCGCTGCGCCGCTCGATACGCCCAACACGTAAGGATCGGCCAGCGGATTTCGCAGCAGCGCCTGAAAACCGGCGCCCGCCACCGAAAGCGCCGCGCCCACCATAATCCCCAGTAGGATTCGCGGCAGGCGCAGCTCGAAGACGATCAACCGATACTCAGTGGACAATTGGCCGCGCTGGCCGAGGACCACGCGTCCCAGGTCGAGCAATACGTCGGTCACGGAGATCGGCACTGCGCCTAGTTTCAGCGCCAGCAGCATCACGGCGAGTAGCACCACCGCGAGAATGCTGCACTTCCACAGCAGCCGATGGACCGTCAGCGGCCGCACGGGCGGGACCCCCAGCGCTTGGCTGCCGTAGCTTTTTTCGGTTGCCTGGTTTCGTTTTTTTCGTCTCGAGTTTCGGGTTTTGCGTCGAAGGCTTCCGGATGCAACTGCCGCGCCAGTTCCTCAATGGCAGCGACCAGCCGCGGCGAAGGACGGTTCACCGCGTCGCTGATCACCACCAGCCGCCGCTGTCGCACCGCTTCCAGGCTGCGCCAGCCCGGCCGGCTGCGGAGCGCCTCGAAGTTTCGCTCGCTCTCGTCCGCATGCGAGCTGGCAAACACCAGGTAATCGGGCTGCAGTCGAACGACTTCCTCCAGCGCCAATCGCGGCCAGTCCTGCGTGGTGTCCGCCACCGATTCGGCGCCGGCCAGGCGCAGGGCGGCGGCCAGGAAAGTGTCGCGCCCGATCGAGATTAGCGGCTCGTGCCAGACAACGAACAGCACGCGTCGCGCCGGGTGAGTAGCCAGCAGGCGCTTGAGCTCCGCCAGGCGCGCGCGCAAGCCAGCCACCAGCGTCTTGCCTTGCTCCCGCGCGCCGATCAATTCGGCGAGGCGCGCCGTGGAGGCCAACATGCCCTCGACGGTTCGCGGGTCGGTCGCGTAGGTGGCGATGCCCAGCCGCTCGAGCGCTTCAACGGTTTCGCGGCGGTTCAGACTCTTGGTCACGAGCACCAGATCAGGCTTGAGCGCCACCAACTGTTCGAGGTTCGGGTTGATCGGTCCGCCGATCTTTGGCTTCAATTGCGCTTCGGGCGGGTAATCGCAGTAGTCAGTAACGCCCACTAGGCGGTCTTGTGCGCCCAGCGCGTAAATGGTTTCCGTCAGGCTTGGCGCCAGCGAAACGATCCGACGCACCGCCTGGGGAATCTTCACTTGCCGGCCCGTTTCGTCGGTCACTTCCTGCACCGCGGGGATTGGCACGTCTGTCTTTTGTGCCGGCTGTGGCGTGGCTCCTTGTGCCCACGCTTGCGCGGCGGTCAAGAGCGTGAGCTGCAGGGCAAGCGCCAGCGCGCCACGAAATCCTTGTTTACGGTGATTTAGTTTTCTTCCCGTCGTTTTCTTCACAATAAAAAAGCCCCGCGAGAAGAAGCGGGGCATCAGGCCGCACCCTCTCTCGCGAAGGGTGTCAGCGAGCAACGGCTCGGGGCAGGTTTCCTGACTGACGGCCTTCCTAGCGTTCCGTCTCCAGACGCGCAAACGGACGCTGCGGAATTGAGGCGCTGCTCCGATCCTCTTCAGGCATCTTCACGCTTGCCCAACCAAGACCGGCCCTTCCCGGCCCAGCCGCTGAGCAGCTCGCTCTTTGTGCACGGGCCAGTGGGTGTTCTTGCGAACCAGCAGCGCCGGCCGATCACAGTGGCGGGACCGTGGCCGATTTTCGCGGCCTTCCCTTTGCCCTCTGTGCAGCCCAAGAAGCTGCACGAAAGGTCACCCCAGCCGGCTGATTGTCAGCTTGGAGTCTATGCCCCGGGGCTGCCGAGTGTCAATCCGCGCCGGTAGGACAAGCTTTAGACCGCGACGCGGCTGCGGCCGGCGTCGGCGCCCCAGTGAACGCCGTCGATCCACCAGCGGCCCTCGGCGCGCACCAGCGTGAAGCGAGCTACGTAGCGCGCGCCGTCCATGGCTACGATTCGCGTTTCCAGCGATGCGTTCGCGCCGGACTCCTCCTCGCGGCTGAACTCGAACTCGCGCAGGCTGAACATTCGCCGGTGCCTCACCACCAGCCCTTGATACGCCTCGAAGGAAACCTTCTCGCGGTATTGCTGAGAAAACATTTCATACGCGGTGCGCACCTCGCCGCGACTCAGCGCCTCGAGATGCGCCTGGACAACTTTGGCCGGCCCTGCAGCGGGCGGAAGGATGCCGAGCGGGTTGTCGTAACGCAC
>QHYU01000151.1 GCA_003224235.1 Acidobacteriota bacterium
TTATGATGCGGCGAGACCGATAGGCCAGGGCGCCCAGAACCACCAGCGCCAGTGCGACAAATAGCAGCTTGCGGAGCAGGCCGCGCATTCGTCCGCAGGGTATCCGCAGGTTGAAGGGGTGTCAAGAAACACCTGCCCCGGTAATGCCGTCATTTAATTCAAATGACACCACTGCCCTGCCCGCAACCAAGCAGCACCTGAATGGCATCCCCCGGGGCCCAGGTCTCCGAAAGGCTTGTGCCGTTGCTGCGGGACAGCTAAGATGCCGCCCATCGCGGCTCCCAATCCCGCTCTCGCAAGGGGATGCCCGGGCGACTCCGGGGAGCGGGGACAGGGGAACTTTTCCGATGCAATTTGCGTTCCCTTTAGTGGAGGCCAAGAAGCGTTGCAGGTTGCGAGGCTGATGGAGACTTGGAGCCAGATTCTCAACTGGTCCAGCAATGCCTCCGAGGCGACGGCTCGGCCTGGGAGGAGTTAGTGCGGCGGCACACTCGGCGCACCTACAATCTGTGTTACCGGTTCACGGGCAACGGGCATGAAGCCGAGGATTTGACGCAGGAGGTTTTCCTGCGTGTCTATCGGACTCTAGCGAGCTATCGCTCGGCGCACGGGGGCTTTGCTACGTGGATGACCAGCGTGACGCGCAATCTGCTGATCGACCATTACCGCCGGACCAAACGCGACCGCATAACCGACTCGCTCGAAGACGCCATGCCCAAGCTGGAAAACAAGGAATCCGCCGGGCGGCGGCCGGACCAAGCCGCCCTGGCAGGGGAGTTGGGCGAGCAGGTGCAGCGGGCGCTAGGGAAAATCTCTCCCGATCTGCGCGAGGCCGTGATTCTGCGCGACTTGCAAGGGCTGGAGTATCGAGAAATCCAGGATGTGCTGGGCGTCCCAGAAGGCACGGTTAAGTCGCGAATCAACCGCGGCCGGATCGAACTGGCACGACTGCTCGAGCAGATGGGCGTGCGTCCGGAGTAAGCCATGACCTGGAATTGTGAACAAGTCGAAGGAAGCCTGAGCGACTACGTGGATCGCTTGCTGGGCGTCGCGGAACACAGCGAATTTGAAGCACATGTGGCCGGCTGCGCGCGCTGCGCGCCGCTGGTGAAGAGTGTCTCGGGTTTCGTGGCCGGGCTTCACCAGCTGGAGCCGCTGCCAACGCCACCGCGGCTTATCTACAACATACTGGACAGGACGTTGGGGCCGCGCGCCGCGAAGCAAGGTATCTGGAGCTGGCTGGCTTGGCTGCGGCCGGTGTGGCAGCCGCGAGTCGCATACGGCGCGGTGAGCGTGCTGGTCACGGCACTTGTGCTGTTCCAGTTGCTGGGCGGGGAGTGGCGGAGACCGAAGCTCGCGGATTTCAACCCGGTGAATATCTATCGCTCAGCCGACCGGCGCGCGCACCTGATGTACGCCCGCGGCGCGAAGTTCATCAGCGACTTGCGCGTGGTTTACGAGATTCAGTCCCGGCTGCGGCCGGAACCCGAAGCGCAGCCGGTGCCGGAACCAAAACCCAGCCCCGGACAACCGCCTGGGCAGTCCAACGGGCCACAGCAGAAATCGCCGCGCGAGGTCAACCGGGCCCATGATAACAACCAGGATTACTCAGTGCTGGCCTGCGCGCTTAGTGCCCTGCCGGCCAGGAGCCTGCAATGAACTGCGCCCTCCACACCGAAGTGGAGGCCACCGGATTCTGTCGCAACTGCGGCAAAGCTCTGTGCGCGCAATGTAGACGCGACGTCCGGGGCATCCTCTACTGCGAAGTTTGTCTGGCCGACATGCTCGCCAGACCGCAACCCGTCGCGAGCGGTGTCAGCCCCGGCTTGGCTGTGGTCCTGGGGTTTATCCCGGGCCTGGGCGCGGTTTACAACGGCGAATACATGAAGGCCCTGATCCACGTGGTGATCTTTGCCGCGCTTGTCACCCTGGACAGCTCTGGCCGGGCCCAGCCGTTCTCTGGAATCATGACGGCAGCGTTTATCTTCTACATGGCGATCGACGCCTACCGAACTGCTAAGGCAAGAATGCTGGGGCAGGCACCTCCCTCCTCCGCTTTGGGCGGATGGAGCACCGACAAGCCCATCGGACCTATCATCCTGATCACACTGGGAGTCATCTTCTTGCTGGACAAGTATTACTCCTTCTGGGATTGGCTCGGCGATTACTGGTCGGTGGCGCTCATCGTGCTGGGAGTGCTGATGCTGTGGAAACGAATGGGGCGGACATCATAGGAGGCGACGCAGGGTGGGCGACTCAATCAGATGCACGTGTCAGCGGTGCAAGGTCTCCGGGCTGACGTGGCCGGCCGTGCTGATCACCTTGGGAGTCCTGTTCCTGGTCAGCCGTGGGCACTGGGGCTACGGCATTGGCGCTCTGTGGCCGGTATTGCTGGTGGTAATCGGCTTGTTGAAGCTGGCCGAAGCATTCGCCTCCACCGAAGGGCACATGGGTTCATGAGGGAGCTTGCGTTGGCGCATGTGGAAGGCACGGAGAAATTCTTCGCTCGCCACAGCGGGGTTGGAATGACATCCCCAACCATGTGAACTCTTGCCGGCGGCGGCAGCGGCGCTTTTATTCCGAGGCAGCAAAGCGACCGCTCGCGGCGAGCCTTTGCGGCCAGCCAAGGAATGTCTCTGAGGATTCTTGAGGAGCGAGCACGAAGACCCAATGGCCAACGGTAAACCACGTCGGCGCTCGATTTTCAGCGGCCTATTGCTGATCCTGATCGGCGGGCTTTTCCTTTGGAACAACCTGGTGGGCGAGCTGGGCATCTGGCAGCTATTCACGCGCTGGTGGCCGGCCCTACTGATCTTGTGGGGGTTGGCCAAGTTATATGACCACCTGGCGGCGCAGCGCACCGGGCAGGCCGCGCCTTCGACGATTACAGGGGGAGACATCGCTCTAGTGCTTCTGGTGGTGGGCTTGGCCGGCGCCGCCCAAGGGGTCAGCGTGATCCGCCACCACGACCCAGGCGACTTCGGGTGGCCGCCTTGGGAGCAGCCTTACTCGTTCAGCGAGGAGTTGCCCGCGAAGGCGATTCCACCCGGCTCGCGCATCACCATTCGCACTGAGCGCGGCGACATCAGTGTCCGGCCGGAGAACACGCCGGAGATTCGTGCGCTGGTCAAGAAGACGCTGGGCGGCTCGGACGAGAGGGATGCGGAGAATCGCACGCGGCAGGTGAACGTGGCAATCGCGGAGGCAAACGGCGGCTATGAGGTACGCACCCAGAACCAGGGCGGTCAGGTGCGAGTGGATCTGGAAGTCCACGTGCCGAAGCAATCGAACCTTGTCGCGCAGACCGCGCGTGGTGGTCTGCAGATCGCTGGACTAGCCGGCAGCGTGATCGCCGAGGCGCAGCGCGGCAACGTCGAAATCCGGGACACGGGAGGCGATGTAAGTGCCCAGATGGAGCGCGGCGATGTCCACATTGTCGGCGCGCAAGGGAACGTTAAGCTCTCGGGCCGCGGCGGCCAAGTCGAAATCGCCGATGTGAAGGGCGACGCGACGCTCGAGGGCGAGTTCTTTGGCCCCATCCGCATCGAGAAAGTGGCCAAAGGCGCGCGGTTCGTCTCCCGGCGAACTGACCTGACCATCAGCCAGTTGCCCGGCCGGTTGGAGACAGGCTCGGGGAGGCTGGAAATCGCTGACGCGCCGGGCAACCTCTCCCTGACAACTTCGAAATACGACGTCGTGCTGGAGAATGTCGGCGGTCGCATACGCATCGAGAACCGCGAGGGCGACGTCGAGATCCGCTTCCGGCAGCCGCCACGCGAAGACGTGGAAGTCACCAACAGGTCCGGCAACATCGAGCTGGTGCTGCCACCGAAGTCGAGCTTTGAGGTGCATGCCGAGTCGCACTCGGGCGACATTGATTC
Source organism: Acidobacteriota bacterium (assembly GCA_003224235.1). Taxonomy (GTDB): domain Bacteria; phylum Acidobacteriota; class Terriglobia; order Acidiferrales; family UBA7541; genus QHYU01. The sequence goes on from QHYU01000151.1 coordinate 3,882, forward strand.
CGACTTCGAGGAGCTTCCGAAAAAGGAGGTCGAGGGCCACGGTAATACCAAACTCGAAGGTAAGCTTGGCACCAAGGGTCCTCAACTTCGCCTCAAGACCACCTACGGCACTATCCGCCTCCACAAAGGGCAGTAGGATCGCTGCCCTGAGTTAACATCTTGCAGTTTCCACTTGTAGGGGCACGGCATGCCGTGCCCTTTCACGCGATGTTGCGCCGGGTTCCTACCGGCGACCCCTCAAACGCTGCTCCGCTCTCCGCAGAAAACAGCCAGCGAGACGCTGGCGCTGCAACACATCGACAGTACGCCCCGGGAGGTTGCGCTACCGCTCAAGGAGCCGGTCAAGGGTGGAAAAAAAATCAGGGAAGGAAACGGCGGCGCAGTCTGCGTCGCGGATGATGCTTTCGCCCTCCGCGGCAAGCGCTGCGATGGCAAAGGCCATGGCGATGCGGTGGTCGCCGTGCGGGTCAATTTCGGCGCCGCGCAACGCAGCGCCGGAGCCCCCCGAAGAGCGGCCAGCGACGCGCAGGCCGTCGGGACGCTCCTCCACTTGCGCTCCCATCCGGCGCAGGTTCTCGGCCAACGCGGCGATGCGGTCGCTCTCCTTTACACGCAGCTCCTGCGCATCGCGGATCTCGATGCCCCGCTCGGTGTAAGGTCCCAGCGCCACCAGCATTGGCAACTCGTCGATCAACTGTGCCACCATCGTGCCGGAGATTACGCCGCCGTCAAGCGGGCCATAATGCGCGACGATATCACCCACCAGTTCGCCACTCGAGCCGTGCACTGAAACCAGGCTGATTGGCGCCCCCATGGAAGCCAGCACGTCTAGGACTGCGGTCCGCGTGGGATTCAGGCCCACATTGTGCAAGAGCAGGTTGGACGCCGGCAGCAGCAGCGCCGCGGCGAGGAAAAAGACAGCCGACGAGATGTCGCCGGGCACCACCAGCCGACGCGCCTCGAGACGCGGGATGCCGGGGCCGCCTCCCGCGCATCCATGGATGCGGATGGTCTGGTCGATGCGCTCGACGCGCGCGCCAAACTCGGCCAGCGCGAGCTCCGTGTGGTCGCGAGTGCGCACGGGCTCGACCACCGACGTCACCCCGTCAGCATAGAGGCCAGCGAGCAAAATCGCCGACTTCACCTGGGCGCTGGGGACCGGCAAGGTGTATTCGATCGGCTGGAGTGGGCCGCCACGAATTTCCAGCGGAGCGAACTGCTCATCGCGGGCGCGGATGGAGGCGCCCATGCGGGTGAGCGGCTCGATGACGCGGCGCATTGGCCTGCGCCGCAGCGAATCGTCGCCGGAGATCATGGACTCGAACGGCTGGCCCGATAGCACGCCGGCAAGCAGGCGCAGCGTCGTGCCCGAGTTGCCGGCATCGAGCGCGCGGCGCGGGCGGCGTAGACCCCCGAGGCCCGCGCCGGTGATGCGTACGCGGCCGTTCTCCGTCTCGATGGCCACTCCCAGGCGGCGCAGGCATTCAAGCGTGCAATGGCAATCTTCAGCGGTGGAAAAGTGCTGGATCTCGCTGGTGCCTTCGGCCAGGGCCGCCAGGATGGCGTAGCGGTGCGAGATGGACTTGTCACCCGGGAGCTCGACCGCACCGGTGATGGTGCGCACGGGCGCAATGCTTTTCTTCGCCACGGCGAAATTCTAGCACGCTCGGCTTGGCGTCGAGGGATAGCGCGCCCATCGGCCGCGACCTCGCGTCCTCGCGCCGCGCTATACTTTCTACGGGAATGGTTTCGCGGCCCGAGCTGCAGCGCATCTTCCGCTCACCGGTAGTCATGGTAGTGGTGGCGCTGGCTATTCGCCTGGAGTTGGCCGTTCGAGTGATTAAGGCTTCGGAATGCTGTGAATTGGCCTTCCCGGATGGATGACCCTGATTTTATCAGCGTCATCCGGCAAGAAGCCAAACCCACGTTGGCACCCTTCCGGGCCGCAAAATAAGCACATTCGGTATCTGTCATGCGCACCGGATCAGCTCAAATGCCGCCGGATTCAGGATTAGGTGGAATTGTCGGGCGTGGAATGCGTTTGAAGGAGGGAGCAGGCATCGACACAGAACGATACACCGGGTTATTCAACTACCCGTGTTTCTTCGCCGGACGCATTCCTCGCGGAGCCTTGTAACGATAGGGAATAGACGTACTTCATGTACCGAAGTAGAATCACAAGAACCGAGGCCCAGCATAGCAGCTCAAAAAAGATTCCATATCCGCGCCAGCTACCAACTTTCGGAGAATCGGCCAAGTACCAGGGGATTCCATGGGACCAGAAGTTGTAAACCAAGAACAGAAAAATACCGCTGGTGGCGTAGTAGAGCAGCGCGGTCCACGGGCCAAGCCCGACAACCCATGGCACCAGCCAGGCCAGATACTGGACGCCGAAACCCGGAGTCAAGGCCAAGAATAGGAAGGCAACCAGACCGCACTGTAAAAAAAGCGGGGGCTTTTTCAAGCCTCGATTCATCCAGAAGGAGGCGGCAATGATAGTGCCCAATACTATAAATTTACCCCAATGGTAATAAAAAGTATTGGGCCACCGAAAGTAGCCGGTGAGGTCGACGAGTCCGTCTATCACTCTTGAAACCCCCCAGTGGCCGTAGATGCTTCCGTACCCGAGAACACGCCTGGCGATGACAAGGGGTTCCTGCAATATGTAGGGCATCGAACCCAGAAGAACGGTCGCTCCCGTAGCCGCAAAGCATGCTATACGTTTCGGGGCGTCCGGGTAATACAGGAATACGACTGGGAGGAGGACGAGCGGCCAAACCTTCATATTGATGCTCATACCCAGTGCCACGCCGGCAAGCCAGGCGCTTCCCCGTCTTTCGATGAGGAAGATCGACAGCAGAACGAAAAATATCATGACGGGGTCGGTGTTGCCATGGAATCCCGATATCATGACAGAGGCTGGCGACGCCGCCATCAGGAGCAATGCCGCCAGCCTCTGGCCCGATCGAGGTTCCAGGATCATCCCTACCAGTCCCAGGCTGCCAAGGTCGGCCAGAATCCCTGGCAAACGTATCCAAAAGGGGAATGGGAGCGTCGTTGACGCGGTAATAAGACCCAAGCCCCGCAGTAGATGAACCATGAAGGGCGGATGGTTAAACAATCCCACTTCGGTGCTATGGTAAAGACTGAGTGCCCCAGACTTCCGGATGCCCGCCAGGAACCACTCCCAGGACAGAACGTCGTTGGTACCGATCGTTTTGAGCACAATCGCCGTCTTCAAGCAAAACGCCAGGGCTGCGACAGTCGCGACAGCAAGTAGCCAGCCGCGAGACATGGCCTTGAACCAGTTATCACTCATTTGCCGATCTGCGGGGGATCGTGGCTCGGGTGCGGACGGTCTCTCCGTCATCGAACCCTGCTCAAGCAGCCACTCGGGCTGGTCGTAACCATGAATTTCTTGCGGCTCCGGTCCACAATGGAGTCCAAATTCTTTTTGAATAACTCCTCGATGGCCTCGGCTGGACGAGAGCCGAATTTCGGGTAACCTGGATGGTCATAAATATTAGCATGATCCTATAATCGCATCGACGGAGTAAACCCAAACATTCACACTCCGTGTGACTACATGGCAAGCGTTTCCTAGAGTCTTGCCGTGGGCTCGGACGAAGCCACGAACTAGCTGAAGCGTTGCGGAAAGCTTGCTAAGAAAAAACCGAGAGAAGCCGCTGGCCCAGTTTTTCTCTACGCCTTCGGTTGCACCAGTTTGCATGCAATCGTATAGTTGACTCCGCGTCGAGTTACACGAGCGCCGCGAAGCACGTGGCGCCGGGGCGTCAACCATTCTAGATAGTCTAGGTGCCGATGCTGCTCTTGCTGCTCGTCATGGAGGTGTCCCTTGTAGTTGCCGCGGTCGGGGCGGCCTGGTACGCACCAAAGCTCGGTTCTCCTTGGTTTCGTGCGATTGAGCTCCTCTTCGGCGATCTGGCTCGCAAACGCGCGCTTTCCGTTATGGCGGTTGGTCTTTTGGCACTGTCAGCTCGCGCATTTCTTCTACCCTGGGTCCCGATAGCCGAACCCTCTGTTCATGATGAGTTCGGGCACCTGCTGGCGGCAGATACGTTTGCTTCCGGCCGGCTTACCAACCCAACGCACCCGATGTGGAGACACTTCGAGAGCTTTCACATCATCCACCACCCGACATACGCTTCGATGTACCCTCCGGCGCAAGGCTTAGTTCTCGCGGCAGGCCAAGTGATCGGCGGGCACCCCTGGTGGGGCGTGTGGGGCAGCGCCGGAGTGATGTGCGCCGCTCTCACCTGGATGTTGCAGGGCTGGATGCCACCGGGCTGGGCGCTGCTTGGCGGATTCTTGGCCGTGCTGCGGTTCGGCATCGCCAGTTACTGGATGAACCGTTATTGGGGAGGCGCGGTACCCACCATCGGCGGCGCGCTGGTCCTGGGCGCCTTGCCACGGCTGCTGCGCCGGCCACAAGCGCGTGATGCCTTTCTGACGGGATTGGGTCTCATGGTTTTGGCGAATAGTCGGCCCGTCGAGGGGTTTAGCTTCAGCGTCGCAGTGGCGCTGGCACTTCTGGTGGGCATGCTGCGGCGGAAGGGCCCGCCACTCCAAGTTTTCCTCGCGCGTGCTGCGCTGCCGTTGCTGCTGGTACTGGTAGTCGGCACGGCGGCCACGGGATATTACTTCTGGCGCGTCACCGGGTCTCCTTTCCGGATGCCGTATCAAGTCAATCGCGACACGTACTCCTGGAGATCCGTTTTCCTTTGGCAATCTCCCGGGCCACCGCGGGAGTATACACACAGAGTGATGCAGGATTTCTACAATCAATGGTTTCGCGGGGTGTACACGCCCTCGATCGAAGGGATTGCCGACGTCACGCTTGACAAGATCAGGCTATTGTGGATTTTTTTCTTTGGGCCGGCGCTTACGCTTCCGGTAGTTATGTTCCCACGGGTCCTGCGTGACCGGCGCACGCGTCTTTTGCTGATCGTCTGCGGGGTTTTCTTCGCCGGTCTCGCGCTGGAAATTTGGTTTCAGCCCCACTACGCTGCCCCGCTGACCGGCGCGCTGCTCGCCCTGGTCGTGCAGTCCACTCGGCACCTGCGCCAGTGGCGGTGGCGCGGTCAGCCATCAGGACTGGCGCTGTCGCGGGCGATCCCGCTGGTGTGCCTGGTCATGCTACCCATCTGCTTGGCAGCAAGGCCGAGTGAACCGGGCTATCGCTACGACTCCGACCCTGGCAATGTGGATCGCGCCCGCATCCAAAGAAAACTGGAGGAAACGGACGGGCGCCACTTGGTGATTGTGCGCTATCAGCTGGGACATAACGTCCACAACGAGTGGGTATACAACCGGGCGGATATCGATGGCGCGAAAGTCGTCTGGGCGCGCGAAATGGACGCCTCGCGGGACGCGGAACTGATCAACTACTTCAAGGACCGGCGAGTCTGGCTGGTCTCGCCCGACGAAACGCCTCCGCGATTGTCACCCTATCCTGGGCCGCCTAGTGCCGTTCCAACTATTGGGGCTATCCCCAGCAATGAGAAGTCGCGTCACTTCGATGGGGAATGGCGCGGGCTGTAGGCGAATTAAGTCGGAACGGTCGAAAACAGCGAACCTGAAGATCGCCCAGGTTAGCCCAGTGGGAATCCCGCTTGTCATGCATTTGATTCCCGCGGCAGCCGCAGGTATCATGGAAGTTTGATGCTTGGGTCCGCAAGGAAATTGTCCACTTACTCTCAAGCGGTTCGCTGCGCGGTCTTGCTCGCGGTAGTCCTATTGGGTGCGGCGGGAGCTTCCTCCGCTGCGGGAGACAAACTCGAAATCCTGCCGCTCGACCAGGTGAAGCCCGGCATGAAGGGCGTGGCCTACACCATTTTCGCCGGCAACCAAATCGAGAAGTTCGACCTGGAAGTGATCGGCGTGATGCCGAATCTGCTGGGCCCCAAGCAAGCCATCATCCTGGTGGAGCTGAAAGGGCCGAAGGTGGAGCACACCGGCGTGGTGGCAGGCATGAGCGGCAGTCCGGTGTACATCGAGGGCAAACTGGTCGGCGCGCTCTCGCTGCGGTTCGGCATTTTCACCAAGGAACCGCTGGCCGGCGTGACGCCGATCGAGAACGTGCTGGAGGTGCAGTCAGCCGCAGAGCCGCAAAAGGCGCAGAGATCGGATGGGTCCCAGGCGCTCGAAACGTCAAAGCAAGATGATGGGGCACAGGGCACGCAAATTCAAGCGCCGGTCCAGTACGCGGTAACGGCGGAGTTCTTGCCGCGAGTGGGGGAAGGCGCCGGCGCTTACCTAGCGCCAATTGAGACGCCGCTGGTCTTCTCAGGCTTTCATTCCGCAGCAGTGAGCCGCTTCGCCGAGCAACTGGCGGGATACGGAATGGTGGCGACACAGGGAGGCATTGCCGCGCCGCAATCCGATGACGCGCAGGTGAAACAGGGCGACATGGTGAGCATGGTGCTGACGCAGGGAGACCTTTCGATTCAGGCGTCATGCACCGTGTCGGCAGTGGTAGGCGACCGAGTGTTTGCCTGCGGGCATCCCCTGTTCAGTTTCGGGTCGGTGGAGCTGCCCATGGCGCGCGGACGCGTGCTGACTACGCTTTCCTCGGCGTTGGCTTCGACCAAGATCGTCAATGCGGGGGGAACCATTGGCACCATCACGCAGGACCGGTTGACCGCGGTGATGGGGCGGCTGGGGCCCGCGCCGCGCATGGTGCCCATGGAGCTGACCATCGCCACGCCGGCGCAGCAAAAACAGTTCCGGTTTGAGCTGATCGAGAATCCGAAATTGACGCCGCTGCTTGTGGCTATCGCCGCCTTCAACGGGCTGGTGGCGAACACGGCCTACGGCGAGGGCACAACGTTGCGCCTGACCGGTGGAATCGAGATTTCCGGCCACTCGCGAGTCAACCTGGAAAACATGTTCGCGCCCACCGACCTGTTTATTCCCGACGGCAGCTTCGTGGCTGGAACAGTGCAGAACGTTTTTACCCGCATTTTCTCGAACCCTTACGAAGCCGCAAAGATCGAGCGGATTACGCTGCGCGTGGAAAGCATCCCCGAGCGGCGCTGGGCGAGCATTGAGAACGCGTGGTGCGAGAAAAGCGAGGTTCAGCCGGGCGAGACAGTGAGCGTGAAGGTGCTGCTGCGGCCTTACCGCGGCGCTCCGCTGATCCAGGAGGTGCCCATCACCATCCCGCCGCAGGCGGCGCGCGGCACCATCCTGCGCATCCTGGTGAGCGATTCGGAACAGCTCAACCGCATGACGCGCCTGTTCAGCTCTGCGCCGCAGGGCAGGCTGGCAGGGCTCGAACAACTGATCACGCTCCTCAACCGCGAGCGGCGCAACAACCGTCTTTACGTCACCCTACTACAGCCCACGCCCACGCTGCTGGTGGAGGACAAGGAGCTGCCCAACGCTCCGCTCTCCCAGATCAACGTCCTGGACCAGCGGCGCAACCCGGTCGGCTCGATCCTGCTGCGCGAATCGACCGCGGGCGAATGGTCGGTACCCCTGAACCAGGTGATCTCTGGACTTGCCTCGGTGAACATCGCGGTAAAATAGTGGCCGGCCAAACCAAACGGAGAAAAACAACAGCCATGTATCTTTCCCGGCGCAACATTTTCGCTGGCGCGCTGGTAGCGCTGCTTGCCGGGTTGCTGGCGCAGCCGGCGCGCGCCGAGCACACGCGCCACTGGCGGCAATCCGCCTACGAGGAGTTTGAAAAAGGCACGCCCAAGGGTGTGGCGCTGCGGAGTGATGGCAACCTAGTCCTGGCGCCGCGGTTCGCCGCGTTTGCTGATCCCAATGCCGCCTATCTGTGGGCGCTGCGCGCGGATTCCAAGGGCAACCTCTACGCGGCGGGCGGCACCAACGCCAAGGTCGTGCGGTTTGACCCCAAGGGCGCTGCCACGACCATCTTCGAGTCCGGAGAATTGGCGGCGCAGGCGCTGGCGCTCGACGCGCAGGACAATCTCTACGTGGGGACCTCACCCGATGGCAAGGTTTACCGCATCGTGCGGGGCGGCGAAAAGAAGGTTTTCTTCGACCCGAAGACGAAATACATCTGGGACCTGGCAGTGGACGCGGACGGCACCGTCTATGTGGCCAGCGGCGACAAGGGCGAAATCTTCGCGGTGACCCCGGACGGCAAAGGAAAGGTCTTCTATGCCAGCGAGGAAACGCACATCCGCACTCTGGCACTTGATCCCCGGGGCTACCTGCTGGCCGGAACCGAACCCAACGGGCTAATCCTGCGGATCGCGAAGCCCGCTTCTGGCACCGCGGACCGACCGGAGGCGCGGCAACAGGCGTTCGTACTCTACGAGACGTCGAAGAAGGAAATTACCGCGCTACAGGTGGACCACGCCGGAAACATTTACGTGGCCGCAGTGGGCGAGAAGCCGCGCCCCGGCCAGTTGTTCCCGCAGCCTCCCGGGGTTCTGCCGCCGCAGCCGGTCGTCCAGCCGGGAATGGCTGTAGGTCAGGTGATTGTTCCGCAGCAGCCGACACCGTTCATTCCTTTTCCGCCGCTGGTTTCGAGCGCAGTCTATCACCTGGCACCTGACGGCGCGCCCGAAGAGTTGTGGAGCTCGCGCGAGGATTTGGTCTATGCGCTGGGACTTTCCCCGTCGGGGAAGCTGCTGCTCGGCACGGGCAACCGCGGAGTGGTGATCGAGCTCGAAGGAAACAACGTGTTCGCTAGCTTGGCCAAGACGGCATCGTCCCAGGTAACCGGCCTGGCGCAAGGGTCGGGAGGAAAGGTGTTCCTGTGCACGGCGAATCCGGGCAAGGTGTTCACACTCGGCCCGGACGATGAGCCTGAAGGCAGCTTCGAGTCGCAGACCTTTGACGCCAGGATTTTCTCGCACTGGGGTCGGCTGGAGTGGTGGGGCGAAAACAGTGCGCTTGGGAACGAGTCGAAAACCAGCTCCGGCGCAGCGCCGATTACTCTCTACGTTCGCTCCGGGAACACCTCTGACCCCGAAAAAAACTGGAGTCCGTGGTCGGGGCCTTACGCTCTAGGAAAAGGCGAGAAGGTGAATTGCCCGCCGGCGCGGTTTGCCCAGTGGAAGGTGATGTTTCGCAGCATGAGCATCCCGGATGGTTCTCCGCTGGGAAAGAATAAGGGGGGCCCAGCGCCAAGTATCTCCTGGGTGAGCCTGTCGTACCTGCCGAAGAACGTTGCGCCGACCATTGACGCCGTCGTGATTCAGAACCCGGGCATTCGCGTGCAGGGAGTTTCCGGAGTGCAGCCAGGGACATCGCCGTCCCAGCCGGTGCAATTGCGGATGCCACCTCCACCCACGCCGGCGGGCGGCTTCGTCGCTCCGCAGCAGCCCCAACCACCGCAGCGGTTTGAGCCACCGCCGCAAGGTCTTGCGCAGAAGGGCTATCAGGCGGTGGTGTGGAGCGCGCGAGATGAAAATGACGACGACCTGGTCTACACCATTTACTACCGCGGCGAGGGAGAGAAGAACTGGAAGCTCCTGAAAGACAAGGTCGAGCAGAAATTCTATTCGTGGGACACCACCACCATGCCCGATGGCGCATACTACCTGAAGATTGGGGCGTCGGATGCCCCCTCGAATCCCCCGGAAGATGCGCTAACGGCCGAGCGGGAGAGTGACCGGTTCGAGGTGGACAACTCGCCGCCGGTCGTGGAAAACCTGCGCGCAGAGGCTGCCAGTCCGGACGTGCGCGCGCGCTTCGACGCTCGAGACTCCTCAAGCAACATCGCGCGCGCCGAGTACAGCCTCGACGCTGGCGATTGGACGGTCCTCTTCCCCGTGGGCCGCTTGGCCGATTCCCCCCAGCTGAGCTATGAGGTGTACCTGCGCGGGCTTGCGGTCGGCGAACACACGCTCGCCGTGCGGGTGTTCGATCGGTTCGACAACGGCGCCACGGCGAAGGTAACCTTCAGCGTCCCACCCAAAAAGCGCTGAAGCGCCCAATCGGCTGGAGGCTGTCCCATGGCTTCACCAGCCAGGGCTCCGAGGCTCCGGCATCGAAGATTAGTTTGTCTCGCGGTCGGTGGTCGCTACAGTCTCATAGCGCTCGATGTGCACCCCCACGCCCGCCTTGCCTCCCTGGAAACTATTGGGTTCGATGTGCACCACTCGCGCAGTGCAGCGGAGGTCAGTTGGCGCCTGCCCGGTGAGCTCGCGCGGCATCTTCAAAAACATCTCGACCGGTGTCCCGACTTTCAAAGGATAGTCAGTGGCAAAATATGCGCCGCGCGGGGAAAGATTCACTGTCTCAGCCCTCTGCTCCGGAGTCGTAGGATTCAACAGCGGTCGAAACCGCAGGGCAACCTTTAGGTTCAGGCGTGTATTCAGACGGCGTTCGTCGAGTGGCATATGTTCCTCCTCGCGCGTGGGAAGGAGTGCGCGCGCTGCAAGATGGGGAAGGGCGCAACAAGTCTTACCCTGCTCCGAGTCGATTGCAAGGGGGTGTGTTCAACGCTGTACTACTGCTGCTTTCATAATGGTGAGTTTCGTGGGAAAAGTGCGGGTCCCTGCTGGGGCTGCGCCGAGGGAGTATACTCTCTGGCATCCGCAGTGGCGATGGCGGCATCGTACGGGCAGATATAAGGACGGAGGACGGTCCTATGAAAACAAGAATTTTGCACTGGCAGTTCATGTGGGCGGTTCTGGCTACTGCCGCGCTAGGTGGCGCTCTAGTGGCGCAGCAGCAAGAGCCGCAGCAACCTCCGCCGGCCGCGGCGCCTCAAGCGCAGCCTGCGCGAACCGACGGTGATGCACCGGCGACGAAGCCGCGGGCGGGCAAGATCGTCTTGCCTGCGGGGACGAGGTTGCCGCTGGTTCTGCACAACGCCATCACCACGCGCAACGCCAAGCCCGGCGATGGAGTTTATCTGGAGACGCTGTTTCCCATCACACAGGAGAACCGTGTGGTGATCCCGGCCGGTTCCTATGTACAGGGTGAAATACTGGAAGCCAAGCGGCCCGGCCGGGTGAAGGGTCGCGGCGAGATCCGGGTGCGGTTAAACACCATGATCCTCCCCAACGGCTACACCGTGAGCTTCAATGCTGTACCCACCAACGCCGGGACTGGCGGGAACGAATCGGTCGAGGAGGAAGGCAAAATCAAGGGTGACACTGACAAGTCCGGTGACGTTGGCACGGTCATGAAGACCACCACTGCCGGGGCGGGTATCGGAGCTATCGCCGGGCGCAGTGGAAAGGGCGCCGGGATTGGTGCCGGTGTAGGTGCCGCGGTCGGGTTGGCGACGGTGCTGCTCACCCGCGGGCCGGAGCTTGAGCTGCCGCGTGGCACCACGCTTGACGTTGCGTTGGACCGCGCGCTCTACCTCGATGCCGACAAGGTGCAGTTCAGCGACCCAGGTCACGCCTCCACGCTGGCCGGCGCGCCGAACCGCACCCCACAGCGCAACAAGTTCCCCTTTTAGCTCGCTGTATGGCGCCTGGCTTCGAGGAAGCGCAGCGGGCTGAAGTTTTCCCAGGGCAGCGAAGTACTTCCTCCCGTCAGCCACTCGCGGACCAATCTTGCGGTAACGGGCGCTAACAGGATGCCGTTGCGGTAGTGGCCCGTGGCCATGACCAGGCCCTCCACGTCGGTGGGACCCAGCACCGGCAGGTGATCGGGCGTATCAGGCCGCAGCCCAGACCAGGTTTCCACAATCTCTGTGCCGGCGAGCCCGGGCGCGAGTTCCAAGATCGCGCTCAGGATTTGTGCCAGCCCGCCCGGCGTCACTCTTTTTTCAAAGCCTGCATTCTCGAGGGTGCTGCCGGCGACCAGTTTTTGCGGGCGGGCATCGTCGCGCGGCACGATGTAACCACGCGCGGAGCGCAGCACACGAGTGAGATGCACTCTTGAGGAGCGCAGCGCAACCATCTGCCCGCGCACTGGCCGCGTCGGCGCATAGCGGGAAACCCCTTCGATTTCGCTTGAGAAGCACCCCGCCGCCAGCACCACGTGCTCAGCCGAGACCTGATCACCGCCGGCCACCACGCCGCTGCAGCGGCCTCCTTGTCGGAGGAGCGAGGTCACCGGGGTGGCGGCGCGAATCTCTACTCCCTGGCGCGCCGCGGCCGCCAGCACGGCTTCGGTCAGCGCGCGATTGTCCACCGAGGCTTCGTAGGGCAACAAAGCGACAGCGAGGGCCTGGCGGCTGAGCGCGGGCTCCATCTCCAGCGCTTCCTCCAGTCGCAGCGCTTCGGTCGGGAGGCCGAGCCCATGATGCAGAGCGATCAACGTGCTTAACTCGCGCCCGGCCTCCCCGGCAAGGAGCACCTCCAAAGCCCCCTTGCTCCGGTAACCGACCGCGCGGCCCGATGCTTCTTCGACCGTAGCGACGAACTCAGGATAGAGCTCCAGGCTCGCCCGGGCCAGTGGCACAAGCGGAATCGAATCGGGGTTTTCCGGAGAAGGCGAGAGCATCCCCGCTGCGGCCCACGACGCTTCTTGTCCCGGCGCCTGGCGATCGAGCACAAGGACGCGCAGCTTCTCCTGCGCCAGCTCGAAGGCAATCGAACCGCCGATGATGCCGCCACCGACGATGACAACGTCAAACCCGCGCATCCATCCCTGCCGAGCGCCGCCGGCTGGCGGCACTACCTCATCTTAGCAGCAATCGGCTGCTCGGCGTGCCTCAGCGGTGAACCCTCCGCGGATAAAACTCGAATGAGGACTCAGACTTGGGGCTACGCAAATATTGACAGTGGCGACTGCCGGCCGATAGCTGCCAGCTACAGCGAATTGACTAGCTCGTTCGATAGCACTTGAGCCTTCTGCGCCAAGTTCCGTGCGCGCACCCAGTCCCCGGCGCGTTTGGCCTCGCGCGCTTGCACCAGGAATCCGCGGATTTTCTCAATCAGGTCGAGCTGAGCGGCGTTGAGTTGCTGTTGCTTGCCGGAAGCCGCCCGGAGATTCCGCTCGGCCAAGCTGATGTCCTCGTTGATGTGCCGCTCGGCCTCGGCCTGCTCTTCGGGAGTGAGTCGCGGGGAAATCTGGGGTGGAGCGGGTTTGGGTGGAGGCGGTGCGGGCTCTGGAGAAGCCGGGCGCGGCTTGACCGGAGCGGGCCTCGACTGCGGCACATGGCTGGTCGCGGGCGGGGGAGCCGCGGGGGTGATTTCCGGTGGAGTTTCCGGCTTGGTTGCATCCGGTTTGGTCTCCGGCTTGGGTTCAGGCAGGGAAGGCGAGACAACCGCGGGCGGGGCAGCCTGCAACGTGCGTTTTCTGCAACCCGAGGCTCCCAGCGCCAGGGCGCAGAGAGAGAGTACGACTATTGCAGTTCTCAGGCTGGGCATTTAGAGAGCCAGCGGCAACCCGACGCGAAACGTCGTGCCGCGGCCTACCTCAGATTCAAAGTCTATCGAACCGTTGTGGAGTTGCACAATGAGAAAGGCGCTGGCGAGCCCAATTCCGCTACCCCCGGGCCGCGTGGTGAAGAAAAGCTGGAAGATGCGGGACCGGTGCTCGGGAGCAATGCCGCAGCCGGTATCGGCTACACTCACCTCCGCCATCTCGCCACGGCGGGCCAGGGTTAGCGTTAGGCGTCCGCCGTTGGGCATGGCTTCGATGGCGTTCAGCACTAGATTGAGGAGGGCTTGCTTGAGGAGTTCCCGGTCGACGTTGACCGTCAGGATGTCGCCGGGGAATTGGGTCACGGGCTCGATCCGCGCGCGGTCCATCTGCGGCCGGGCGACGCCGACCACCTCCGCAAGCAACTCGGCAACATTGATCTCTTGGAGGTGCAATTCGACCGGGCGCGTGAAGTCGAGGAAGCGTTTCACCACCCGATCGAGCCGGTCGATTTCCGTGTCCAATACCTTTACGGCTTGCTGGGGGATCTCCTGGTTTTCCGGTAGTGCGTTCTTCAGATTCTCGAGCCACAGCCGCATTGAATTCAGGGGGTTCTTAACCTCATGCGCCACTCCGGCGGTGACGCGACCCAACGCCGCAAGCCGTTCCGACAATTGGAGCTGCGTGCTAATGCGCTCCAGCGATTCGAGATCCCGCAGGGTGACCAGCGACCCCATCCGCGTGCCGCCCTCAGTGATCACCTGCACGCTCAACCCCACGCGCCGTCCTGAACCCGACGCCCCGGGATCTGCGCCGCTCGCGCCATTGAGCACCACTTCGGCCGCGGCGACCGGCGCGAACTGGTTGCCTTCCAGGCGCAGCGCCTGCCGCAGCGGGTGCCCCGCCGGGAAGATCTCGTCGGCGGGGCGCCCCAGCAGCGCGTCGGCCGGCACACCCAGGAATTTCTCCACCGCCGGGCTGACCATTACCGCGCGGCCGTCGGGCGTGAACAGCAGCAGGCCGTCCTCCAGGCCCGACATGATCTGGTTCAGATTTTCCCGCAGCGTGCTGAAGATTTCGCGGACGCCGCGAAGCTGGTGGCCGATCTGCGTGATCTTCGTGCTCACCTGGCCGAGTTCGTCGCCGCTTTCGAGCGGCTTCAGATCGAACTCGCCAGCTGAGATGCGATCCAACTGCGCGGAGATGCGGGCCAGAGGAGCGAGAGAGGCCTGGCTGACCACCGCCGCCAGCAGCGTGGAAAGCAGCACGGCGCCTAGCGCAAACCACCCCGCTCGCCGCAGGCCAGGGGAAACCTCGCTCCGCAGCAGACCAGTTTGAGCCGCGATGCGAATTTCGCCGAACGGTTCTTTGCCGAGATTGAACGGCAATACCACCGCATAAACCCGCGGAGGGCCGTAGATGATGCGGAGCTGGTCCACAAAATTGCTGTGCGCCAATTGCTTCAGCGGAATGCGCAGCGGCACGGCCTGCCCGAGCAGTCGGGCGTCGCTTGAAACCAGGGCCGTGTCATTACCATCGACGATGGTCACTTCATAGATCAAGGGGCCGTAACCGAGTTCGGCATCGATCACCGTATGTAGACCAACGTTTTGAAATAGTGACTGTCGGACGTATTCGCGCAGGTCCGCGGGACTTTCGGAAGCGGGAGCGGCACCCTCCTTTACGGCATCGGCGAGGGCGCGGTCGGCTTGGAAGAAGACTTTCTGCGCAACCTGTTGTGCGCGATCCTCGGCCTGGCGGATCACCTGGTGGGTAAGCGTAATCACGTATAGCGTCGAGGTCAGCGCCACCACTCCCAGCACCAGTAGCGAGGTGGTAAGGGTGAATTTCGTTTTCAGGCGAAGCTTCATGACTCAATTCCGCTCACCATCGCTGGTTTGCCATAGCGCACCCTATTTGGCTGGCCTGCCATCACTGTGCCGGCTGCCGTGTTGCCTCGTACTCTTTCAGTTTGTTGTGCAGCGTCTTCAGGCTGATTCCCAGCAACTCGGCGGCTCGAGTCTTGTTATTGTGGGTAGCCACCAGGGTTTGCAGAATCAGCTCCCGTTCGGCGGCCTCCACGGTGGTGCCTAGAGGGAAGCGCAGCGCGGAGAGCTCTGAAGCCGTGGCGACCGGCGCGCGACCGAAATCGGGGGGCAGGTGCGCGCGGCCGATCACCGCGCGATCGCAAGCGATGACGGCGCGCTCGAGCACGTTGCGCAGCTCACGGACGTTTCCCGGCCAAGTGTAGCTGTGGAACAAGTCGAGCACTTCGTGCCCGATTCCCAGAACCTGGCGGCTGTGCTTCTGATTGAGGTCACGGAGTATGTGCTCGACCATCAGCGGCAGGTCTTCCTTGTGCTCGCGCAACGGCGGCAGATGGATGTGGAAGACGTTCAGGCGAAAGTAGAGGTCCTGCCGGAGAATGCCCTTGGCCACGGCCTGCTCGGGATCCTTGTTGGTCGCCGCGAGCACGCGCACGTCCACGGGGGTTTCAGTCTTGCTGCCCAAGCGGCGCACCTTGTGGTCCTCGAGCACCCGCAACAATTTGGCTTGTGTTGGTGCCGGCATCTCCCCGATCTCGTCCAACAGCAGCGTGCCCCCGTCGGCCAGCTCAAAGCAGCCGATGCGCCGCTCGGCGGCACCGGTGAACGCGCCCCTCTCGTGGCCGAAGATCTCGCTTTCCATCAGCGACTCCGGAATGGCCGAGCAGTTGATGGCCACAAAGGGTCGCTCGGTGCGCGGGGAGAGCCGATGAAGCGTCCGCGCCACCATCTCCTTGCCCGAGCCGGTTTCGCCGGTGATCAGCACCGAGGCCGAGGAAGGGGCAGCCAACTCGACCAGGCGCATCACTTCCTGCATCGGCTTCGAGGAACCGATCAGGTCCCCCAACCGCCCGGCGTCGCGCAACTGACGGGTGAGCGCGGCCACCTCGCGGCGGTCGCGCGCCTTGCCCAATGCGCGGTCCAGCAGCGCCCGGAGTACGGCAGCTTTGAGCGGTTTTTCGATGTACCAGAAGGCGCCGGCTTCAATCGCGGCCACCGCGCGTTCTTCGCTCCCTTTTCCGGTGATGATAATCGCAGGGACATCATGGAGTTCGTCGCCCAGCCGGCTCAGCAACTCCAGCCCATTCATACCGGGCAACTCAACGTCGGCGATTAGTGCGGCCGGCTGAAATTCGCCGAAGCGAGCTAGCGCGTCTTCTGCGCTGGGCACGCCCAGAACCTCACAGCCCCATTTGCGCAGCAGGGCCTCGTAGCCCCGGCGGGCGTTTTCCTCGTCCTCGACGATCAGGATGCGGTCGGCGGTTCCTTGTATCTCCATCGCGCGGAAGGCGGTCTTGATCTCTTCGCTCATACTGCTCCATCGGGGTAAGCATGGGCTGTCCTGTCGAATCTACCAGCAGCCTAGGCGAATGCCAAGAGACACAACGCGAGAAACACGAGGATCCAGAGGAGGGTATTCCGCATATGAGGGTCGGAATTGTTCCCGCCCGACAGTGATGTCGAGTGACGTGCCACAAGGAGATCCAAGTGCACGACCGCGCTCTTGCGCCTCATCAGAGGCGCCGAGGTCCTCGCCGGCGGTTTCCCTTGCCGCCGGGCTAGCGGGGCTACATCGCACCGGCCGGAGAGAGAATGCCTTTCCTACCGCTTCGCGAAGTAGAGCGGGCGCTCGAGTTCGAGTTCGAGTTTGGTCCCCTTGGGCAAATCGAGTTCTTGGCCAATTCCCGACGAGATCAGGAAGCCGGCCGCTCCGCCTATGGCCGCACCGATCCCGGCGCCCTTGCCGCCCCTCGCCACGGCCCCGGTCACGGCCCCAATCGCAGCGCCTGCTGCCGCAGCCTCAATCTCCCGGCGGCCCTTGCTGTTGCGCGCTTCGATCTCGCCTTCTTTGCTTGGGCCCTCTCGTACACTGTGGTCGCCCGGAACGCTGATCACATCGGCCACCAGCGGCATCTTGCCCGCCGGTGTTTTGATCTCGTCGAAGCTCAGCCACATTCGCGCGCGGCCGGTCAATCCGGCGGGTTCGATGCGGCTGATGTGTCCACGAATCTCCGCGCCGGGAGCCAGCACGGCGCCGTCAGCAGTTTGCAGCGGCTCGAGCGTCTTGGCTTTGAACTTTTTGTTTACATGGTGTTTCTGGGTGCTGACCTCGTCGTCCAGCCGCACTAGAAACCGCGTGCCGGTGGGGATGGTCGAGGGCAGCGTGGCCGAGGGCGCCGAGCTGTTCTGTTGGGCCAGTGTTGTGGCGGGCAGACTCGCTGCAATCAACAGCGCTCCAATCGCCACGGCAATTTTCATTGTCTTGGAAGACGGTTCGGATGCTCGGGCGTGCATTGCTCTCCTCCGGGTCGCCTGAAGCTTAGGGGCGGCCTTGCTTTGCTGCCTTGCTCTGCTCTCCAGGGCTTGGGTGAGGAAGCAGTCTGGCAGCTCGAGTTACCTTAGTTCAGATGGTGGCGGCGCACTTGGGGTGGCCTCTCCGCGCCCCTTCCGGCAGCAATGAGCGTTTGCGCGCTCTCTGGTCCTGTAGTTTTTACACAGTTGGCCTGGGACTCTGATTGGTAACTCGTTTTCTAACAACAAATTAAGGAGATTAGTCTTTGGAACTCCACCTGCGCCGCTAGTAGGCGAAAATCAACGGAGGGTCCGCATGTTAGGTAGCAACACCTTAAGATCCATCGGATTGTTTGCATTTCTAGCTGTCTCGCTGACGCTGGCCGGGTGCTCGTCCAACTCGGCCGACACTGATCGGGGCGCGAATACAGCCGCCAAGTCAGAAGGCGTTCTGAGCAATGTCTTTGAAACCGCCAAGCCAGTTACCATACCAGAGGGCACGGCGATCCACATCGTGCTGGATCAGTCCTTAACCAGTAACCGGAGCCACGCAGGCGACGACTTTGAAGCCAGCATCTCGGAACCGGTCGTTGTGGCTGGCAAGACCGTTATCCCCAAGGGAGCCCGGGTGCATGGCCGTGTTACGGAAGCCAGTGAAGCGGGCCACCTGCACCACCCCGCGAGCCTACGCCTGACGCTGCGCTCAGTGGAAGTGGGCGGAAAGTCCTATGCCATTGAGACCAGCTCAATCGGCCGCGCTGGCCCCAACCACAACAAGCGCAACGTTGAGTACATCGGCGGAGGCGCCGCCGCGGGTGCGCTGATCGGCGCCCTCGCCGGTGGCGGCAAGGGCGCGCTGATCGGGAGTGCAGTGGGTGCTGGTGCTGGCACGGCAGGTGCCGCCGCTACCGGAAAGAAGGACATCACCATTCCCGCGGAGTCGAGGCTTACGTTCAAGCTTACACAGCCGGTTTCCATTACGGTCAAAGGTTAAGCAACCGCGGGAGGGCCCGGCCGGAAAAGCGATTTCCGCCGGGCCCTGAACTTTCCGAGGGCGCCAGTTCCCGCTTTGAGACCCTGCCCGTTCCCGTTTCTGCATCGCATACTGGCAGCAATGATTTAGGCTTCTTTTTAGATTTCCACTCCCGACCGTATTCCCATTGTGATACGATTCTCGCTCCTCTGTATACTGGAAGATTATTCATAATGTATTTATCTTAGTGCAGTTATGGGATGACTTCTCAACTGGTACAGGCCTTGCTTCCGATTTTGAACAGGAGGATCAAACTTGGAAGTTGACGCTGAACAGCAGAGTTCCCCACCCAGGTCTGGCGCCGTCACTGTCTTGGTTGTCGACGATGAAGTAGCAGCTCAGAATCTGTGCAGCGATGTGGCCCAGCATGCTGGCCTGCGAGTGCGCACTTCTGACACCACCGAACAGGCGTTGGAGATTCTCGAGCAGTTCCCTGTGGACATCGTTCTGACCGACCTGAAGGTGCCGCAAATGGGTGGCCTGGAATTGCTCAAGCATATCCGGACGGGCTATCCACAGATTGCGGTAATGATGCTGACGCAGTACGGCACGATTGAAACGGCGGTCGAGGCAACCCGGTTGGGCGCCATGGACTACATTACCAAGCCGTTTCACGTGGACGAACTGCGCGCCAAGCTGGAGCGGTTGGTGCGGGCCATCGAGCTCGACCAGGAAAACCGCGTCTTGCGGGAGCAATTGCGCAGCCGTCCGGGGTTTGGAGGGCTCATCGGCGTCTCTTCCAAAATGCAACGAGTTTACAAGCTAATCGAGAAGGTGAGCCAGCACACCTATCCGGTGCTCATTCTGGGCGAGAGTGGCACGGGAAAGGAGCTTGTGGCGCGCTCGGTCCACTTTTCCGGCCCCCGCAGGCAGAAGCCGTTTGTTCCAGTAGACTGCTCGGCACTGGTGCCCACGCTGATTGAGTCGGAACTATTCGGGTACGTCAAAGGGGCCTTTACCGGCGCCCTACACTCCAGACAGGGGCTGCTGGAGGCGGCGGATCAGGGCACGCTGTTTCTGGACGAAATCGGTGACTTGCCGGTGGACTTGCAGGCCAAGTTGCTGCGCGTCCTCCAGGAGCGCGAGGTAAAACCGGTCGGCGCCATCGAGCGGATCAACATCAACGTGCGCGTGATTGCGGCCACCAACCGCGACCTGGAAGTGGCCATCCGCAGCGGCGGGTTCCGCCAGGATCTCTACTTTCGTCTGAACGTGGTGCAGGTTAAGCTGCCGCCCCTGCGCGAGCGCAAGAGCGACATTCCCCTGCTCTTGAACTCCTTTCTGGAAAAATTCTGCGATCCGGAGCGGACAGTACGCACCATTTCCGAAGAGGCCATGCGCCGCCTAATGGCCTACGATTGGCCGGGCAATGTCCGGGAGCTGGAAAACGCTGTGGAACGCGCCGTGGCCCTGGGTTCCGGGCCCATCCTTCAGGTGGGCGATCTACCCTCTAACCTCCAGTATTCTCCCGTGGAACGCGCGCCGGAAAGCGATGAGATTGTGCCGCTGGAAGAAATCGAGCGCCGTGCCATCTTCCGCGCCTTGCGGGAAACTAGCGGCGACAAGCTGGCTGCCGCGCGTCTGCTGGGAATCGGAAAAACCACCCTCTATCGCAAACTGAAACAGTACGAGACCGAGCGCCACCGGCCGGAGCGCTTGGCCGAACCGTCCAGCCTGGCCTGAATCTCGCGCGAAAGGTTAACTGACTTAAAATCGAAGAAGTAAGGAAAGCAAGGTTTTCCTATCCGGGAATGGCCCGCTGTTTCAGTCTCGGAGTGGGAAATTTGGACCTCGCTCCCGCCCCTTATCCTTTATAACCTATTGCTGGAAAGCTACTTACAGCTTGTGGGCTGGTGGAAACCCCAGTGCAAGGTAGCTGTCGGAGCAAACCAGCATGAGGCAAAGAGTGCCCATCCTCCACTCCCGAGCCATGCGGCAAGCGATAAAGGTGGCCGATGGCAAGCGCCAGATTGCTTAACTTCTGGTGGCCAAGAAGGGGCGCGACGCCGCCGTGCGGGGTGGTCGCGCGCGCGACGGTCAGAGGGGAATCGATGGGCGCTATTCTGGAGCTTGGGGCACGCAGCTTGTTGGAGGCCGGCGCAGCGGACCGTGCAGCGGTGTGGCTGCAGAGCGCGCATCATTCGGAGATCTACCAGGGCGCCATCGTCGAGGCCGGATCAGGGATTGTGCCGGAGGAATGGAAGCAACTAGACGTCTCCCCCCCTTTCTTTGGGAAGCTGCTGGATAGCCAGCAACCACTGACACATCTGCGCGACAGTTCGGTGATGTCTTTGATTGGCCCGCTGGTCGAAATGCGCAGCGCTATCTGGCTTCCCCTGCGCGTGGAGCAGAGCAGTTTGGGCTTGGCCATGGTTGCCATGGCGAAGGTGCGCCCGGCGCCCGAAAGTGAGCTCCTCCGGACGGTCGCCGATGAGATCGCCCTAGCCGTCGCCCAGCGGCAGGACCGGGAGCAGTTTCGGCTTCGCCGAGAGGAACTGGCGGCGACCGGGCGATTACAACAGGCCATCCTCGCCGGCACGCACGCCAATCTACTTCTAACCCAGATCGCGGCTCAAGCCATTCGATACGCGCGTGCCGCATTTGTGGCGCTGGGCCAGGCCAGCCCGACGCCGCAAGACTCGCCCAGGTTTGAGATTCTTGCCGGGCCTCGGGAATGGGCTGGGTTGATTCATCAGGAGCCCATGGTGGAGGTCTGGCGCACGGCGATCGAACAGAGGCGGTCAGTCGAAGTGAATTTGAACGAACTCGGGATTACCCGGCCGGCGAGCGATTGGTTTGAATCGGAACGCGTGACACGGGTGGTTGCGGTTCCGCTCGAGGTGCGCGGGCAGCAGCTCGGGGTGTTGCTGACGGGGTTAGCTCCTTCGGCCCGGCCCGCTGCGGAACTCGAGCGGGTGGAATCTTACGCCACGCTGGCGACAGCAGCGCTTTGGGGAGAAGATCGGGAGAAGCAGCTTTCAGAGGTGGAAAGCTCTTATCGCGCGGTCCTCGAAACCAGCAGCGAATGGATTTTGGTGCTGGACCCAAAGGGAACCATTCGCGAAGCCAGTTGCTCCGCTCGCCAATCCCTGGGCCTGGAGCCGGCAAGGCTGGGCCGTGTGCAGCTGGAGGATTTGTTTTCCCCGTCGGCGCGTGAGGCGATTGTCGCGTGGCGGACTGCCACTTGGAGCGGCCAAGCGAGAGCGCCGCTGGAAGCCCAATTGTCCAGCGAGAACCTGGTGCGCCTGCGCTTCCGCGGAGGGCCGCGGAACGTTGACCGGGAGGAGAGTCGCTGGCACGTTGCCGTGGAAGACATTGCCGCGCTGCGCGCCTCCGAACAGAGCAGCAGCCAGGCGGAAGTGGAGTTGCGCACGGTCCTGGATTCGGTGGATAGCGGTGTGTTGTTGTTCGATCTGGAGGGCCGCGTTCGCCTGGTAAACGATCGCTTCATGCAACTGGTGGGACTGGATCGGCGCCGGACCGCCGAGCTGGCCACATTTGAGGCCCTGGTGGAAGCCATTGCCGGCCACTTCCGCGAGCCGCTGGCCTTCGCCGTGCGCTGGAGAGAGCTGCTAGGCCGCACCGAGGAAGCCAGCTGGGACGAACTGGAGTTGATGCGGCCTACGCGCAAGGTAATCGAGCGCTTCTCCCGGCCCGTCATGGATGCGGGAGGGCAACGCCTGGGTTGGCTGGAGGTGTACCGCGACATCACCGGTCAGCGCTTGATCCATTCCAAACTGCTGCAGACCGAAAAAATGGCGGCCTTGGGTCAATTGGTGTCGGGCATCGCCCATGAGCTGAACAATCCACTGACCAGCATCATGGGTTACGCGCAGTTGCTGCTCGGCCGCCGCCTGGAGCCGGAACTGGGCGCGGACGCTCGCATGATTTATCAGGAGGCGGAGCGGGCCGGGCACATCGTGAAAAACCTTCTGCTGTTTGCGCGCGAGGCCAAGCCCGAGCGCCGCCCGGTGAACCTAAACGAAGTTGTAGAGCGCACCCTGGCGCTGCGTAGCTACGAGCTCAAAATCGAGAACATCGCTGTCGAAACTCAGCTCGATCCGGACTTGCCGCTCACGCTCGCCGACGCAGCCCAAATGCAGCAGGTCATCCTCAACCTCGTGGTGAACGCCGAGCAGGCCATGCAGCAGGGGCGCGGGCACGGGCACATCCGCGTGCGCACGCAGCGCCTCTCCACGCAGCGATTGGCGCTCGAGGTGGCCGACGACGGCCCAGGCATCCCGCCCGAGGTGGCTTCGCGCATCTTCGATCCCTTCTTCACCACGAAACCTGTTGGTGTGGGCACAGGGTTGGGCCTCTCCATCGTCTACGGGATCATCCACGAACACGGGGGAGAAATCTCGGTCAGTAGTCAACTCGGGCAGGGGGCGGTGTTTTGGATCGAGCTTCCGATTGTCGCCGCGCCCGCCATGGCCCCAAATGCAGAAGTAGCCGCGCCCGCACCCACTCCGCTCCCCGCCGCCGCGCCTGACAAAGCAGGACAGCTTCCGGTGCGCCGCGAGCGAGTGCTGGTAGTGGAAGACGAGCCGACCGTGGCCCAATTGATCGCCGACGTGTTGCGGGAGGAAGGGCACGCAGTAGAAACGGTGCTGGACAGCCGCGAGGGGCTCGAGCGCTTGTCTCGCCAGGAGTATGACCTGGTGATCTGCGACCTGAAAATGCCACACCTGGATGGGCGTGCCATCTATCGCGCGTTGGTCCGCGCCGGCAGCCCGTTGCAACATCGCATAGTTTTTGTCACTGGTGACACCCTGACCCCGCACACCCTGGAATTCCTGGACACTTGTGGCCTGCCCTATCTCGCCAAGCCCTTCCTGGTGGAAGAGCTGAAGGCGGCTGTTCGGCGCGCCCTTAGCGTCGCCCCATCTCCGCTGCAGATGGTGGCGGGGGCCGAAACTTCGGGCAGGCCACGCGATGTCAGGAGGAAACGATGACTCCGCAAGAGGGAGTAATCTTTCTGGTGAGTGCCGACGCAGCGCTTACCCAACAACTCATCAACGAGCTGGTGGCCGCGGGCAGACACTATCAACTTCCACTGGCGATCAGCGTGGCACAGGCACGCAAGGGATTCCGCCGCGTGGCCCCTACCGTCATTCTTCTGGACGAGTCGGCGGTCAAAGTAAGGGAAAGAGGCGAGTCGCTTGAATCGGCGGTGGGCGTCCTCACCGATTTCGCTCCGGTAGTCGTCTTGGCTGCGGCTGAGCGCCAGGCCGAGCTGGCCCTCCTGATTATGTCGGGGGCAGTCGATTTTGTAGCTCGTGTGGGCGATTTTCTTCCTCTTGCGGTGGGATTGCTGGAGCGCCGGGTACGGTTGGCCGAGCAGGCAGGCCGCGCGGGCGAGTTGCTGGGTTCCGCGGAGGAACGAGCTGGCGATTTTGGGGAGATTCTCCGGCACGAGGTCAATAATCCGTTGACCGGCATTCTCGGCAATGCCGAGCTGCTGCTGGCCGAATGCAAGAAGAAAAAAGGCAGCGGGATATTCGGCGAGGCCGCTCTCCAGCGGCTGCAAACCATCGCCCAGTTGGCCGTGCGCCTGCGCGAAACTGTCCGCCGGCTCAGCAACGCCTGGGAGAGCCGGCACGACCACGCCCGCTCCGCTTGACCTGCCCTGGGCTTCCTCACAATTCCTATTTCGGTTTGGGGATTGTTCCCCAAGGGATTGGTGAGGGTTTCCATTTCACTCTTCAACTTTGCCTTGTCGCGACTCGCTAATCCCTTTTCCTTTTTTTCCTTTGCCTTCCGTCTTGATCCCTGGCCGTTGTAGTCCTTGCTCGGCTTCCGGTCCTCCTTCTAGGCGCGAAAGAGAACGTCTTCGCGCTGGAACATCTTTACGGCGATGAACATAGCTGCCGCAGCATAGGCGCAGGAGGAGAGAAAAATCAGCGCGATGTAGTTCCAGTGGTAAGTGCCGGTAAGGATCTCCTTGCTGACCAGGCTGGTGTTGAGAACCGGTACCAGCGCCAGTTTCGCGTTCAACTCCACTCCGGGCAATAACGACGCCACCGCCGGAATGACGACCAGGAACGTCATCGGTGTCAGGTAGCTTTGGGCTTCCTTGTAACTCTTCGCGAATAGGGCGATGGTCATCAGCGCCGCGGCAAACAACACGGCCATAGGCAGGACCATGCCGAAGACCGCCAGCACCGCCTTGGGGTTAATCGACATCTGAAACGGGGACCTCCCCCCGGACTCGAGGCTTCCCAGTTTGCTCACCCCCAGAAACGAAACCCCCATGGAAATCACCGAGAGCATGGCGGAAGCCAACGAGGCGGTCAGCACCATGAGAAATTTTCCCAACACCAAGTGCGTGCGCTGGACCGGGCTGCACAGGATGGTTTCCATGGTGCCGCGTTCTTTTTCGCCTGCAGTCAAGTCGATGGCCGGGTACATGGCCCCCGTCATGCACAGCAGGATCACCATGTATCCAATCAGGCCGCCAAACATGCTCCCGCCCACCTTTTCCGGCGGCGCGACGTTTTTCTGCTCGATGTCGAAGGGCTTGAGCAGGCTGACCGGCAGTTTCCGGGCCTCGAGGCGGTCGCGCGCAGTTTTTTCGCGGAGTTCGCTGAAAAACTTTTCCACGCGGTCGGCGGCAAAGGACGATTTGATTTCACCCTCGTACATGTAGATTTTGATGGTGGTCTTCTCGTTGCGCTCGAGCGCCGCATCAAACCCCTTTGGGATTTCCACCGCCGCGCGGATCTTTTTGTTGGAGATCTGGTCCACGTAGTCGGGGGCGGGCGGCACGATCTCGATGGTGTCGAGGTTGCGCAGACGGGCCATCACCTTCGGCGAGTCCTCACCGCCCAGCACCATGATCTGGGGGACCTCCTTCTTCGCCTGTCCCACCAGCTTCACCGCCAGATAACTGAACCCCAGCATCATCACCGGGAACACCAGCAGCGGTATGACGATCATGGAGACCAGCGTCCGGCGGTCGCGCAAGGAATCGGTCAATTCCTTGCGATAAACAATCCCGATGTTCCGCAGGCTCATGATTTTGCTCTGTTCAACATGCGGAGTAAGCCCCGCCCCTGCCCGGAAAAGGGTTCAATTGGTCACCACCCGCACAAAGATTTCTTCCAGGTCCTGCTCGCCGTAGCGCTGGCGGAGCTCGGCGAGGGTACCCTCGGCCAGGATGCGGCCGTTGTGAATGATGCCGATGGTATCGCAGAGCTTCTCGGCTTCGCTCATCACGTGCGTGGAGAAAATCACCGTCTTGCCGTTCTGGCGGCACTCGCGGATGAAGCCCACAATGGTGCGCGCGGTCATCACGTCGAGCCCGAGCGTCGGCTCGTCAAAAATCATCACCGGAGGATCATGCACCAGTGTCCGCGCGATGGAAACCTTCTGTTTCATTCCGGTGGAAAGCTTGTCGCACCGGCGGTCGCGGAACTCATTCATCTCCAGCCGCTGGAAGATTTCCACCACGCGCCTGCCAAGTGTCACTTCGTCCAGCCCGTGCAGTCGCCCGAAGTATTCCACCATCTCCTGCGCAGTGAGCCGGCCGTAGAGAGCGGTGGCGGTGGAAAGAAAGCCGACGTTGGCGCGCACTTTCTGGGATTCTTCCACCACGTCGTAACCAGCCACCCGGGCGGTGCCGTCGGTGGGCTCCAGAATGGTGGCCAGCATGCGCAGCGTCGTGGTCTTTCCCGCGCCGTTCGCTCCCAGCAGGCCGTAGATCTGTCCCGGCTGGCAGCGGAAGCTGACGCCGTTCACGGCTCGGATTTCGCCGCGCTTCTTGTCCTGGAACACCTTGGTCAGTTGCTGTGTTTCAATCATGCCGACGCGTCCCTGGCAGTCCCATCTGTCGTCAGGGCCGACCGTCCGCGCTGACCGCTGCGCATTGAGCTGCGCAAAGATTTCAGCTCCTGGGGCATCTCAGCCACTACTCGCCCATGACCTTGATCAGGATGCGTTTCGGGCGCAGGCCGTCGAACTCGGCATAGATCACGCTCTGCCAGGGGCCCAGTTCGAGTCTGCCGTCGCTGATCGGCACCAGCACCTGGTGATGTACCAGCAAGCTCTGCAGGTGCGCGCTCGCATTGCTCTCAAACTTCGCGCTGTGCTTGTAGTCCTCGCCGTGCGGCGCGACTTTCTCCAGCCAGGCGTCCAGGTCAGCCAGCAAGCCCGGCTCTTCGTCATTGATGAACACCGCCGCGTTCGAGTGCAGCGTGCTGACCAGCACCAGGCCGTCGTGGATGCCGCTTTTTTCGAGAGCAAATTTCACACTCGGCGTGATGTTCTGGAATTCGCGCTTCTGCTTGGTTTGCACCGTCAGATATTCATTGTGAACTTTCATGCCTCTGCTCCCATGTGTACGCGGCGCAGATTGTAGCCGAACCCGGCTCGAAATTGAATTTTGGTAAGGCAAAAGGTGTAACCACAGATGAACACTGATGAACACCGATTGACAAACGAAGATTGCGAAAGGAAAGGGGGGACCCCCCACTTTTTTGGTAACTGTTCATTTCAGGAGACTTTAAGTCTAAGCGAATCCCATACGGCACCTAACCGAGCCTAATCACTTCCTCGGGAATCAACAAGTTAACCGTACCACACCTAACGGAGCATAACGAGCCATAACGAACGGATGATGCAAAATCCGATGCAAGTTGGAGGGAAA
>QHYU01000152.1 GCA_003224235.1 Acidobacteriota bacterium
AACGCCGCCAGCGTCGCGGTTCCCACCGGCGCGAAGGTGCTCGACCTCAACGGCTATACCGTCATCCCAGGCCTCGTGGGAATGCACAACCATATGTATTACCCAGCGCCGAATGGCCCGCCGGCGATGTACCCGGAGCACGCCACCAGCTTTCCGCGCCTGTATCTGGCCGGCGGAGTGACCACAATCAGGACCACAGGGAGCATTGAGACCTTCACCGACCTCGAACTCAAACGCATGATCGATGAAGGGCGAATGGCCGGGCCAAAGATGCACGTCACTGGGCCCTACCTCGAGGGCGCAGGAGCGTTCACTCCACAGATGCACCAGCTCAAAGACGCAGAGGACGCGCGCAAGACCGCGGAATATTGGATGGATGAGGGCGCGACGTCGTTCAAAGCTTACATGCACATCCGGCCGGACGAGCTGGCTGCGGTGGTGAAGGCAGCGCACGCGCGGGGAATCAAAGTCACCGGACATCTGTGCTCGATCGGCTTCCGCGAGGCCGCGGCGCTCGGAATCGATGACCTGGAGCACGGCCTGGCGGTGGATACGGAGTTCTATTCGGAAAAGAAACCCGGCGTCTGCCCCGATGCTCAGGCCGCGGCGAGAGAGATGGCGGAAAAAGTGGACGTAGGAAGCGCCTCAGTGCGGGAGATGATCCGCGACCTTATCGCCCACCATGTGGCAGTGACCTCGACTCTGCCGGTGTTTGAGACCTTAGTGCCGGGCCGGGCGCCGCTGGCGAAGCGCGTGCTGGACGCCATGACGCCCGAGGCGCGGATCGCGTATCTGAACCGGCGGGCGAGCATTTCCGATGCTGCGGCGCAATCCTACTGGCCGGAATTGTTCAAGAAAGAGATGCAGTTTGAACGTGAGTTTGCAAAGGCGGGAGGATTGCTGCTGGCGGGACTCGATCCGACGGGGTACGGCGGGGTGATTGCCGGTTTTGGTGATCAGCGCGAAGTGGAGCTGCTGGTCGAGGCAGGCTTTTCTCCGCTGGAGGCGATTCATATTGCCACCGCGAACGGCGCGGAATTTCTCGGCGAATCCAGCCGCATCGGCACACTGGCGCCGGGCAAGCAGGCAGATTTAGTGGTGATTCACGGGGATCCTGCGGCGCGTATCAGCGACCTCGAAAAGGTGGAAATCGTGTTCAAGAACGGAGTGGGGTACGACTCCGCGAAGCTAATTGAGTCAGTGCGCGGGATGGTGGGCTTGCGCTGAGCCGCACATTTGGGTGTCTTCAGGAGTGGGCGTCCATATAGGAAGTTAGCTGGACGCTTACAAGCGGTCAGTACGGTAGGACGCCCACGGCCATCAGTGTCACCTTTATCGCTATCGCCAGGAGCAGTGCACCTGTACTCGCGAGGAACAATCCTCCAATCCGCATCCGAGTGCGCGGAGGGTGTCCGACCTCCTGCCCTTCGAGACGAATTTTGCCACCCGCCAACTCGTTCAGCCTGGCAGCAGCTTCTGGGCTGATGACCATAACACACCCGACGGAAATGAAACTCACCACCATGATGTAAAGCGTTGGCACAATCATCAAGTCAGTGGGTTGTGGTGGTTGCACATATACCAGCCACAGCAGGAAAGCAACGAAAACGACAGCGTAAGCCAGGAGCAAGCCGAACCAGACAGTCAGCGCATCCGCCTTGCGAAATAACCGCGAAGCTGAGGCTAACTTCCAGACGATAATCGCCGCGTAAGCGGCACATGCGAAGAAGAGAATTCTGGGATGCCGTAAGAGCGAGTGAAGTGGAAAAAGGATGCCTAGTGGCATCCATAGCACTCGCCACCCAAGAGAAAAGAGAACTGCAAGTCTTGCCTCCCGGAAGAGTTTCGCGTCTGTGGCTACGTCCAACATACAGCGAAATTATACGGCGCCAATAGATAGGAACAATAGAAAGATTTATGCCCTTGCGGCCCGGTGAGTAGCAGAACCACACCGCGGGGTCTGGGCGATGCCGCCGCTGCCAACAGAACATCTACCTGACAGGGCCGCACCGACCATCTACTGCATGTTGCAAGTCTTGGTCAAGCAGCACCGCGCGCCTACTCATAGAAGAACAGATCTGAGCAGCAGTAAGCCCGAAAGCGCCTCGCAAGTCAGCACCGTCCAGGTTGGCGCCGTCCAGGTCAGCCCCACGCAAAATGGCCCCTTGGAGGTTGGCCCCGCGTAACTCGGCTTTTCGCAGATCGGCTTCAATGAGGATGGCACCTCCGAGTTGGGCATCTCTTAACCGGGCTCCAGCCAGTTTAGCGAACCACAGATCAGCCCCGCGTAGGTCCGCGAGCGCCAGAATGGCATTTTCAAGATTGGCTTCGCGCAAATCGGCTTTTTCCAGACTCGATCGCGGCAGTTGGGCCTTCTGAAGGCTAGCCGAATACAGGCTTGCGCTGCCCAGTTTGGCGTCGGCGAGTACCGCGTCTTCCAGAGAGGCAAAGGAAAGATCGGCTTCGCGCAGATCGGTCCTTGTGAGATTGGCGCGGCGCAGGTCAGCCGTGGCAAGGATTGCTCGATTAACCCTGGCCCGATCGAGAATAGCCCCGCGAAGGTTGGCCTGGCGGAGATTGGCGCCGCGCAGGTCGGCCTCGGAGAGATAGGCACCTTGAAGGTCTGCCCTCCAAAGGCGGGCATTCACTAGAAAGGACCGATATGCTTGGGCGTAACGGAGGCTCACGCGAGCAAGCCGCGCTCCTTGCACTTGTGCTGGGTCTTCCTCTCGCGCGTTCCAGTTCGCCGGCCTGGGCGAAATATCTGCCTCTGTCAGTTCCGCGTACGGGCTGTAACCTGTCACCCCAAAAGCGTTGGCTGCCCATCTCCTAATGTCCGTAAGCTTTAATTCCGGTGCCCGGCTGCTGTCCTGGGGCACACCCCAAATGATGCCGAGGGAGAGAAGAGTCAAGATCAAACCAATCCCGAGGGTGGCGGCTCCGAAGGTGAAGACTTTCGATGCTTTCTTCGGTTCCTCCGGTTGGAAATACTCCGCGCGAAGTATTCTGCCAGCGAGTTCGGGTAGTATGGTAGCGAGCGCGACGGTTGCCACGGTCAAGAAGACATGAAACATGCTGTCTCGCAGATTCTGCCGCGTCAGGTACCTAGCCCAGATGAGAAGTAGCCCTGCCGGAACGACCCAATATGCCAGGAGGGTGGAAATTGCCGTCTCCACGGAAGACAACGGCGAGCGAGTCTCCCTCAGCCACCTGAAGTGACTGCGCACCAGCCCCATCACGAACCAGGGGCCACTCTTGTCCAAGGTGCTTCCGTCGGGAAAGACCGCCGGTAATCCCGCCAGGCCTCCCCACAGGCGCAGCAGGAAAAAATGGAAGGAGATGTAGAAGGCGAACAAGAGCAGGGGCACGCCCAAATAGAACCCGACCAAGGGTACAGCGTCTCCCAGGAGGGGAAGCGGCAAAGCAGGGGAATTCTTGAAGAGCCGAACGTCCGTCGTGCGGGCGATGATGAACCAAGTGAGGAGATTCACAAGCAACATGGCGACAAATACCCAGCCGGCCCTTTTCGTTGCCTGACGAACCACCTGCGGTCGGATCAAGGCGGAGATTGGCTCTGGAAGCACGGCCCCGAAGAGATTGGTACCCCCGAGCCGCCCGACCCAAAGCCCTCTCGCATGCTCGAGATTCGCACCCTGAAGGTTAGCTTCCCGTAATTCGGCCCCCAGCACGTTTGCCTCTCGAAGGTCTGCCTGAATCAGCCAGGCGCCCCGGAGGTCAGCCAAAGAAAGATCAGCTCCCCTTAGGTTTGCCTTGTGCAGTAAAGCGCCTTGGAGATTGACGCCAGTCAAGTCGGCTCCGCAGAGATTGGCTCCGCGCAGATTAGCCCTCTTTCCGAACTCTCCTTTTGATTCGACCCAATTCCGGTGTTGTTCAAGGACAAGGACACCGGGCACACCGGGCAATTCCTCCTTGGCAATCCCTCGGGACAGGGATTCTCTAGGGGCAGAAGTTTTTGTCTCTTCAATTCCCGCGGCCATTCTTTCTATTACCCCTACCGGGGATGTAGCATCGATAGAATCCCTATGGAGAATGGATTGTTTGTGGCTGCAAATCGTAAATAGGTCCGCCCGGCCTGTAACAGGTAGTCGCTTGCGCAGTTACAGACGGCTAGCCGCGATTCGGTCTGCGCTTGTTTTTCTCGTTGGCTTGGCTGGGCCCGGGAAGATTATGTCCCAAGCGACTTCAGGAAGTCGCCTGCCCAGAGGGCCAGGAAATGGACAGGTAATCCTTTACGAGCGGCCATCCAGACAACAGGGGGGCCGATTTCATGCGGCGGAGGGGCAGACAACGCTGCCGAAACTGATAACGGACCTTTACGCAAGCGACCGAGATTGCGCCTCCCCCGAAGCCTACGGTCCAAGTGGGCGCATCGTGGGCTTCTCGGAAACTCAGGCGAAAATGCGCCTTACTGAAACCAGTAGCTAGCCCCCACCAGCTTCAGTATGATGTGCCGCTTTGGGAGAATCCATTTCCATGATCTACCGGAAAGTTTGTCTTCTCGTGTTTGTCTTTCTTACTCCTCTTGCCTTCGCCGAGACAAAAAAACATTCGGAAACGCCGCCAGCACCACAGCCGCAGGCTTCCACGCCTACGGGACGCATCCCGGAGAGTCTGTTCGGCACGATGCGCTGGCGCCAGGTCGGCCCGTTCCGCGGTGGGCGCGCCCTGGCCGTGACTGGTGTTCCGGGAGAGCCCACCGTCTTCTATTTCGGCGCGGCCTCTGGCGGCATCTGGAGATCCTCCGACGCCGGGGCGAATTGGGAGCCCATTTTCGACAAAGAAGACATCGCCTCGATCGGCAGTATCGCCGTGGCGCCTTCGGACCACAACATCATCTACGCCGGCAGCGGTGAGGCCTGCATTCGCGGCAACATCACCTACGGCAATGGGGTATACAAGTCGCTCGACCGTGGAAAGACCTGGAAAAACATCGGGTTGAAAAACACGCGGCACATCGGCGCGGTGATCGTGGATCCTAAAAACGCGAACGTCGTCTTTGTGGCCGCGCTTGGCCACGCCTACGGTTCCAACGAAGAGCGCGGCGTCTTTCGCACCACCGACGGCGGCGCCACCTGGCAGAAAGTGCTCTATAAGGACAACAAGACCGGCGCCATCGACGTGGTTTTCGATCCCAGTAATTCCAACACGCTGTTTGCCTCCTTGTGGGAGGTCTACCGCACGCCCTGGAGCCTGAACAGCGGCGGTCCCGGCAGCGGTCTTTTCAAATCCACCGACGGCGGCAGCACCTGGACGCGGCTGGAAGGACACGGTCTCCCTGCGGGGATCATGGGCCGCATCGGCGTCTCGGTTTCGGGCGCGGACTCCAACCGCGTCTACGCCATGATTGAATCCAAGGAAGGCGGGCTCTACCGTTCCGACGACGGCGGCGAAAACTGGATGCGCGTGAACGAGGATGGCCGTCTTCGCCAGCGCGCCTGGTATTTCACCCACGTCTTTGCCGACCCCAAATCAGCGGACACGGTTTACGTGCTTAACACCGGAATGTTTCGCTCCGTGGATGGCGGGCGAAGGTTTGACCTGCTGCCCGCGCCACATGGAGACCACCATGGCCTGTGGATTGATCCCGACAATCCTCAGAGACTCATCAACGGCAATGACGGGGGCGCTATCGTCTCTACTGACGGCGGAAAGACCTGGAGTACCCAGTACAACCAGCCGACTGCGCAGTTCTACCATGTGATCACCGACGACCGCTGGCCCTACTACATCTATGGCGCCCAGCAGGACAACTCCACCATCGCCATTAAGAGCTACGACGACGATGGCGTCATCGGCCGACAGGACTGGTATCAAGTCGGCGGCGGCGAAAGCGGTTACATCGCGCCCTATCCTCCTGAGCCCAACATCGTCTTCGCCGGTGCGGAGGGCTTCATCTCGCGTTTCGACAAACGGACCGAGCAGCTCGTGGACATCTCGGTGATGCCGCTCGATGTCTCCGGCAATGGAGCGGAAAAACTCTTACACCGCTTTCAGTGGACTTCGCCCTTATTCATCTCTCCGCATGATCCGAACACGCTCTACTCCGCAGCGGAGATGGTGTTCAAGTCCGCCAACGGCGGTCAAAGCTGGACGGCCATCAGCGGCGACCTGACCCGCAACGATAAATCCAAGCAGAAGCCCTCCGGCGGGCCGATCACGCTCGATATCACCAGCGTCGAGTATTACGGCACCATTTTCGCCCTCGCCGAGTCGCCCTTGAAGAAAGACATGCTCTGGGCCGGGACGGACGACGGCCTTGTGCATCTCTCCCTGAATGGCGGCCAGAGTTGGACCAACGTCACGCCCAAAGACCTGCCCGAGTGGAGCATGATCAGCATCATCGAAGCCTCGCACCATGACCCGGGCACCGCCTACCTTGCGGTGGACCGCCACAAGCTCGACGATTTTCGCCCATTCATCTACCGCACGCGCGATTATGGCAAGAGCTGGACCCTGATCGCCAATGGCATCCCCGAAGGTTCGTATGTCCGGGCCATCCGCGAAGACCCGAAGCGCAAGGGCCTGCTGTTTGCCGGAGCCGAGACCGGGGTGTACTTTTCCCTGGACGATGGCGCGAACTGGCAGCCGCTCAA
Source organism: Acidobacteriota bacterium (assembly GCA_003224235.1). Lineage (GTDB taxonomy): Bacteria > Acidobacteriota > Terriglobia > Acidiferrales > UBA7541 > QHYU01. The sequence goes on from QHYU01000152.1 coordinate 6,615, forward strand.
GCTGAATCTCCCCACGGTCCCCATTCATGACCTGAACATTCATAATGACGATGTGATCGTTGCCACGCACGGCCGCTCTTTCTGGGTGTTGGACGACATCACTCCCCTACGGCAGATTGACGCCAACTCCGCAAATGCGGAGATGATTCTCTATAAGCCCCGAGCGGGGCTGCGCCTGCATTTGCCCGATGCGATTGAGCGCCGCGGCCCCGTCGGTGATAATCCGCCCATGGGCGCCATTATTGATTACTACTTCAAAGAGGCTCCAAAGGAAGAGGTTAAACTGGAGATCCTTGACGCCGATGGCAAGTTGGTGCGCCGCTTCTCCAGCCGGCAAAAGAAAGAAGCAGAGCAGCCGCCGGAGTGGCCCGACCAGATAAAGGAGGTCACCACTCTTCCCGCCGCAGCGGGCATGAACCGCTATGCTTGGAACCTGCGCTGGGAGTCTCCCGTAAAAATTCCCGGAGCCTTCTACTCCGGCCTCGGCCCCCGCGGCCCCATCGCGCTCCCCGGCAAGTACAAAGTGCAACTGGCGGTCGGCGGCCGAAGCCAGAGGCAGACGCTGGAAATCGTGCTCGATCCGCGAGTGAAGAATGTGACCCAGGACGATCTGCAGAAGCAGTTTGAACTGGCCGTGCAGGTCCGCGAAGCCAATGCCGATCTCCATCGCGCCGTGAATCAGATACGTGAGCTGCGCTCCGGAATCAAGGCGCTTCGCCCGCGCCTGGAGAACGATCCTCGGCTCAGGCTGTTCCTCGACCAGGCCGAGGCGCTCGACAGGAAAATGACCCCAGTGGAAGACGCGCTGATCCAGGTAAACATGAAAGGCTCAGAAGCCAATCTGGCCTTCCCCAACATGCTCAACGAACAGCTCGACAGTTTCAGCGCCAGTGTACAGGCTGGCGACGGCACGCCTACCCAGCAGCAATACGAGGTGTTCAGGATGCTGCGCGGCCGGCTCGATCAGCAATTGGCCTCCTGGAAACAGATTCTGGCTTCCGACCTCCCAGCATTGAATGAGTCAATTCGAAAGAGTGATCTGCCTGTCTTGTATTTGTCCGGGGCCGGAGAGTAAGGCTCGACGGGTTTTGTCTATAGAAGCTCAAAGTCACGGACCGCATCTCGACAGGCGCCGTGTCCCGATGAAGCTCGCTCAGTTCGGGTTGACACTTTGCAGTGCGGGGAAGATAATCGCGGCGATTTTCTCCGACATCGAGAATCAAGCATCGATAAATTAAAGAAGGAGGCGAGCCAATGCCTGCTATCACAGGTCATTTTCTGGAAAGGTGAGAGTGCAAACGGCCATTTCCGTGCCTGACCAGCTCAACCACGAGCTGAACCTGGCCGAGATCGCTGGGACCCAGAAGTCCCCGGACGAGAAATGGAATAACGCAGCGATCACCTACTGGGGCATCACGGATCTGGTCGAAGGCAAAGGCACCCAGCGAGGCTACTTTGTTAACGTCCACGGCGAAGTTGATCGCGACTGGGGCACGTTCGAGGGCAGAGTCGCGACGACCGGCGGCCAGATCACGGTTGAAGGAACATGGCAATTCACCGGTGGCGACGGAAAGTTCAAAGGACTCACCGGCGGCGGCACGTTCAAGACCAGGCTGAGTTCGCCTACGCAAGTCGAGGCTTCCTGGCAGGGCAACTACGAGCTGGCCACGGTAAAAGCCCAGGCTCGCTGAGATCAGCGAGACACGGTTTGCGAATGGGGCCGGGGCTGTTGACCCTCGGACCCTCTGAGGAGGGTGTTAGTGTGTCCCCAGTTCGGCAGTGTCCTTATTTAAATGCCTCTGAAAAATAACTCGATCGAAAGGAGTGAAGGGATGCAACGCAAAGCGACTGCAATTTGGCGAGGGGATCTGAAAAGCGGTAAGGGATCGTTATCGACGGAGAGCACTGTCCTGAAGGAGGCGTCGTATTCGTTCAGCACGCGATTTGAAAACGGCATCGGTACCAACCCCGAAGAGCTGCTCGCTGCTGCACACGCGGGATGCTTTGCCATGGCGCTTTCCGCGCAACTGGGTAAGGCAGGATTGAAGCCCGAGAAGCTGGAAGCCACCGCGACCGTAACTTTAGAAAGGGTCGGCGGGGATTTCGCGATCACGAAAAGCCATCTCGACCTGCTAGCTCAGGTTCCCGGCGCGAGCCAAGAGAAATTCGATGCCGCCGTCAAAGCCGCTGAGACCGGTTGTCCTGTGTCGAAGCTTTTCAAGGCTGAAATTTCTGTCGACGCACGGCTTCAAGTGACGGTCTGACCGCCGGAGCGCCGCCAGCCCGTCGTTTCCGAAGAACGCTTCGTCGTAGTCCGAAGCAAAGCCGGAGGCATCCACGCGGGTGCCGTCAAGGACACCCGGCCTCTCCTTTCCGGGCCCCGCCAAATCGAATCAGCTTCATGCCAACACCGCATCAAGAAGAGGCGTGAAGAGCGCGAAGCCGGTCCACTGCAACAGCTAAGACAATGATCCCGCCAATGATGATTTCCTGAATGTAGTTGGGCCATCCGATCTGCTGGCATCCGTTCCGCAGGAAGGCCATGATCAGCGCTCCGACCATCGATCCTAAGATGCTGCCTTCCCCTCCGGTCAGGCTTCCTCCGCCGATCACAACTGCGGCAATTACGTCGAGCTCCACGCCTACAGCTACCGTCGGATCACCTTGTCGCAATCGCGACAGTTGCATCACTCCGGCCAAGCCAAAGAAAAGGCCGGCAAGGCTGTAGATCCACAGCTTCAGCCGAGCAGTGTAGATGCCACACGCGCGCGCCGCGGCTTCATTCGAGCCCAGCGCGAACACATGCCGGCCAAAGATAGTGTTCTGCAAGAGCACGGCCACGAAAATGGCAAGCAAGAGAGCGATCCACACGCCGGGAGCGACAATGAGCCAACGCTGCTTAGGGAACGTAACGGCAAGCTCGTTGACCCAAGTGGGAGGCACATTCACCGTCTGTTCCCCTGCCGCCCACTTGGCCGCTCCCCGCGCAATCCCGAGCATCCCCAGAGTGGCGATGAAAGGAACCACTCGAAGCGAAGTGATCGCCAGCCCGTTGACCAAGCCCACCAGGCCGCCGACGATAATTCCACCCAGCAGCGCTACGCTTGGCGGCCAGGAGTGCCTAAGCGCCAGAGCTGTCACCACGCTGGTCAAAGCGATGTTCGATCCAACGGAAAGATCAATCCCTCCGCTGATGATGATCAGAGTCATGCCGATCGCGCCGAGCGCCACGATCATGGTTTGCGAAAGCACGATGCGGAGGTTCGAGATGGAGAGGTATTTTCCCGGGGATCCGGTCAACAGCGCGAAAATAAGAACCACCAGCCCCAGTCCTGCGAAGGGTCCCAAAGTCCGCAGCCACATGAAAATCCGAGGGCTTATTCGAGGAGCAGCCCTTGCCTGAAGGACCGAGGATGATTTCATGGCCTCTCGCTCTCGCTCTCGCTCTCGCTCTCGCTCACGTTCGTTCCCTGCGCTGCTCTCCGCCAATCGCGACTTGCAAAACCGAGTCAGGTGTCCACTGATCGATGGGCAGCGCGGGAGAAAGCGTGCCCCGCGTCATCACTGCCAGCCGGTCACTAATGCCGAACAGCTCAGGAAGATAAGAGCTAGTCATAAGGATTGCTTTACCGCCAGCAGCCAGTTGGTTGATCTGTTCGTAGATCTCCTTCTTGCTGCTGATGTCAACTCCGCGAGTAGGCTCGTCGAGCAACAGGACGTCGGGGTCCTGGTGCAGGAGGCGCGCCAGCAAAACTTTCTGCTGGTTGCCTCCTGACAGGCCCCGCACCGGACTGGCTGAATCGTGAGCTTTGATCTTCAGCCTCAACATCCAGTCCGCCGCCTGCTTTGCCTCGACACGGCTACGGATCCAACCCCAGCTGGAGGAAATCCGGGTGAGGGTGAGGTTGTCTTTGATGGACAGGTGGCTCAGAAGGCCTTCGCCGTTTCGGTCCTCGCTTAGATATCCCATTCCGTGCTGGATGTTCCGAGATGGACTACGCGCTGGGGCGGCCACTGGCTGCCGCCGTATTTTCACCTCGCCAGCAGCGGCAGACTCCAGCCCAAACAAAGTGCGAATCAGTTCCGTGCGGCCCGAACCAACCAAACCGGCAATGCCTAGGACCTCTCCGCGATGCAGCTCGAAGCTGACGTTCTTAACCGCAGGCAGCGCTTGCAGTCCGTTCACCTCGAGAATGACTTCACCAGGCAGTTGTGACCTTCTGCGCGCAAACAAGGACTGCACTGGACGCCCGACCATGTGCGCGATCAATTCGCCGTCCGCCGTAGCGCTCAACTGCCCGGTGCAAACGGTTCTGCCATCGCGCAACACGGTAAAGCGGTCGGTAATCTCGCGCACTTCTTCGAGGAAATGACTGATGTAAATGACTGCTATTCCTTTCGCGCACAGGCCGCGGATCGTGGCGAACAAACGTTCCACATCGGTTCTTTGCAAGCTGCTGGTGGGCTCATCCATTAGGATGATCCTGGCATCCCAGGCTAGCGCCCGGCAGATCTCAACGATCTGTCGAGTGGACGGCGGCAGGTCTGCGACGCGGGTGTCAGCTCTAACCTCAGTATGGCCAAAGTTTGCAAGTAGCTCGTCGGTCCGGCGCAGAAGCGCACCGCCTTGCAACCAGCCAAACTGCCCCGGCTCGACACCGAGCAGGATGTTTTCGGCGACCGACAGGTGAGGACACAACGAGAGCTCCTGATGTATGTGGGCAATCCCTTGCCGTTTCGCGTGCAGTGGGTTCGCAGGCGCATATTCGCGGCCACCAACTTCCATTCTGCCCGTATCCGGACGATAAGCGCCCGCAAGGATATTCATCAAAGTGCTCTTGCCGGCTCCGTTTTCCCCGATGAGGGCAAGAACCTCACCCCGGCGCAAATCCAGATCCGCTCCGTCCAGTGCCACCGTTGCGCCGAAGCTCTTGTGAATGCCGCTCAACTTCAGAAGCGCCATGAATGTGGTTCCCGTCGGGATTGCGCAATCTCAGAGACGCCGAAGGCGATCATTTCAGGTATTGATCCAGTGGGGGATGTAGTAGCTGCCGCGACTCGGGGCTGTCCAAGTTCTCGGGAGTAATGAGTTGAACTCCCGTGTCAATCTTCTTTGGTACGGGGCGGCCGAGCAGATGATCCACCATGGTCTTTACGCCCCATTCGCCCATGCGGAACGGGTTCTGGACAACGATACCTTGGAGCTTCCCTTCGCGCATGGCCTTCAGGAATGGCTCGCTGGAATCGAAACCTAGGAACACGATCTTGCCCGCTTTATTGATGTCCTCCAACGCCAGCAACGTACCAGCCGTTGAAGATTCGTTGGGTGTGAACATCCCCTGGATCTGGTCGCCATATCGGTTCAACAGGTTCTCGGCGGCTCTCTTAGCGGTGTCCCGGGTAGCGCCGGCATACTGGTTGGAAGAGAGCAATGCAATGTTTGGGTAGCTGGACTTCATCTTTTCCAGAAAACCTTGTTCCCGGGCTTCGGTGCTGGCAGAGCCTTCCTGATATCGGAGCATCAGGACTTTACCTTTTCCCGCCAGCAGTTTGCCCATCAGGTCTGCGGCAAGTTCGCCGCCATGGTAGTTATCGCTGGCCAAGAAACTGACCACGTCATCTGAATCCAACGCCGAATCAATCACAATAGTGGGAATACCGGCGCGCTTGGCTTCCTCCACAGGCCGGACCAGCGCACGACGATCGAACGGAGCTAGTACAATCCCATTTATGCCCTGGCTCAGGAAGCCCTCCACCACTTGCACCTGCTGCTCGCGGTCATCTTCACGCAGAGGTCCTTTCCACAACACAGAGACTTCGAGTCCAAGGCCTGCGAGATCGCGCGACGCCTTATTGGCACCTGCATGGATGCTTTTCCAGAATTCGTGAGTGGATCCCTGAGGAACGACCGCGATCGTGAAATGTTTGGACGATCCTTTATCGCTCTTGCAGGCCGCGAACAGAGACATCGCCGCCAGCGACACCACTAGGATGAACCGGTTGCACTTGACGATGCTCATTCTCTTTTTCCTGGGTTTTCGGGCATGGGCCAGGTTCCTCGCTGCCACCGGCGTCGCCTGCGAGCGGTCGGAGAACACTTTCACGCTTTTGATCTCGTACAGCCGAGTGTGTACGGTGCCATCCAGCACCTCCGCGTGTAAACCGGGCTCGGGAGAGCACGTCCTCTTATCCGTGCGCTGCGGCCGCCTTGACCATCTCCTGCGTGGCACGCTGTTTCTGCCGATAGGCCATGTTGGCCAGGTGCGCTGCGATCGCGGAGCGGTAACCGATCTCCACCGGCGCGTTGGGCTGCTTGCGGGTGCGCACGCAGTCGATGAAATTGGCCATGTGATTCCGATCCGGAGTCTCGCCCTTAAGCATCGCGCCGTCCGGGCGATTGACCTGTTCCGGATAGTAATAAATCCCTGACTCGGCTTTGCCCGTGACCATGTCCGTGGTGCCCATCAGATGCTCGATGGTCCCATCGCTTCCCAGCAGCCGCTCCCCGATCCCGTAATGTTTGTTGCTGAAGGTGGAGTGCCAGGTGACGACGAGGTCATTGGGGAAGTCGAAGGTGACGGCAATCGTGTCTGGCACTTCCCGGCCGTCCTTTTCCGAGAAGACGCCACCCGACATATAGGCAGCGGTGGGAAGCGGCAAGTCGAGAGCGCGCATAATCCAGGCGATCTGATGCACCATATTCTCCGTCACGTTTCCGCCCGAGAACTCCCAGAACAGGCGCCAATTGATAAACGCGTAGGGATCGAACGGCCGCGCGCTTCGGCCATTGAGGAACAGGTCCCAGCTCACGTTGGCGGCTGTGCAGTCCGGCGGCACGGAGCGCACCCACTGGCCTTGTCCGTGCGGGGTGTTACGGCTCATCCAAGCTTCGACCTGGGTCACTTTGCCTATGGTGCCGTCCTTGATCCACTGTTTCGCATCGGCCAGGGCGCCGGAGCTCTGGTGTTGCAGCCCGATGGTCACGATTTGACTAGAGCGCTTGGCCGCCGCGAGACACTCCTCCGCCTCCGCGATCGACCAGGTCATGGTCTTCTCGCAGTAGAGGTCCTTGCCCGCGGCAAGCGTGTCGAGAAAGTGCCGCGCGTGGATGTGGAGCGGGCTCGCCACAAGCACAGCATCGATGTCTTTCCGATCGAGCAGCCGCCGGTGATCCCTTACCGCGCTGACGCCCGGCACGATCTGGCGGGCTTCATCGTCGCGGCGCGTGTAGACATCGGCGACGGCCACGCATTCGACCTTGGGAAGCGCGACTACCTGCTTGAGCAACTCCTGCCCGCGTGCGCCCGCGCCGATCAGGCCAATGCGGACGCGATCATTGGCTCCGAGCACCCGAGCAGGCGGGTAGGCCAGCCACGCGGCGCTGCTGGCAGCGAGTCCTAGAAACTTGCGGCGATCCATGGCGCTATCTGCCATTTCCGTACTCCTTTGTTGTCTTGCGTGTGTGTCTTATCCCGGCCAGCGTGGTCGGCATGGGTAGGTCGCATGATAAGCTTGCGCTACCCCACTGCCAAGGCCAGATGGCCCGCGGGCATGCCCCGCAGCCTTCTCACCCCAGCCTTGACAGAGAAAGCGAATCATGCCAGCCTTCCGTCACTAAATGCAACCCTATTTCAATAGGCGAAACGGAGGTTGCCATGAGATCAACGTGGTGGGGTGTAGCGATCCTTTTAGTAACCGGGCTGCTGCTGGTGTTCGCTAGCAGCCGGCTGCAAGGGCAGGCGGTCAATGCAACGCTGCTCGGAACTGTCACTGATGTCTCTGGTGCGGTGGTGCCCGGGACTAAAGTCGAGATCCGGGAAGTGAACACGGGGAGCACGCGTAGCATTGTAACGAACGAAAGCGGAAATTACGTGTTCGCGGAACTGCCGCCGGGGCAGTACCAAGTGTCGGTCGAGAAGCAAGGCTTTAAGAAGGAGGTCCACGCTGCAGTGGACGTGCTGGTGAACAGCACGGTTCGCGTGGACCTGAAGCTGCAGCCCGGGGCTCTCAGCGAGACGGTCGAGGTAACTGCCGAAGTCCCGAATCTGCAAACCGATCGCGCAGACACCGGACGGAAAATCGAAACGCGGCAGGTGGAAGACCTTCCCCTGACAATGAACCGGAACTTCCAGGGCTTGCTCAATCTGGTGCCTGGGACGACTCGCGCCCACCGGGAGCACTCCGCATTCTTTAACGCCCAGGACAGCCTCAGGACCGAGGTGAATGGGCAATCTGGGCTGGCCAACAACCTGCAGTTCGAAGGAGTAGACGACAACGAGCGTACGGGGCTCTTGCAGGTCTACATCCCCCCTATCGAAGCCATTCAGACCGTGGACGTTACAACCAGCAGTTACGACGCAGAATTGGGGCGAGCCGGTGGGGCAGTGACGAACGTTATCCTCAAGTCAGGCACAAATGAGTTTCACGGTGCCGCGTACGAGTTCAACCGGATCAGCGCCCTAGCGGCGCTACCCTTCTTCCAGAATCCCAAGGTCACACCGAAGAAGCCAAGCGTCTACAACTATTACGGGGCCAATACCGGCGGGCCCATTTGGAAGAACAAGACCTTCTTCTTTGGCGATTTCCAGCGAATCAACGACCACCAGAGCCAGTTCCAACAGGCCACGGTGCCACCCTTGGCCTTTCGCAACGGTGATTTCAGTGGCACGACGACGCAAATCTTTGACCCAACTACTGGCGCTCCAGATGGTAGCGGTCGAAGCCAGTTCTCGTTTAACGGCAAGCCAAACGTGATCGATCCGGCTCGAATCAGCCCCATCGCCAAGGCGATCTTGGCGAAGGTGCCGCTTCCCAATGTACCCGGAGCGGCGCTCACCGCCACCAACAACTTTCAAGGGACGACGAAATTCATCAAAGATACCACCTCGTTTGATGTGAAGATTGACCACAACGCCAGCCAGAATGACCGTCTCTCCGGGCGATTCAGCTTCTCGAACCAGGACCTTATCCAGACGCCGATCTTCGGCCTGGCAGGCGGACCCTCCAATGGCGCTTTCTCAGGGACTGGAACGCAGCGTATTTGGGACACGGCAGTCAGTTACAACCACATCTTTTCATCCACCCTGATTACAGAGGCCCGCGCCGGCGTTAACCACTATCGGAACGTGGCGAACAATACCGACCGTGGCACAAACGCCTCGAATGACATCGGCATCCCCGGCGCGAACCTGGGCGACCCGAATACGAGCGGACTCGTCTGTATTAGCTTTACCAACTACAATAATGGCGATTGCCTGGTTGGCTATTCCGCAAGCCTGCCCTGGGTTCGCGGCGAAACGAACATCAACTTCGTCAATAACTGGACCAAGACGCGGAGCAACCACACCTTCAAGTGGGGAGTTGATGTGCGCCGAGTCCGCGACGACCTGGCACAATGGCAGTCCCAGAATCCGCGCGGCGTCTTCCGCTTCAATAATTCGGTCACGGCGAAGCCCGGCTCCCAGACGAACACTCAGGTCAATACAGTTGCGGGTTTCTTGGTGGACGGGCCCAATTCCGTGGGCCGAGATGTTCCGATAGCCGCCAAGACTTTTCGAGGAACAGAGCTTTTCACCTACGTACAGGATAAATGGCAGGTCACTCAGAAGCTGACGCTGGACGTTGGGCTGCGTTGGGAGTTCTATCCGCCGTTCACGCCGAAGGGCCCGGGGCGGTTCTCGAACTATGATCCGACTACCAACAGCCTTGTCATTGCAGGGATTGGCAGCAACCCACTCGACCTGGGGCGGAAAACGCACTACAAGGACTTTGCGCCGCGGTTCGGCATTGCCTATCGCCTGACCGAGAAGACTGTCGTGCGTGCGGGGTTCGCCATCAGCTACTCGCCGTACCCGGACAACGACTACGCTTTTGACTTTCCAGTGCTGCAAAACAACGTATTTTCTGGCCTGAATGACTTTAGTCCAGCGCGGCAGCTTATCTCGGGGCAGCTTGTCTCAATGTCCAGTGGATTCCCCCCGCCCATACTAGCGACGATTCCCTCGAACGGGATTATCCCTGTTACAGGCAACCTCTTAAATCAAGCATACACGGTAGTTAATCTGAATTTTCGTGAGCCATACGCCGAATCCTGGAATTTGGCCTTACAACGTTCGCTGCCCGGAAAGTTGGTACTGGAAATGGCGTACGTGGGCAATCACGGCGTAGCTTTGCCGACGGTCTTTAATCTGAACGCGGCTCGGGCTGCGGGAGTGGGACAGCGAGGACGAGCCCTATTCCCGACCACGGGGATCACAGGAGACGTCGCTCTCAAACACGTGGGGACCAGCTCGAATTACCACGCGCTTCAGATGAAGTTCGATCGGAAGATCTCGGGCGGCTTCCTGATGACCACCGCCTATACCTACAGCAAGGTGCTTGGGTTCAAGACGGACGGCGGGGGAGTCACAATCAACAGTACAGTCGGTGCACTCGCGTTCTACATCGGCGATTTTCGCAGGAATTATGGCCCGCTGGAGTACGACCGCAGGCACACGTTCGTACAGAGTTTGATCTACGAGCTACCCTTTGGGAAAGGGAAAACCTTGTTGGCTTCTGGTGTAGGTAGCAAGTTTCTCGGTGGATGGCAGGTCAGCACCATTCTCACTTTGATGACAGGTACGCCTTTGATCTTCGACGGTGGGGGAGCTCTAAACGCCCCCGGGAACCGCCAGGTGCCGAACCTCAACGGATCCTTCACGATATTCCACGGTATTGGCAAGAACCAGCCATGGTTCGACACGACCGTATTTTCGAAAGGTCCGGATAATGCCTTGGGGACTGCGCCCCGCTTGGCGTTTAGCGGGCCGGGGTTCGTTAACCTGGACGCTTCGCTATTTCGGCGGTTTTCAATCAAAGAACGCGCCGGCCTTGAGTTTCGTGCCGAAGCCTTTAGCGTGACGAATACACCTCAATTCAGCAACCCGATCACGAATATTAACTCAAGCAGCTTCGGGTTTGTGACCAGCACACGTGGAGGTGGAGGTGGAGGCAACCGATCGATCCAATTCGGCGCAAAAATAACCTTCTAAGACGCGCTCGCGGTGCGCGACGCGTTCGAGCGGCGCCATTTGCGTCTTGATTCGGATCGTATTCCGTGCTCGCATGTCGGAATGCGATTCTTGCGCGAAATATGAAACTACCCAGAACCACGGATCACCAATATGTAGTGGAGGCGGTGGCGAAAGCTCTTGACCTCTTGGAGGCTTTTCGCGACTCGGAAGAGCTGAGCCTGAACGAAATCAGCCGGCGGGTTGGGCTCAACAAGAGCCGGAGCTTCCGCCTGCTGCACACGCTCGCCGAGCGCGGGTATGTGGAAAAGATTGCGGATGGCGGGCGATACAGGCTCGGCGTAAAACTCTTCGAGCGCGCGGCCCACATGGGAAGAGATCTCAGGCGGATTGCGCAACCCTTCATACGCCAGCTTCATGAGCAATTCAATGAGACAGTGAACCTGGGTGTTATCCACGACGCTGAAGTCCTGTATATCGACATTTTGGAGAGCTCGCAGGCGTTCCGGATGGCGGCGCGGGCCGGCAGCCGCATGCCTATCTTTTCGACATCGCTCGGGAAAGCCATCGCGGCACACTTGCCCGAATCCGAGGTCGCAAACCTGCTCTCCGCTCAACAGATGTCCAAATCTACAAAGCGGACCGCGGCCGAAAACCAAGCGCTGAGGAATGAGCTGCAGGCGGTGCGCCGACGAGGCTATGCGCTGGACAACGAGGAGAACGAACCTGGCGTGGCCTGCCTCGGTGCGCCTATATTTGACCATACCGGTCGAGTGCTTGCGGCGATCAGTGTATCCGGCCCGGTGGGGCGCATCTTGGGAACCCAAAACCGGATCGCAGGATCGCTGGTGAGCATTTGCAAGGAGATATCGGGAAAGCTGGGCTTTTTCGAGAGCCTAGAGGGCGGCTCCAACAACAGTTCGAAGAGGGTACCATTGTCCCGCTCTGGAAAAACCCGCTGATCTGTACGGAAGGCAGCTTGGTCATGAAGACTCATATCGCTATAGCGCAAAATTTGATTTTTCGGCGCACGGCTTCACACAAAGGACGGCATCTGGCGGTCACCCCCAACAACAGCGCCATGAGGCACCTCTCCTACGGCCGAATCATCGTTGATGCCGGCATGGCGTCCGTGAGGTTCGCCACCGGCGAGCGCGAAACAGGCCTTACTTGCCTGTCAGGCCACGGCATTGTGGCGGTGGATGGCAACTCCCATGAGCTGGGCTGCTACGACTCCATCTATATTCCGCGCGACTCATCGGTCCAGGTGGCGGCCAGCAACCAGGCTGATTTGGTCGAGTGCTCGGCAGAGGTTGAGGGCAGATACCCGCTGCAACTCGTGCGGTACGCGGACGTCGAGAAGGACAGCTCGCTGAAGTTCAGCACTGGCGGGCCCACCGCTCGCAGGACCGTGAATATCCTGCTGGGCAAGAACGTGAAAGCGGGACGCATCCTCGCCGGGTTCACGGCCTCGGAGGAGGGCAATTGGACTAGTTGGCCGCCGCACGAGCACGCTGCAATGCTGGAAGAGGTGTACGTGTACCACCACATGCCGGCGCCCAGCTTCGCCGTACAGTTGGTTTATACCGATCCGAATGAGCCGGAGTTTGTCGGAATCGTGCGGGAAGGAGATGCGGTGCTGATCCCGGGAGGCTATCACCCGAACGTGGCTGTTCCTGGCCATCCAATCAACTTCGTGTGGATGATGGCCGCGCATCGCGAGGTGGAGGACCGCCAGTTCGGTGTGGTGAATGTCCAACCCGGCTTTGCTCAAGGTGGCTCCGGACTAGAAGCCAGCCGGAAGTAAGACGCTAAGGAGTCAAAGAAACCCTGGGAGTCGCGAGAGCGAAAGGGGTCGCGTGTCGCCATCCAACAACTCCAGAAGGGCAGATTCGATTACCGCTGAGGTGATTGGAGCGGGAAGCACGGCTGAGGTTGCCGCGCTGGATCCGCCCGCAACGCAAACGCATCTATCAGCTCGCAGCGGGCACTACCGCTGGTCGATCTGCGCGTTGTTATTTTTTGCGGCGACCATTAACTACATCGATCGACAGGTCATCGGCATTCTAAAGCCGACCCTGGAAAGCCAGCTCGGATGGAATGAGATTGATTACAGCAATATCGTATTCGCGTTTCAACTGGCCTATGCCATGGGTCTACTCCTGGTGGGCAGGGTGATGGATTGGCTGGGGACCCGCAAAGGATTTTCACTTGCGGTGCTGGTGTGGAGCGTCGCGGCGATGACACACGCGCTGGCACGCTCGGTGCTGGGCTTCAGCGCAGCACGCTTCGCGCTTGGATTAGGCGAGTCGGGTAACTTCCCAGCATCTATCAAGACGGTAGCGGAATGGTTTCCCAGGAAAGAGCGCGCCCTGGCCACGGGCATCTTTAATGCCGGCACCAATGTCGGCGCTCTTACGACCCCGCTGGTTGTCCCCTGGATCACATACAGCTATGGATGGCGATGGGCATTCATCGCTACTGGCGCAATAGGCTTCCTATGGCTCATCGCCTGGCTGGCCATCTACGGCCCGCCGGAGCGCCACGCGCGCGTTTCCAAACCGGAGCTGGCTCATATTCGAAGCGACCCGCCGGAGCCCACGGCCAAGATCGCCTGGGGCAGCCTCTTCCCGCACCGGCAAACATGGGCGTTTGCGGTCGGCAAGTTCATGACCGATCCGATCTGGTGGCTTTATCTGTTCTGGGTCCCCGATTTTCTCCACAAGAGACACGGCATAACGTTGCTTAACATGGGGCTTCCACTGGTCACGATTTACCTCATCGCTGACGTAGGCAGTATAGGAGGTGGCTGGCTCTCATCGTCCTTGATAAAGCGGGGATGGACTGTGAATGCCGGCCGCAAAACGGCAATGCTGGTTTGCGCGTTGGCCGTTGTGCCGATCGTGTTTGCCTCGAAGGTTTCGCATTTGTGGTTGGCCGTGGGACTAGTAGGCTTGGCGGCGGCAGCACATCAAGGTTGGTCTGCGAACATGTTTACTCTCGCTTCGGACATGTTTCCGCGCCGGGCTGTGGGGTCGGTTGTGGGGATCGGGGGCATGGCGGGCGCGGTCGGCGGGATGCTGATCGCAAAAGTGGTTGGTTACGCGCTCCAATGGACGGGCTCATTTCTGCCGGCATTCATCATAGCTGGATCGGCATATCTGGTTGCTCTAAGCGCGATTCACCTGCTCGCGCCGAAGCTCGAACCTGCTCACATTGAGGCGGAGCAGTTGGATTGATCATTCTTATGAGGCGGCGGTGGTATGGTTGACAGGGCAAAGTTGCAAATCAAACCGAAAGGGAATTGCCGCTGGGACCTGGTAAGTCTGGGCGAGGTAATGCTCCGATTGGACCCCGGCGATTGCCGGATCGCCACGACGCGCGAGTTTCGAGTGTGGGAAGGAGGCGGCGAATACAATGTGGCCCGGGGGCTGAAGCGGTGCTTTGGCATGGACACCGCAATTGTTACGTCGCTAGCTGACAACCCGGTCGGGCGGCTGGTTCAGGATCTGATCTACCAGGGTGGCGTCGACCAGTCGCACATCAAGTGGGTGCCTTACGACGGCGCGGGACGCAGCGTGCGTAATGGCCTCAATTTCACGGAACGCGGCTTTGGGTTACGCGCCGCCCTGGGCTGTTCGGACCGAGGTCACACCGCAGTCTCGCAGCTGCGCCCGGGCGACATCGATTGGGAACAGATATTCGGTCAGGAGGGAACGCGCTGGTTTCACACCGGCGGGATTTTCGCCGCCTTGTCCGAAACCACACCCTTGCTGGCGAAGGAGGCGATCCATGCCGCGAAACGTCATGAGGTGACCGTGTCCTATGACCTGAACTACAGAGAATCGCTCTGGAAGTCGTTCGGCGGGCGCCAGCGCGCCCAACAGGTGAATCGAGAACTTGCAGCATGCTCAGACGTGATGTTCGGGAATGAAGAAGATTTCATCGCTGCGCTCGGCTACACGGTCGAGGGCCTGGATGAGAATCTTTCGAAGTTGGATGTGGAAAGTTTTCGCCGCATGATCGAGCGAGTCGTGGCAAATTTCCCCAACCTCAAGATCGTAGGGGTCACGCTGAGGCACGCAAAGACAGCCACCATAAATGACTGGAGCGCGGTGTGCTATTGCGAAGGCGAGCTATACCGTTCGGCGGCGCGGGAGAACCTGGAGATCTATGACCGCATCGGCAGCGGCGATTCGTTCGCGTCGGGGTTGATCTACGGCTTGATGACCGGGCGAGGGCCGCAGTGGGCAGTCGAGTGCGGCGCGGCACACGGAGCGCTGGCAATGACTACGCCAGGCGACACCACGATGGCTACCTTGGCTGAGGTGGACAAAGTAATGAAGGGCGCCAGCGCGCGCGTTGCGCGCTGAGTCCTGATCGCTCTCAAGGAGAGCGGGGGCGAGCTATGAACAAATCCGAAATCATGCAACACATCGCGGAAATCGGCGTAATCCCGGTTGTGCGCGCCGAATCGGCGGACATCGCGCTGCGGGCCATTGACGCGATCCGGGCAGGTGGCATCTCCGTTCTGGAGATTACGATGACGGTTCCAGGAGCAATCCGTATTATCGAAGAAGTAGCACAAAAGCTTGGGTCGAAAGCCGTAGTCGGCGCTGGAACCGTGCTCGACGAAGTCACCGCGCGCCAGTGCATCCTGGCAGGGGCGCAATTCATCGTCAGTCCGGCGCTTAATCTCGATACCATTTCCTGCTGCCATCGATACGGGATCGTGGTCATACCCGGGGCGATGACTCCCACCGAAGTCGTCACCGCGTCGTCCGCTGGTGCCGATTGGGTGAAAGTCTTTCCAGCTGGAGCGCTTGGAGGACCGAGCTACATCAAAGCGCTGAAGGCGCCATTGCCTCACATTCAGTTGGTACCGACGGGCGGCGTATCACTGAAAACGGCTGCTGATTTCATCTTGGCAGGGGCGATCGCGCTTGGCGTCGGCACCGATCTGGTTGACACGAAGGCATTGCGGGACGGAGAGGATCGTCTGATAACTCAGCGCGCCCGCCAATTCGTCGAGGTTGTAAAAGAAGCGCGGAGCGAACTCAAAGGGGCGCGCGCCGCAACCTCAGTAGGGGATGGCCGCTAGCCAAGATTGCGGGAGTCTGCGGGTTAACTCCATCGAACGATCGGGCGGAGCAAGTGCGGACGCCCGCCTACTTAGGTGAAGCTAAAACGAGGAGCTCAGCATGTTGTCTCGGTTATCTCGTCGAGAATTTGTTACCGGCTTGGGCGCGGTGGTCGCGGCGTCTTTCCTGCCGGACCAGACGCTTGCACACTTCGAGCCACTGTACCCGCCAGTCGACCTCTCGTACTTCGAAAACCCGATCAGCCCGGCGCCAGCCGAGATCCGCTTTGGCTATGCCGCGATAACCTGGGGCGGCGATGACCGGCAGGCGATCGAAGACATTGCCGCGGTGGGCTTCCGGGGAATCCAGTTGCGCTCGAACGTTCTGCGGGAGTTTGGGGATCAACCTGGCGCGCTGCGCGAGCTGCTCGAAAAGCACCGGCTCACGATGGTTGCCCTGTCAAGCGGGAACGTGCGTATCGATCCGGCGATTGAATCCGAGGAGCTGGCCAAGCACACGCGACACGCCAAGTTTGTGCATGACGTGGGCGGGCTGTACCTGCAGGTCATCGATGAGCGACCAAAGGGGCCAGCCGTAACGCGGGACGATTACAGGCGGCTCGGCCGGCTGCTCACCGAGATCGGCAAACGCAGCGCTGATCTAGGTATCTCGCTTGGATATCACAACCACATGAACGCGCTCGGCGAGCGCCCGGAGGAGGTGGATTGGATCCTCGAAGCGGCTGATCCGCGCTACGCAAAGCTGGAACTCGACGTGGCCCACTACTTTCAGGGCGGCGGCAATCCCGTAAAAGCGATTGAGCGCTACCACGACCGGCTGCTGTTTCTGCACCTCAAAGATGTCGAGCGGTCGCCATCATCGGACGCGGCCGACGCGAAGCGCTCATACCGTTTCGTGGAACTCGGCCGCGGCCAAGTGGATCTGCCCGGCATATTCAAGGCGCTCCACCAAGTCGGTTTTCGCGGCTGGGCGATCGTTGAACTGGACAGCGTGCCCGATAAAGCCGGGACACCAAAAGACTCCGCGATTCTCAGCAAGAGGTATCTCCAAGAAAAGCTCGGATATGCCATATGAACTCTCCTTTCAGAGTTTCGGTCATCACCGACGAGCTCACGCAGGATTTCGGTCGTGCGCTCGAGATCGCTTCCCTCGATTTCGGCCTCAACTGGGTCGAGTTGCGTGGCATGTGGAACAAGAACCTCATGCGCCTGGACGCGAAGGAGATTGAGGAGGCGCGGCGGTTATTGGAACGCTACCGCTTGCGTGTATCCGATCTCGCCAGCCCGCTGTTCAAGGTGGACTGGCCGGGTGCACCGCGTTCGAAGTTCAGCCCGCAGCGCCGCGACCAGTTCGGCGCCGACTTTACCTTTGCGCAGCAGGACGAGGTGCTGGAACGCGGCCTTGAACTCGCGCGCGTGTTTCGCACCGATCGGCTGCGTTGCTTCGATTTCTGGCGCCTGGACGACCCGGCCCCGTACCGCGCGGCCATGGACGCGAAACTGCTCCAAGCAGCCACCAAGGCCGGCAACAAGGGTATGATCTTGCTCCTCGAGAATGAGCACGATTGCAACACCGCGACCGGCGTCGAGGGTGTCCGGACACTGAATGCCGTCCGCTCGCCTTATTTTAAGTTGAACTGGGACCCGGGCAACGCCGCCATGCACGGTGAGACGCCCTACCCGGACGGTTACGACCGCTTGCCGAAGGATCGCATCGGCCACGTGCATTGCAAAGACGTGGCCCGCAAGCCGGATGGCACCGGATATGAGTGGGCGGCAATGGGACGGGGTTTGATTGATTGGGTTGGGCAATTCCGCGCGCTAAAACGGGACGACTTCCACAATGCAATCAGTCTGGAAACGCACTGGCGCGGCGCCGGCACGGCGGAAGAGTCGACGCGGCAGAGCATGGCGGGGATGAAAGAGCAGCTCCGGAAAGCTGGAGCGTTGTCATAAACGCAGCGGAAGAACGCCCATGTCCACGGTGGGCACCCCACGGCGAACTTCCCTGGAGCCGGCGGGCGCATGTCTCGCCGCGGTTGTGCCCGGCAACTCATGACTATCCACATCGGGCTGATCGGCGGCGGAAACATTACGGATACGCACGCACGTGCTGCTCGGGCGATTCCCGCGGTCGACATTGCAGCAATCTACGGGACAAATACGGACAAGGTTAGGCACCTCTGCCAGGAGCACGGAGGGACCCCTTACGCCGACTTTGAGGCGTTCCTGGCGCATCGCCCGATGGATCTGGTGGCAATCGGAAGCCCGTCCGGGCTGCACGCAAGCCATGGCATTGCGGCCGCTCGGCGCGGGCTGCACGTGCTAGTGGAAAAACCGATCGATATCGTGACTGAACGGGCCGATGCCCTGATTGCCGAAACGGAAAAAGCCGGGGTCAAGCTCGGGGTTTTCTTCCAGGATCGTTTCAAGCCGGATATCTGCCGCTTGCAGCGGCTGGTCGACTCCGGGGTGCTGGGAACACCGATCCTGGCGGATGCCCGCGTCAAGTGGTATCGTCCGCCCGAGTATTATGCGAAATCGCGCTGGCGCGGCACCTGGGCGCTCGACGGGGGCGGCGCATTAATAAACCAGGGCGTGCACACAGTTGATCTGCTGCTGTGGCTGTTCGGGAATGTAGTGCGTGTGCAGGCTCGAATGGTTACGGCGCTGCATGCCATTGAGGCGGAGGACACACTCCTGGCCCTTCTCGAGTTCTCCAACGGCGCTCTCGGAGTCCTTCAGACGGCGACATCGACGTACCCCGGGTACCCCCGACGGCTGGAGCTCACAGGCTCCCAAGGCACCGTGATTCTGGAGCAGGATAAACTCGTGGCGGCTCATTTGCAGAACCCCCACCCCGATCTGGTCGGGAGCGGGAATAGCGATCAGAACGAAAGCGCATCGTCGCCGGTCATCAGCGATGCGCGAGGACATCAAGCCGTTCTTGAGGACTTTATCCGCGCCATCAAGAAAAATCTCCGGCCCGCATGCGACGGCCGCGAGGCGCGGCGCAGCCTCGCGCTTGTGGAAGCCATCTATGCAGCATGCCGCACGGGAGAGCGTACGCCAGTTAGCTGCCGAGCTAGCGGAGATATTCCGGAGAGGACATGAAGATAAGCGATGCTAAGGTTTTTGTCTCGTGTCCCGGCAGAAACTTCGTCACCCTAAAAATCTATACGGATGAGGGTGTTTATGGGCTCGGGGATGGCACTCTCAATGGCCGCGAGCTTGCTGTTGTCTGCTATCTCCAGGATCACATAATTCCCTGCCTCATCGGCAGAGATCCTTTTCAAACCGAGGACATCTGGCAGTACTTGTATCGGGGGGCGTACTGGCGTAGAGGGCCAGTAACCATGACTTCGATTGCCGCGGTGGACATGGCCTTGTGGGATATAAAAGGCAAGGCGCTGAACACTCCCGTTTACAATCTGCTGGGCGGTAAAAGTAGAACTGGGGTGCTGGTTTATGGGCATGCGAACGGACGAAATATAGAGGAAACCGCCGATGAGGTCGGGAAATACATCGCTATGGGCTACCTCGCCGTTCGTGCCCAAACTGGAATACCAGGTTTGCCATCCACTTATGGTGTCGCTAAGGACAAGCTCTTTTATGAGCCCGCCGAAAAAGGCCTGCCGCCCGAAAACGTTTGGTCGACAGAGAAATATCTTCTCCACGCCCCCAGGCTATTTGAGGCGCTGCGCCTGAAATACGGCGATGAGATTCATCTGCTCCACGACGTTCATCACCGGCTGACGCCGATCGAGGCGGCAAGGCTAGGGAAGAGTTTGGAACCGTACCACCTGTTCTGGTTGGAAGATGCCGTTACCGCCGAATTGCAGGAAGGTTTTCGCATTGTTCGTCAACACACCACAACACCGCTCGCCGTCGGAGAAGTCTTCAACTCAGTCTGGGACGCGCACATTCTGATCTCCGAACAGTTGATCGATTATTTGAGGATGACGGTCGTCCATGGAGGTGGTATCACTCACTTGAGAAAGATCGCTGGGTTTGCCGAGATCTACCATGTTCAGACCGGCTGCCACGGGGCGACGGACCTCTCGCCTGTATCGATGGGAGCGGCGCTCCACTTCGACATTTCCGTTCACAACTTTGGAATACAGGAGTACATGCGGCACACCAGGGAAACCGATGAAGTTTTTCCACATTCCTATTACTTCAAAAATGGCTATCTGCATCCTGGCGACGCCCCAGGCATCGGTGTCGATTTTGATGAGAAGCGGGCCGCCAGATTCCCTTACGAACGCGCCTATTTGCCAGTGAATCGGAAGTTGGATGGAACCATGTTCAACTGGTAGGCCAACGGTCCTGCGCACCATGTGGCAACTAATGTAGGACTCAAGCCTGCCTACAGTGATTATGGGCTACAGTCGCCTAGAGTTGAAAGACAAAGTAGCCGTCGTGATCGGCGGAACATCCGGTATTGGGCGAGCCATCGCGCTCGGACTAGCTGAAGCCGGTGCAGACGTCGTGCCCACCTCGCGACGCATCGAGCAGGTTGAGACGGCCGCTCGTGAAGTGGAGGCGCGAAATCGCCGTTCTCTGCGCATTGCTTCTGATGTGAGCAGTCGCGCCTCTTTGCAGCGGCTGCTGGATTTAACCATCCAAGGATTCAAAAAAGTCGATATTCTCGTCAATTCGGCCGGTCGCACCAAGCGCGCACCAACTCTGGAGTTCGAGGAGGCAGATTGGAACGAGATTCTGGAGACGAATCTCACCGGCGTGCTGCGGGCGTGCCAAATTTTCGGTCGCCATATGCTGGAACGGCGGTATGGCCGGATCATTAACATTGCCTCGCTTGCGTCTTTCGTCGCGCTCTATGAAGTAGGCTGCTATTCGGCAAGCAAGGCGGGGGTCGCCTCGCTAACCAAGTCGCTGGCCATCGAGTGGGCACCGTACGGGGTGTGCGTGAACGCGATCGCGCCAGGCGTGTTTCGCACTGCGCTAAACCAAAAGCTTCTCGATGATACTCCTCGCGGGCGTGAGTTCCTCATGCGCACGCCTATGAAGCGGTTCGGGCAACCGGAAGAGTTGGCGGGAGCCGCCGTCTTCCTCGCTTCCGACGCGGCAACCTTTGTCACCGGCTCAGTGTTGGTGGTCGACGGCGGGTTCCTTGCCAGCGGCGTTAACCAGTGAGCAGGATTCGGGAGCCGTGGCCTCCTCGGCTTCCTTACACTACGCGCTCGTGCTATCAGGTTCCCGTTGACCGGGCCGCCTTGGAGGTGTAGCCTGCGCCCCCAACGGCCCGGAGGCGGCTGTGGTGATTCCATGGTCCTGGCGATCGCAGCGGACGCCAGAAGCCATCGGAAGAAAAACGCTCCTCAGCTTCGGAGTTCGCTTATGGAAAGACGTGAGGCAATCCGACTTCTCGCCACGGCGGCAATCCTGCCGGTTTTCCCTCAGAAGCTCGTAACCCTCTGCCGGGGCGTTCACGCACAGTTGGCCCCAAGCGCTGCACTCCGGGTACTGAACGCCGACCAAGACGCCACGGTCACGGCGATGGCCGAACTCATTATCCCCACGACGGACACGCCGGGCGCAAAGGCGGCGCGCGTCAATGAGTTCATCGATCTGATGCTTGCCGAGTGGTACCCCGACGAGGACCGCGCCCGCTTCCTCGCGGGCCTGGCGGATGTCGACGCGCGCAGCCGCGTGGCCTACGGGAAGAACTTCGTGAACTGCGACGAGCGCGACCAGGTGGCCATTCTGACGGCGCTCGATGCAGAGGTCAGCCGGCTACGCGAATCCGAGAAACCCAGTGATCTTTCGTCGAAAACACCGCCCCCCACGCCGTCGCAAAAGCACTTCTTCCATATGCTGAAGCACCTGACCTTGATCGGCTATTTCACTTCTGAGATCGGCACCCCGTCGGAAGAGCGCCACCAGTTCCTGGATCTTTACCGTCCATGTGCCCCGCTGCATGGGGAGCCAAAGGCTTCGTAGAGGGTGGACGATGCCTGAAAAGATTTATGATGCGATCGTCGTCGGCTCAGGGATTACAGGCGGTTGGGCAGCCAAGGAATTGACCGAGAAGGGGCTGAACACACTGGTCCTCGAAGCCGGAAGATCGATCACACCAGATGTGGATTACATCGAAATGGTGCCAGTCTGGCAGGTGCGCTTTCGCGGCCTCCGGGATCGCAAGCGGCTGGCGGAGGAGCAGCCGATCCAACGGCTTGGCGGAGGCTGCGACGAGTGGGCCAACAAATTCTTCGTAAGCGACAAGGAGAACCCTTACACGACGGAACCGGACAAGCCCTTCTTGTGGATTCGCGGGCGGCAGGTGGGGGGGCGCTCGATCACATGGGGGCGCCAGAGCTACCGCTTAAGCGAGTTGGATTTGCAGGCAAACGCGCGCGAGGGCATCGCAGTCGACTGGCCCATCGGTTATCGCGATTTGGCGCCCTGGTATGACTACGTCGAGGACTTTATCGGCGTGAGCGGGCAGGCCGAAGGACTTGCCCATCTCCCGGACGGAAAGTTTCTGCCCCCGATGCCACTGAATTGCGCTGAGGAATTGGTGAAGCAGGCCATCGCCAGACATTTCCCCGGCGAGCGGCTGCTGACTATCGGCCGCGCCGCCGTGCTGACCGCAAAACACAGGGGCCGGCTCGCCTGCCACTACTGCGGCCCGTGCCATCGGGGATGCATGACCCGCTCGTACTTCAGCAGCCTGAACGCAACACTCCCCGCCGCCGAGGCAACGGGCCGGCTCACTCTCCGCCCTTACAGTGTTGTCCAAAACCTGATCTTTGACGCAAAAAAACGCAGAATAAGCGGGGTCCGTATAATCGACGGGCAGACGCTTCGCGCGCTTGAGTTTCGCGCCAAAGTGGTTTTCCTGTGCGCATCGGCGCTGGAATCCACGCGCATTCTTCTAAACTCGGCCACACCGGAATTCCCTAACGGACTGGCTAATTCCAGCGGCGAGCTCGGCCGCAACCTTATGGACCACACCATGGGCGGCGGCGCAAGTGGCACTCTCCTTGGCCTCGAAGAGCGCCGGGCCATTGGCAACCGCCCCAACGGCATCTATGTGCCGCGCTTCCGCAATGTGAAGAGCAAGCATTCCGGTTTTCTACGCGGCTATGGATTCCAGGGCGGCGCTGTGCACACGAATTGGAGGCGAGGCATCGAAATGTCGGGCTTCGGCGCGGACTTTAAGCACATGTTGAGGGATCCCGGCCCCTGGCGGTTCACCTTTTATGGGTTCGGCGAGTGCCTGCCGCGGCGCGACAATTACGTCGAGATCGACAAGGAGAGGGTCGATGCCTGGGGCGTTCCCGTCCTGAAAATTCATTGCTCGTGGGGAGAAAACGAGCGGGCGATGTTGAAGGACATGGCCATTACGGCTGCAGAGATGCTCGCCGCAGCGGGCGCGCGCGACATCGAGCCCTTCGTCGAAAACAATCCGCCGGGCCTCACCATCCATGAAATGGGCACTGCACGCATGGGGAATGATCCGAAAACGTCAGTCCTGAATGGTTACTGCCAGGCACACGATGCAAAGAATCTTTTTGTGACCGACGGCGCGTGTATGACCTCGTCCGGGAACCAGAATCCTTCCCTCACGTACATGGCGCTCACCTCACGGGCCTGCTACTACGCCGTCGAGCAGATGAAACGGGGGGCACTGTAGCGCAATGAACCGCCGCTCTTTCTTGGTGACGCTTACCGGCGCAGTTCTGAGCCAAGGCTTCAGTGTGGCTCAGAGTGGCGGGCGACGGCTCGGGAAGATCGGCCTCGAGCTCTACACCGTCCGCCGTGAGCTGGAAAAGGATTTTGAGGGGACGCTCGTGAAACTCGCCGCTATCGGCTACGAGGAGCTTGAGTTCGCCGGTTACTTCAGTCACGCTCCCCGGGAGGTGAAAGCAATTCTTGATGGCCACGGGCTCGCGGCGCCCTCGGCGCACATTCCATTCGCGAGCCTCCGCGAGGGCTGGCAGGCCGTGCTCGACAGCGCGCACCTAATAGGGCATCGGTTCTTGGTATGCGCCTCGGTTCCTCCCGAAGCACGCCGGACTCTCGACGATTGGAAACGCGCCGGCGAACTCTTTGATCGGGTGGGTGAAGCAAGCAGGCGGGCAGGCATTCAGTTCGCGTACCACAACCACGACTTCGAGTTCGCTCAGGTCAACGGGCAGCTACCCTACGATATCTTACTGGCGAAAACCGATTCGGCGCTGGTGCAACTGGAGATGGATCTGTATTGGATAACGAAAGGCGGGCAGGATCCTCTCAAGTACTTTGCACTGTATCCGGGGCGATTCCCTCTGGTCCACGTGAAGGACATGGACAGCACGCCGAGGCACTTTTTTACCGAGGTTGGACGGGGGACCATTGACTTCAAGCGGATCTTTGCGCAGGCAACCGCGGCCGGGGTGAAGCACTACTTCGTCGAACAGGACGAATGTCCGGGTTCTCCGTTCGATAGCATCAAGATCAGCTTCGATTACCTGAAGGAGTTGAAATTCTGATCGTGGCTGCAGTTCTTCCAATCCGCAGTCCAAAAAGCGGCACGGGATTCGGTGAGCAGAATGCTGGCTAATCAGCTCTGAGGTGAGTCATGGCGCGGCGATGCGTTTTCGTTTGTATTCTCCTTGTGCTGGGAGCGCTATCGGCCAGAGGCCAGTCCGGCGAATGGAATCAGCTCTTCAACGGCAGGAACCTGGCCGGCTGGGAACACGTCGGTCCAGGAAGGTTCGTGGTCGAAGACGGATTGTTAAAGACCGAAGGTGGGATGGGTCTGCTCTGGTACACACCAGAGAAAATCGGAAATGCGGTGCTGCGCGTTGTCTACAAGACAGTGAAGAAAACTGACAATTCGGGCGTCTTCCTCCGTATCCCTGAAAAACCAACCGAACCCTGGATGCCGGTCAACCGCGGCTATGAGGTGCAGATCGACGATTCCGAGGACGACTATCATGTCAGCGGCGTCCTTTATTCGTTGACCAAGGCTTTGGCGCGGCCCGGCAAGACCGGCCAATGGAATACACTTGAAATCACTTTGGAAGGTCCCCGGACAGTTGTATTTCTCAACGGGGTGAAGGTCACCGACTACACCAATGGCCAGGCAGTCCCGCCCAAACAAAAGCCCTGGGAACCAGACCGTGGCCCTCGGCCTGACAACGGCTACATTGGGCTACAAAATCACAGTGACAAGGACGTTGTTTATTTCAAGGAAGTGGCCGTCAGGTACCGGGGAGAAAAACCCTGAGAGGTTTGTCAGGCTGTGCGACAAACGGGGCGGGCGAACACCCTTCAGGACAGATGTCACCCGCTCAATGCGATGAATACTGTGTACTCCTAGCTCAGCTAGGCCAGCTTCAAATTAAGGTCAAACGGAACAATTAGCGTAACGCCAGGACGCACGCCAATTCAGTTTTGCCCCTTGATACGGTTCAGAAAGGCAAGCAATCGCGCGCGATATTCCCCCGGGGCAACAAGCGATGCTTCCTCGTGGCATTCACTTTCGACCCGCCAGAAGAATTTGGGATCGCGGGCCTGGGCAAACACCTGCTCCCCAAGTGAGAACGCCAGCACAGGGTCGCGCGCGCAGTGCACGATTAGGATTGGCGTCCGAATACTTGCAAGCTTCCGGACAGTATCGAACTTCGACCGCACCACTAGGCTGAGGCCCGGCAAGAACGGATACACCCGCCGCGCCACCGCTCGTGCCGAGGGGAACGGTGCTTCAAGGACGACGCCGGCCACGTCTCGATTCGCGGCCAGGTCCACCGCCACCGCCGTCCCGAGCGACTGACCGTAGGAGATGAGACGGCTGGGTCGAATGCCTCGCTGCCGGGTCAGATAATCGTAGGCTGCTTGCGCGTCAACGTAGATACCCTTCTCGCTGGGGGAGCCTTCGCTGTGGCCGTAGCCCCGGTATTCTACCGCGAGGACATTGGCTGGAAGTGCGCGCAGGAAACGAAACACGTCTGCGCGAGCGGCCATGTTGGAGGCATTGCCGTGAAAGGCCACAAAGGTGAACTCGGCCCCCTCACCCGCGATCCACCAGCAATGAAGCTTTATCCCGTCCGTGGCTCGGAGCCACACCTCCTCCACCGGTAGACCCTCCGGCTGCCAGTCGCCACCCAAGCGGTTGGGATAATCAGGGAAAAATATCAAACGGTGCTCAAAGACGCGGAAGATCAGCAAAATCAAGAGGTAGGCGAACGCTACAGCAGCGAGAAGCCGCATCCTCTTCAGCACGGAAGCGCGGGTTGAACGCTATCCCGGTCAGGTTGCGAGAGTGGAACCAAATTATCGGCTCAAATAAACGCGCCGGTGCTTGCCAACAGACGAACTAACGCGCTTTGTTTGCGTACTGCTGCTTCACCCGGGCGCTCTTCTCCGCCACCGACCGCGCTAGCTCCTCCTTATAGGCCGCGAGCCGCCGCTCGATTTCCGGGTCGAACGTGGAGATGATTTCCGCGGCGTAGATCGCAGCGTTGATCGCCCCCGGCTTATCAATCGCCATCGCCGCGACCGGGACGCCAGCGGGCATTTGAACACTGGAGAGTAGCGCGTCAACCCCGCTGAGCACGGTCGTGGCCATGGGGACCGCGATGACCGGGAGCGTGGTCAGCGCGGCGACCACGCCGGCCAAATGCGCAGCACCACCCGCTGCCACGATGATGGTTTTCAATCCCCTGCTGATCGCCGTGGAAGCGTACTCGTGCATCCGTGCGGGGGAGCGGTGCGCGGAGATTACTTCAATCTCATAGGAGATTTCGAATTTATCCAGCATCTTCGCCGTTTCGCTCATCACCGGCAGATCCGTGTCCGATCCCATGATGATTCCCACCAATGGCGGATGCAACAAGGCTCCTCTCCTTCAGCTCCCGACTCTCATTAAGTCCACAACCTCAATGCCGTCGCCACGCCGGATCCGTCCCCCCTGAACCACCCGACACAGCATTCCCCGACGCCCACGCAACTCGTCCTGCAAACCTCTTCGGATCTCGTCCATGAGACGGCAAGGTTCGCAGGGGCACGCAACCTCCAGCATTGCCTCCCCCACTCGAAGTCGTTGCCCCACCTTCAACCCACGAAGAGCAAGCCCCCGCGTTGTGATGTTCTCCTTCACGACGCCAGGTCGGAGTCCCAATTCCTCCAGCGTCTCAGCCTCCATTAAGAGAACCTGCCGCCCGCTCCCTGCCCGGCCATGGGTGCACCCCTGAAGTCCCCTATTTTCAATCGCCACAGTTTCCTCCACCTCCCGCATCGGCTGCCGGTGGATCATGGAAACGAACAGTCGTAGAACTTCTGCCACGGAAGGCAAGCGCTCAGTCCCCTGCCGCGCGGATCCCCGCAACGCCTTGCCGGCCGATGTCGTTTCGAAAATGAGCACCCTCAAACCAAATCTTCTCTACAGCCTCATAGGCCCTGTGTACAGCGGCGTCGAGACTCTCGGCAGATGCTGTGATCCCCAAAACTCTACCACTACTTGTGTAGTAATTCTCCCCTTCCCGCTTCGTGCCAGCGTGGAACACTCTCACGCCCTCCAGTGATTCCGCAGCCGACAATCCTTCTATCCGCCGGCCAGTCTCGAAATTGCTCGGGTAACCCTTGGAGGCCATAACGATGCACACGCTAGCTCCATGGTTCCGTGCAGCTCTGATTTTCGCCAGACTCCCTGACGCTACGGCCTCCAGCGCCTCGGCAAGGTCAAAATCCATCTGTGCGAGGATGGCCTGCGCCTCCGGGTCACCCATGCGGCAGTTGAACTCCAGCAACTTGGGTCCGTCCACGGTCAACATAAGGCCGAAGTATAAGAATCCTTTGTATGGGCGCCCTTCCCCAGCCATCCCGCGGACCGCAGGCCGCACAATCGTCTCCAAGATCGTCTGCTCCAGATCGGGGGCAAGTAGGTCATGGCTCGAATAGGCGCCCATGCCACCGGTGTTAGGTCCCTGGTTACCGTCAAAAGCACGCTTATGGTCGCGCGCAGGCGCGAGCGGCAGGATGTCTTGCCCATCGGTAAGAACGATATAAGAGAGCTCTTCGCCCTCAAGTGCTTCCTCCAACAGTACGCGGCAGCCCGCCTCCCCAAACTCGCGCTTCTCCATCAGCCGTTCGATAAACGCCGTCGCCTCATCAGGAGAAGCAGTCACCAACACACCCTTGCCGGCACACAAGCCATCGGCCTTTATCGCCACTGGCCAGTCCACTGCGCACAGGGCGCTATAGGCGCCGCCGGGCGAGTCATGCACGCCGTACACCCCAGCGGTAGGGATGCCGTGGCGTTCTGCAAACTGCTTGGCGTAGACTTTACTGCCCTCGAGTTCTCCCGCCAGCTTCGAGGGCCCGGCTATCCGCAGGCCGCGGCGAGAGAACTCGTCCGCGACACCAAGCACTAGCGGTAGTTCCGGACCGACTACGGTCAAATCGGCCGCGAGTTGCTCGGCCAGCGCGGCTAGCGCAGCGACGTCCTGCGGGTTGACCGGTAAACATTCGGCGTCCCGCGCAATCCCTCCATTACCCGGCGAGCACCAAAGCTTGCTGACGCGCGGGCTCTGCCGCAGTTTCCACACCAGCGCGTGTTCGCGCCCGCCGCCGCCGATGACGAGGATCTTCATCCAGTTGCAACGATAGTAGGAGATTGCCCAAGAGTCAACCGCCCGGCGTTGACGCGCTCTGACGCCCACACTAAAGTAGCATTCCGGCACGCTGCAAACTGACTCGCTGCGTCGAGGCATGCACTCCCGGCACCCTTTTCTGTTTTTTTTCTTCTTCCGCGTAGCCCTATTCATATATAGAGTAATTCATACTACAGATAATTATACACCTCGGCGCCGCAGCCTTGCACTAACCAGTTTCCCCTACCTGCACCTTGCATAGCGCGTGGAAGGATCACGATTCATGAAATTGCTTCGCGCCCTTGCTCTCCGCCGCTCGAAAGTGGTCTCATCCTCAGTTGTATGAGGTCGGCCCTATGCCGTGGGACTTTGCCCTAATCCTATTCGCGCTGGGCGTCGTGGTGCCCTGGCGCGGCGCGGTTCGCATGAGAAAGCTTCTTGCCCGGCCGTCTCTGGAAACTGCAGATCGTCTTATGCTCTATGTCTCCACAATTGTGTTTCAATGGCTTGCCGTCGCTGTGGTGGCATGGCGATGCTACGCGCGTGGGTTGAGCGCGCAACGCCTCGGCGTCGCGTTCCCTCAGCCCGTTCTGACCACCGTGATAGCGGTGGCGCTTTCCTTAGTGTTGGCTGCCAATCAATTCTTCGGCCTGCGACGGCTAGCCCGCCTTCCCGCGCAAGGCCGTAGTTTCCTCTACGAGATGGCCGAGAAGGTGATGCCACACAATTTCGTCGAGGCACTTGTTTTCATCGCCCTGGCCTTCACGGTCGCGCCCTGCGAAGAGTTTCTCTATCGCGGCTTCGTCTTTGCTGCGCTCGAGCGCGCGGCCGGTGGATCATTGCTCATTGCCACTGTCGGTTCGTCTGTCCTGTTTGGATTGGCCCACCTGTATCAGGGGCGCCGTGGCCTGATTTCTACGTCTCTCATGGGCTGCGTATTCGCCGCGGCGCGCATATTGACCGGAAGTCTCGCTCCGCCAATAGCTGCGCATCTGCTCGCGACTTGGTGGCGGGCCTGGCGGCGCCGCGCCTCCTCACGCCGAGTGGAGGTGCAGCGCCAAAGGCTTCGGTCGCAGCAATCGACACCACCGGGTCAGGGGAGGAGCAGTGAGCGGGTCGTCTTCACAAAGAGATAATCAAGCTAAGTCAAACTTAACTAACAGCAAATCACTCCTGCCGGACGGCCTTGTGCGCGCCACGCTAGAGTCCTATCAGGTTGTCGTCTCCGAAGCCCAGGTTGAGGCTATTCGCAAGTACATGGATTTATTACTACTTTGGAATCATAAGGTTAGCTTGACATCTATCGTCGACCCTGGCGAGATCCTCGACCGCCACTTCGGGGAAAGCATGTTTGCGGCAGCAAGACTCTCAATTTTGAATGGTCGGCTGGCCGACGTTGGCTCCGGGGCTGGTTTCCCCGGGCTAGCTCTGAAGATCATTCGTCCCGAACTCCATGTCACGTTGATTGAGGCGAACGCGAAGAAGTCTGCCTTTCTTGCTGAGGTAGCTCGCGATTTGGGCCTGAATGGAGTGGACGTGTTGCGGGCGAGATATGAGGATCTGCCTCTGGGAGCGATTCAAGCTGACTTCATCGCGGCCAGGGCTGTGGGGAGGCTGCAGAAATTGCTTGAGTGGGCCAGCGGTTCTCTCTCTCCAGCGGGACAAGTCGTTCTGTGGCTCGGTGCCCAGGATGCGGAGAACTTATTGCGCGTTAGAGAATGGAACTGGACAGCGCCTGTTCCAATTCCGAGATCGCGTCGACGCGTGCTGTTGGCTGGCCAGAAACCCGCGCCTTGATAGGCATCAATTGTTTCACGTGGAACGGCGGTGAGTTAGATTCTTGTTCCACGTGAAACATCTTGCATCGTTTCGCATTCTTCTGGTAAGTTTTCTCGCGTTCGCCAAGGAGAGATCTTGGGTCGCGTCATCGCTATTGCCAATCAAAAAGGCGGTGTCGGTAAGACTACGACAGCAATCAATCTTGCGGCCTCGCTTGCTGCCGAAGAACAACGTACACTCATCGTTGATTGCGACTCTCAAGGAAATACAACGAGTGGCCTTGGTTTTCCAAAAGACCCCGCGCGCAGAACGCTCTATCACTCTCTCATCCTAAACGAACCGATTGAGAGGGTTGTTCTCAGCACGCAAGTGGATGGTCTCGATCTAATCCCAGCAGATAAGAACCTAGTGGGCGCTGGCGTCGAGCTCGTCTCTCTGGAAGGCCGCGAGTATTTCCTCCGCAAAGCCATCGAGAGCATCAAAACCAACTATCGCTTCGTCATACTGGACTGCCCGCCCGCGCTGGACCTGGTGACGCTCAATGCCTTGGTGGCTAGCGACTCGGTCTTGATTCCTATCCAGTGCGAGTACCTGGCACTCGAAGGCGTTTCTGAACTCCTCGACACACTGATGAGGATCCGCAAGACACTAAATCCGGACTTGGCCGTCGAGGGCATCCTATTGACCATGTACGACGAACGCACGACCCTTTCCCACCAAGTCGCCTCGGACCTGCGCAGCTTCTTTGGAGCACAAGTCTTCTCCACCGTAATACCAAGGAATGTCCGCCTGGCAGAGGCACCCAGCCACGGGAAACCAATCATTTTCTACGATATACACAGCAGAGGAGCCGAGAGCTACGTCCAGCTTGCCAAGGAGGTCATTGCCAATGACCAGAAACGCGCTGGGACGGGGCCTGAGTGCCCTGATCCGGGAGCCCGAGCCGCCACCGCAGGTTAGTCCCCCAGCGACTCTGCCCTCGGCAACCGCCGGGGAACCGCAGCAAATCGACATTGACTTAATCGACCCCAGCCCCTACCAGCCGCGCACTCGCTTTCGGGAAGAACCCCTTGAGGAACTGGCACGCTCGATTCGCTCGAGCGGAATCATCCAGCCGCTGATTCTGCGTACGCACGGCTCACGCTACCAACTGATCGCCGGTGAGCGCCGATGGCGGGCCGCGCAACGGGCAGGGTTGACTCGCGTCCCGGCCATTGTCCGCGAAGTACCTGAGGAGATGGCCCTCGAGATCACCCTGGTTGAGAACATCCAGCGAGAGGACCTCAACCCGATAGAACAAGCGCGGGCTTTTGAACGCCTGATCGTGGACTTCCACCTGACGCAAGAGAACGTTGCCGAGCGCACGGGGAAGGACCGTACCACAGTGGCAAACGCCGTCCGCCTGCTCAAGCTAGAGAAACCCCTCCAAGACCTCATCGAGGACGGCCGCCTCACTGCCGGGCACGGCCGTGCCTTGCTGGCAATCCCCGACGCAGGATTACGACAGTCACTAGCACACCGCGCTGCTCGCGGCGGCCTCACGGTGCGGCAGATCGAGAGGGTTGCCGCCCGTAAGTCTGGCCGATCGGTGCCACCACCTCCACCGGCACCCGACGCGAACACGCGCGCAGCACTTGAGGAACTCCAACGCCACCTGGGGACGCGCGTTACTTTGCGTCCTCGCACAAAAACGCACCCCGGGCAGCTCATCTTGGAATACTACGACGATGCCCAATTGGTCGGTCTGTACGATCGCCTCATGAAATAACTACTATTTACGTAGTACGTCAGACGTAGAACACCCCGACTTTTCTCCCTTGAACTCGCAAACTCCGGGCGTTAGAGTAATAATACACGAGCTATCCCGGGGTGAACCTTGGCTTGGAAATGGCCTGGGCGTGGTGACGACCATCACGCTGACGAATGGACCGGGTTCCTGGAGAAGGGCGTCCGTCTGGAGGGGACGCTCGAGTTAGCTGGCACGTTCCGTGTAGACGGCCAGATAAAGGGAAACATCCTCTCCGAGCACAGTTTGATTCTCGGCGAGGCGGCCAGAGTCGAGGGCCAAATTGAGGGCAATCACGTGGTCATCTCCGGGCGATTCGATGGGGTGATTTTTGCCAAGGGTCGAGTTGAGATCCAGGCCAAGGGGGTGGTGACGGGCGAGATTCACACACCTTGTTTGGTCATCGAACCAGGCGGTATTTTCGACGGCCGGTGCCACATGCTAACCTCCTCTGAGGCTGCCAAGCCCCTTACCATTCCAATCCGCGCCGCGAATCAGGGGTAGTCCCTCCTCGCGCCCTAGCCTCCTTCTTTGCAAAGCCAGTGAAATCCCTTAGGTCGAGATCCTCGCCTTGCTTTTAGCATGGCATTTCTGGGCATCCACAGCTTGAAATCGCTTCCGAGCGATCACTGAAAGCTGCCAACCGAAGGCTTTTCCTACTCGTACCGCAGGCAGCGGACGGGATCGAGGTTCGAGGCCTTCACGGCAGGATAAATCCCAAAAAACAAGCCGACACCAATTGAAATGATCATGCCCATAGCCGTCCAGAACAGCGACACGCGAGCCGGCAGGGAAGGGAAGAAGGCTGCTACGGAGACGCTTAAGAGCACTCCGATAGTGATGCCAATAATCCCGCCGACGCCGGTCAGCGTGATAGCCTCGAGCAGAAATTGCGCCCGGATATCTTTCCGGCGAGCCCCGACAGCCTTGCGCACGCCGATCTCAGCGGTGCGTTCGGTCACGCTGACCAGCATGATGTTCATCACCCCGATGCCGCCAACGACCAGGCCAATCGAGGCAATGATCAGCGTCAAGACGACGATGGCGCCGGTTAGCTGCTTCCAGAGGTCGGTGACGACGTCAGGCGAACTGATCTCGAAATCGTTCTTGCCCTTCGAGGGAACGTGGCGCCGGCGGCGAAGCACGTCGATGACTTCGTCCTGGGCTTTCCCCATCAGCGAGGGATCCTCCACGCTCACGACAATGATGACCTCCTCGATCTCCGGATAGAGCTTCGCAAAAGTACGATAGGGAATGATCACAAACTGGTCCACGCCGGGTCCGCCAAACAAGCCCTGGTGCGGCTCGAAAACCCCAATCACCTTGAAGGGCAGGCCGTTGACGCGAACTTCACGGTCGATGGGATCGAGCGAGCCAAACAGAGAATCGGCAATGGACGCGCCCAAGAGGCACAGACGTTCAGCGTGCAGGTTTTCCTCCGCAGTGAAGAAGCGGCCCTCCTTCACCTGATAGACCGGCAAAACATCCACCAGGTCGGCCTCGCTGCCGCGAACGAAGGGGTTATCGACGCGGCTGTTCTGGAAGCGGATCTCATTCTCCTGGCCGAAGAACAACGCGCGCGTGAGCAGCGGCGACGCCCTGCGAGCGGACGGGCACTGCTCGCGGATGGCCACCGCGTCGTCATAGGTCAGGTACTTGCGGCGCTGGATTTCGTCGGTAAAGCGCCCAAAAGTGAAAGCTTTGAAGCGCGTGACAAAGAACGACTGCGTGCCGATCTCGCGCACCTTGTCGGTGATGTGCTGGTTCAGGCCGTGGATGATCGCGGCCACGCTGATCACGCTGGCGATCCCGATCACCACACCCAACATGGTGAGGAAAGAGCGCAGCTTCTGGCTGCCAATCGTCGCCAGCGCCACGTCGAGGCTTTCTTTCCATTCCGCGCGCGTCACAACGGATACAGTAGCATTATTCGGGCGTGTGGACAGCGCCGTGGCGTGTTAACGAGCGTGCGCGCAACCCTGGGTTGCAGCAAGACGCTCGACACGCAAGCTAGAGTTTTGAAACGGGCGCTTTATCGAGTGGCGCAGAAGCAGAAGGCGAAGCCAGACCCGGCGCGGTGGCTTCCTTCAGGCCAGCTTGGATGGCGGCGTCCCAATCAAGGTGTGGAATGGGCGAGGCATCGGCCTGGCGATAGAGCCGCACGGCTTCCTCCCGGCGATTCAGCTTCTTCAAGTTGATACGGGCGGCAGAGATAAGCGCCGAGAGCGAGGCGCGGTCGCTGGGGTAGCCCTCCGCGAGCTTCTCGTACTCCACCGCGGCGCGCTCCCAGTTCTGCTGGGTCTCGAGATAACGGGACAACTCGAGCCACGTTGCGCTGGGCAGGTTTTCCCCGCCGGCGCTGCAGTACTCTTCGTAATTTCGCCAGGCCACTTCCAGCTCCCGCGCCTTGACGTGCAGCCGGCACAGCGTAGCCAGCGTCTCCTTGTGTGCTTGAAAATCCTGTTTCCTCCAGTATGCTTGCAGCAGCAGGTCGTGCGCGTCGAGCAGGTCCGGCTCCTCTTGCAGAACCTGTTTGAGTTCGGCGATGGCCGGCTCCGGCTGATTCTGCGCGATGAACTCGCTGGCTTTGACGATGCGCGGGTCCGCGGTCCAACTGACCTGGGCCTCGATAGCCTGGTCCATCTTGTGTTCAATGCCCGTGGCGCGAAGTGCCAGCGCCCCCCCCACGCCGAAAACGAAGCCGCCGATGTGCGCCCAGTAGGCTACTCCGCCGCCTGAACCGGTCAGCAACGCCCAGAATAGCTGCGTCACGAACCACACGGGCAGGACAGCGTAGGCCGGCGCAGAGAACCGGTGAAGGTACGGGCGAAACCCAAGCCACAAAAACAGCAGCAACTTGATGCGCGTTTTCGCAAAACGCACCAGAAATGCCCCCATCAGTCCGGCGACGGCTCCCGAGGCGCCCAGGACAGGAACGATGCTGCCGGAAAAAACTCCCGCATGCACCAGCAACGCCACCGCTCCGGCCAACAAATAGAACAGGGGGTAGATCAACCGCCCCCAAGCGTCCTCAAGCACGCTGCCCGCAAGCCACAGAAACCACATATTGAAGATCAGGTGGAGCCATCCGCCGTGGAGGAAGCCCGCAGTGACGTAACTCGCGAGTGGATGCTTATTGGGGATGAAGGCGTACCGCTCGAGGATCGAATCGCGCTGCAAATCTGCAAGCTGCTGCGCCAGTGCCTCCATCTGCGCATTGACCTCCGCGGAGTCCCAGTCGTGCATCTGGAGGTCCCAGAGGTCCTCCGGCCGGCGGTTGGCCGAGGCCATGCGCGCGAAAAGCTTTGGATTGCTGCGCTGAACTCCTGCGATCAGTTGTTGCACCTCGGGCGTGGTTTGCACGTCCGGGTGGGCAGCAGCGAGCAACAGAATGTGCAACTTCACATCGGCGAGCTTGTGCGATTCGTCCTCGAGCCGCCAGTGCGTGCCGAGGAACACCACCAGGTTCAAGGCGATGATGACAATGCTGATGTAGGGCCAGCGCCGGCCCTTCAAGCTTTCGTGCGCGAGGGGAATCAGCACAACCACACTCCGCCACGCACCCTCCGGCGCATGGCCTGCAATTGACCTCTCCGTCTACGCCTAAGGGCGCTACCCACGGGAAGCGGAGGTCGCCGCAATATTCTCCCAGTGTAGCGGGGGCCGGCAAACGACGGTGGATTCGCCAGTCAAGGTGTTCGCGAGGAGTTACTCCGAGCGGAGGGCGACGACACTTCGCCGGGTTTACCCTGAGCGCGAGCGAAGGGTTCAGAGCAAGCGGGTCGAGGCAGTGCGCGGGAGTCCGCTCATTCGGAGCGCAAAGCAACAACTGGGTCCAAGCGGGCGGCCTTGATGGCGGGGTAGACGCCGAAGACCAGGGCAATCACGGAGGCCAGTCCCAGGCCCAATAGTGCGACCCACGGCTTGACCGCAGCGGGGAACGGAGTCAACTGGCGCAGCACCAGGGCCAGGATGAACCCCAGCGCGACGCCAGTCAGACCCCCGACGAGGCACTGCGCCAGCACTTCGACGAGAAATTGTCGCGCGATATCGCGCTGGGTGGCGCCGACCGAGCGCCGTAACCCGATCTCCTTGGTGCGCTCGGTAACGCTGACCAGCGTAATATTCATGATGACGATCCCGCCGACGATCGAAGCCACCGAGGAGACCAGCACGAAGACCAGAAAGAACACCGAGCTGATGTCCTTCCACAGATTGAGGTATGTGTCGGCAGTAGCGAAGTAGAAGTCGTCGGGGGCCTCAGGGGCGATGCGGCGTCGCCCGCGCAGGATCAGGCGCACTTCATCTTCGGCAGGGCCAAGCGGCGGCCGGCCCTTGATGTGGAAGATCAGGCTGCGGCGCGTGCCGAAGAGTTTTTGGAACGCGCTGATCGGAAAGATGACGAAGGTATCTTGATCCTGTCCCAGGATCGCGCCGATGCGGTCAGCCACCCCGATCACGGTGAATTCTTCCCCGGCGATGCGGAGGGTTTTCCCGAGCGGCAAGCGCCCGGGGAAGAGTTTTTCGGCCACTTCCGCGCCGAGCACAGCCACCGGGGAGGCCGCGCGCTGCTCGCCTTCGGTGAAAAAACGCCCGGCCGAGACGTCGAGCGTGCTAATCCAGCCCATGTTGGAGGTCTCACCGCGCAGGGTGACGTCACCCAGGCTCTGCGCTTCACCGCGGACTTGTCCGAAGGTGGAAGCCTGAGCGCCCACGGCCAGGCAGCGCTGGCAGCGGTATTCGAGCGCGCGCCAGTCGTCAAAGGTCAGATCGCGGTGTTTCCGCGCCTTGAGAATTTCTTGGAAGTCGGTGGTGGCGAGGGGCACCTTTGAGACTTGAAAAATGTCTGTGCCGAGATTGGCGATTCTTGCTTCGACATATCCATTGGCTCCCTGGATCAGTGTCATCACCAGGATCAGCGAGGTAACGCCAATAATCAGGCCAAGGAGGGTGAGCAGGGTGCGCAGCTTGCGCGCTGAAAGCGAGGCAAAAGCGAGCCGCAGTGTGTCTCCAAGCTGCATCGAGGCCCCTCAGCGATTCTAGCGTAGTCAGGTGTGTAGCGCGGGTCTCTTGCAGGAGTTTAAGCTCCGCGCCGTCGCACTCCAAAACCACCTGTAGGACGCTGGCACTGCCGAGTGATAAAGCGAGTTGACCGGGGGGAGAGTATAATCATCGAATCTTGCGCAGAGGAGGGAACGCGTCTTGGCGGAGGCCGTCAAGCTTACGGCCATGGTCAAGGCTGCGGGTTGAGCGGCGAAGCTGAGTCCCGGTCTGCTGGACTCCGTCCTGCGCCGCCTGCCGCGGCAAACTGACCCGAACGTGCTCGTTGGGTTTGACACCAACGACGACGCCGGGGTGTATCGTCTCACGGACGACCTGGCCCTGGTGCAGACGGTGGACTTCTTCACGCCGATTGTGGACGAAGCCTACCTCTACGGGCAGATTGCCGCAGCCAATTCACTGAGCGACGTCTACGCTATGGGCGGCCGGCCCATCTCCGCACTTTCGATCGTCGGCTTTCCGGACAAGGGCGATCCCGACGTGATGGAACAGATCATCCTGGGCGGGCTCTCCAAGATGGCGGAGGCAGGCTGCAGCGTGATTGGCGGGCATTCGATCCGCGATGACGACATCAAGTTCGGCTATGCGGTCACCGGCGTGATCAATCCGCAGCGCGTCTGGCGCAATGTTGGCGCGCAGCCGGGCGACGTATTGCTGCTCACCAAGGCCATCGGCACCGGGGTGATTTCCACCGCGTTGAAGAAGCAGCGCGCATCGGAAGCGTCGCTCGCTGCTTCCGTGGCTTCCATGACGCGGCTCAATCGCGATGCCGCTGAAGCGTTGCTGGAAGCGGACGGCGGCTCAGGCGCGATTCATGCTGTTACCGACATCACCGGTTTTGGCCTGCTGGGCCATGCGCGCGAGATGGCGGTTGGCAGCGGAATTTCGCTCGAGATCGATCACGCCAGGGTGGAGTACTTGCCGGGCGCAGTTGAAGCCGCGCGTGAAGGGCATCTGGCCGGCGGCCTGAAAAATAACCGCGAATTTCTAGGCGATTGCGTCGGCTTTTCTGCTTCGGTTCCCGAAGAGTTCCGCAACCTGCTCTACGACCCGCAAACCTCGGGCGGCTTGCTGGTCGCCATCGCGCGAGAGAAGGCCGATGTCGCGATTGCTGCGCTGGCCCAACGCCGCGTCGCCACGCGCAGCATCGGCACAGTGCTCCCCAAGCGCTCCCCCTTAATTCAGGTCATCTAGCGTGACTTTGGCCTTTCGTTGGGTTGTCATACTCAGCCCGCCGCGGCGAGCGAGGCATCCCTCCA
This sequence comes from Acidobacteriota bacterium, assembly GCA_003224235.1. Classification (GTDB taxonomy): domain Bacteria; phylum Acidobacteriota; class Terriglobia; order Acidiferrales; family UBA7541; genus QHYU01. Next base: position 45,212 of record QHYU01000152.1, read on the forward strand.
GGAGATTCCGCGTCCGGAAAACAAGCTGCCTCAGGGCTCGGAATGACGGCAACATCCGGGCACCAGCCTAATGGACACCATCACACACGGCATTGTGGGCGCACTCCTAGGGAAAGCATTTTTCGCAGGACACGGCGATGCCACGCGAGCGGACGGCACCGCCGCGCAGGACGCTGCCGGACAATTCGGAGGGCTCGGGAGTCCGCGCCAGGCGCCGCGATGGAATCGCGGCGAGCGCGTGGCTATCGTTGCCGCGACACTTGGAGCGGTCTTCCCTGATGTTGACGTCATTTTCGGTCCCATCGCGCGAAACGATCTGGCCGTCATCGAGCTGCACCGCAGCATCACGCATTCCTTGCTCTGTCTGCCGATTTTTGCGGTGGTGCTCGCAGCGCTGACGCGCTGGTACGCGCGACGTCGCGCGCTGGAGTCTCCCTCCTGGATTACGCTGTCGGGCATCTACGGCGTCGCGCTGGCGAGCCACATCCTGCTGGACTTGGCAACCTCGTTTGGAACGATGATCTGGAGCCCTTGGAAGCGCTCGCGCCCAGCGTGGGATCTGGTCTTCATCATCGATTTCACGCTGACCGCGATCGTCCTGCTGCCCCAATTGGTGGCGTGGGTATATCGACAGCGTGAGCGAAGTTTCCGGCGTGCGGCGCGTTTATGGGCTGTGTTCTCTGGTGCCGCGGTGCTCATCGCGTGGGGCACGCGCGCGGCGGGGTTTACGTTTTCCTACTGGGTTGTAGTCGCGGAGAGCGCGTTGCTGGCGGCATGGTTTTTTCTGCCGGCATGGGGAAGCTGGGGTTTTAGCGTGCCACGCGCAAGCTGGTGCCGTGCAGGTGTGTATGCACTGGCGGGGTATTTGTGCCTATGCGCGATGGCGCATCAGGCCGCGTTACGCAGAGTCGAGCAATTCGCTGCGGCCCGCGGCCTGCGCGTCGTGCGCCTGGGCGCGTTGCCGCTTCCGCCCTTTCTCGCCTGTTGGGACGCCCTGATTCGCACGCCCGAGGGAGTGTACGAGGCACGATTCGATCTGTTTCGCGGCTATCGGCGGGGGCTTGCGCTGGACTCTGCGAGCAACGCATCGAACGGGGGATTTCCAACATTTCATTTCTTCGCCGATTCCCCACCCAACGGCTACCTCGAGGCCGCGCGCCAGCTTCCCCGGGTTAAGACGTATCTTTGGTTTGCGCGCTTCCCGGTCTTTCGATATATGCAGAGCCCTGATCCAGGGCCTGTTCCGGCGAAGTCGGGAGAAGCAGGCAGCCTGCACATCATCGAGATCCGCGACCTGCGCTTTTTCCAGCTCGGACGCCGCCCGGCTCCGTTTACGTTTCGCGTAACGTTCGACGCCGCTGGCCACGTGGTCGAGCAGGGCTGGGCGCCGGACTAGCAGCGTAATGATTAGCACGTAGAGGTATGCCGGGCCGGCGCACCGTGCTTTTCGAAAACGGCGCCGGTTCACCCGGAAGCGTCGGAATCTTCGACCACGCCTTCTGTGGGGCCAAGGAATCTCTCAGAGGAGAGCCCTCGCCCGCCATGGCGGGCTCGGGAAGACACGACTTCTAGTTCTTTCCGGCGGGGTAGACGATCACTTGCCGCTGCTCGCCAACGCCTTCGCTGGCGGTGCGCACCCCAGGCTGCTCTTTGAGCACGAGGTGAATGATGCGGCGCTCGCGGGAACTCATGGGGTTGAAGCGAAATGGCTGGCGAGTTTCACGAACGCGCTCGGCAGCGACCCGGGCAGAAAGCTTCAACTCCTCGATGCGCAGGGCGCGATAGCCACCGGAATCGAAGCGCACGTGGTCGTAGAAGTGGGGATCGAGGCGCAGCCAGCGCAGGGCAATGTATTCGAGTGCCTGTAGCAGCTCGGCGTTTCGCTCAAGCAGCACATCCTGATCGCGCCCGCGGAAAACCACTTCGATTTCGGGACTTTCAACAGCGTCTTCAGCAGCGACGGAATCGCGAAGACAAATCTCGTAGGCCAGCTCGAACCGGGCAGAGCCGAGCAGCAGATCGAGAAAGCGGCGCAGCTCAGCCGTGAGCGCTACGCGGTCAATCTTTCCGTCTTGGACAAATGGCTGTAGCATACTTCAAGAACCGTTCCGCGACCGTCGGTTCTCGCGGCTAGTTCTTCTTCACGATCTTTCCGGCCGACGGCTTGAGGCCCGGCGCGGTGCGATTCAGATACCACTGCTGGGCCATCCCGACCAGGTTGCTGGTGAAAATATATAGTACCAGGCCGCTGGACATACTAAAGAACAGCACGCCGAAGAAAAGCGGCATCAAGTTCATCATGCGTTGCTGGGCTGGATCAGTGGCAGTCGCCGGAGTCATCTTCTGCATCAAGTACATCGTGACGGTCATCAGCACGGGCAGGATATAGTAAGGGTCCTTGGCCGAGAGGTCGCGAATCCAGCCGATCCACGGGGCGTGACGCAGCTCAATCGTGACGTTGAGCATGCGGTAGAGTCCGAACCAGATGGGCATCTGCAGCAGCATGGGCAGGCAGCCGCCCATGGGGTTGATGCCCTCGCGGCTGTAGACGGCCATAACTTCCTGGTTCATCTGCTGCTTGCGCGGGTCGCGCATGGAATACTTCTTGTAGCGCTCCTGAATAACCTTGACCTCCGGCGCCACCTTTTGCATTCGCTGCATGGAGCGCCAACTCTTCACTTTGAGCGGGAAAAGCAAAGTGTTGAGCAGGACAGTCATCAAGATGATGGCCCAGCCGTAATTGGGTACGTAGCGGTGCAGCCACTCGAGCAGGTAGAACAGCGGCGCAGCGATGAACTCGAGCCAGCCAAACTGAATCAGGTCGGTCAGCGGCGGGTTGAGTCTTTTGAGCTCGTCGAGGTCCTTTGGGCCGACGTAAAGGCGCAGGGCAAGCGGCCCGGGGGTATTCGAGCCCACGGCCATCTCCGCCACCGGCTCCTTGGCCGGCTTGCCGTCCTGCTGGACGTCACGCTCGAGTTTCCAATAGGTGAGCGCCAGGCTGCCGGCACGAGGTGAAAAAGCCGCCGCGAAGTAGTGGTCCTCAATGCCGGCGTAGTCAAACGGACCCGCCTGCCGCTGCCGCTGGGCCGGCTCACTGGCCAGGTTGAGCTTTTTGTGCGGGAGCTGCTCGAGCTTGCCGCCAGCACTCAAGAATACTTGGACGTTCTCCGCCGGCATGTAAACCGTCGTATCACCAAAGCCGCCGCGCCAGGCGACGGAATGCGCGAGCGGTTTGCCGTCGAGCAACACGGACGTATCGATCTCGACGACGTAGCCACGGTCAAATTTCAGATGCTTGGAGACCTGAAGATGGGCGTCGCTCCACTCAAACCGAACCTCCTCCGGCGCTTCGAGGGTTGTACCCGAAGGAGTGACCTCAAACAACGCCTGATTGGCTGCCAATTCGAGTTGCGCGTCCTCCAATGCGAGCGAGAGCGGCCAGCCGCCGAGTTGCCGCGCGGCATCGGGATGAACCAGATCCAGGGTGCGCGGCGGCTTGGCATCGTCTTTGTACCTCTTCAATTGCCAACTCCGTACCACGGCGCCGCGGTTGGACATCTCAACGCGGTAGAGCCCACTTTCAACGATGATGGTCTTCTCTTCGGTGGCGTACTTGGCCACGGCGGGTGGCGGCGCTGCCGAGGCAGCAAGCGCTTGCCCGGCCCCAGAGACGCCCGAGGGAGGCGCGGCTGTGCCAGCCGACTGCCCAACACTTGGGGACGCGGTTTGCGATGGGGCTCGGGCAGGAGGTTTTTGCGCCTGTGGCGACTTATAGAAATAGCTCCAGGCAATGATGACCAGGAGCGAGAGCACAGCGGCCAGCAGGGCGCGGCGTTCCGCAGAGAGTTCTTTCACGACTGGGTCCCTCCGGCAGCGGAAGCCGGGTCACCGGCTGGTCCCTCAAAGTCAAGTTCGCGTGTGGGCGCCGGGTCATAACCGCCAGGAGAAAATGGCCGGCAGCGCAGCAGGCGCAGCAGGGCCAGCCACCCACCGCGACGCGCGCCGTGCAGCTCGATCGCGTGGTAAGCATAATGCGAGCAGGAGGGGTAGAACTTGCACGCCGAAGGCATTAGCGGCGAGAGGCAGCCCTGATAGACGCGCAGCAGAGCCAAAAACAGCGCGGCGATGGTACCCCGCGCCGGCGGCGCGCCGCTACGCGCTACTTCACGACGCTCCGCAACAGGCGAAGCAGCTCTGCCTGAAGCGAAGCAAACTCCGCCCTCGCCACCGTACTGCGTGGGTGAATGACGATATCCCATCCTGAAGGTATCTCCGACTGGCTGAGACGTAGAATTTCGCGGATGCGCCGCTTGATGCGGTTGCGAACCACGGCGCCGCCCAGGGCCTTCTTCACGCTGATACCAAAGCGGCTGTGCTCTCCCCCGTTCGGGCGGAAGAAGACGATAAACTGCTGGCTCGAGCGCCGCTGGCCGCCGCGGTATACCGCTTCGTACTCGCTGCGGCGTCCCAGGCGCAAGGCCCGGGGAAATCCTCGCACCGGAACAGAGGATCGGCCGGCCGAGGGCCTAGATTTGCGTGAGGCGATGACGTCCCTTCCTGCGGCGAGCCGCCAGGACCTTGCGTCCACCTACGGACTTCATGCGCGCGCGGAAGCCGTGCGTCTTGTGGCGACGGCGCACTTTGGGTTGAAAGGTGCGTTTCGGCAACGAATTGTCTCCTTTGGGCGAGCAACCGCGTGCCGCAGCGGACCATGGCCGCCGAAGTGTCAGCTGCGACCCTAGTCCGCCGCAGCGGACTCAAATCAAAATGCATAGTCTATTCGAGCCGCCTGGAACGGTCAAGGAACGTATGTGCTTGGAGTTAGATGAGTACGATGTACCCATCCAATTCCGTCCCTGCGCCACGCGTTGACCGTTGAGAGTGCATCCCCTAGAATGAATTGTTAGCGCAGGCGGCACGAAGGCCAGTGGAACGCCGGTGTCTCGCCAGCCATCTTCGAAACTTGAAATTGAAGAATACAAACTTGAGAAAACTACCGGCCAGAGACGGCGCAACGGCCCGGAAAGTTGTCATCTCAAGAGCGGCGAGCGATCCCCCAGAGAGACTCCTGGCCTGTCGCAGCGGGCTCAGAATGACACAGCCTGGGCAATTGCCCGGACAACATGTTTGAGAACCTGACCGAGAAACTGCAGCGGGTCTTCAAGAACCTCCGCGGGCAAGGAAAGCTCACGGAAGAACACCTGGACGCAGCCGTGGGGCAGATCCGCGAGGCGCTGCTCGATGGCGACGTCAACGTCGGCGTGGCTGACGAGCTGCTCGCGAAAATTCGCGCGAAGGCCCAGGGGGCGGAGGTCATGCTCCAGCTCTCGCCGGACCAGCAGGTGGTGAAAATCGTCCGCGACGAGCTGACTGAGTTGCTCGGCAAGCACGCCCGGCCACTATTTTCTTCCCGACCCCCATCAGTCTGGCTGATGGTCGGCCTGCAAGGCTCAGGCAAAACCACGACGACGGGCAAGCTCGCGAAGTGGCTTTCCAGCCATGGCCACCGGCCGCTGGTGGTTTCGACGGACGTCTATCGTCCCGCGGCCCGCGAGCAGTTGGCCCAGGTTGCCCGAGCCATCGGCCTGCCGTGCTGGGCCGCGACGGGGACGGATAAGCCACTCGAAATCGTCCGCGGCGCCATCCGCGAAGCAAAACTTTCCGCTTACGACGTGATCCTGGTGGACACGGCTGGACGGTTACATATCGACAAAGAGCTGATGACGGAGCTCGGCGAGCTGAAACGCGAGCTGCAGCCGTCGGAAATCCTGTTTATCGCCGATGCCATGATCGGCCAGGACGCGGTGCGCTCGGCGGGCGAGTTCCACCGCCGGCTGGGCCTAACCGGGGTAGTGCTGACCAAGCTCGATGGCGACGCCCGCGGCGGCGCGGCACTTTCGATCGGCAAGGTAACCGGCGCGCCGGTGAAATTCGTGGGCATCGGCGAGAAGTACGACGCGCTGGAAGCGTTTTATCCTGACCGCATCGTGTCGCGCGTGCTCGGCATGGGCGACGTGATGACGCTGATCGAGAAGGCCGAGCAATCCGTCGATGCCAAGAAAGCCGCGGAGTTCGAGCGCAAGCTGCGGCGGAACGAGTTCACCCTCGAAGACTTTCGCGACCAGTTGCGCCAACTGCGCAAGATGGGCCCGCTCGAGCAGATCATCGGCATGCTGCCGAAACTCGGGCCGCTCGCTAACCTCCCCAAGGATGCGCAGGTGGACGAGGGCAGACTCAAGCGCGTCGAGGCCATCATCAACTCGATGACCGCTGCCGAGCGTGAAGATCATTCCCTCATCGACGGCAAGCGCCGCAAGCGCATCGCCAGTGGCAGCGGCACCTCAGTCCAGGAGGTCAACCAGGTGCTGAAGCAATACATGCAGATGCGCAAGATGATCAAGCAGTTTGGGCCTGCCGCGGCCAAAGGCAAGCTCCGCGGCCTGGGCAAGCTCTCCGGGCTTTCCTAGGACTGCCTCATAAGCGTTTCGAGTCTTGCGTCAGGACGCGGCTTGGCAGATCTCGAGCCAGCCGCGGCGGGTGAGGGATCTCTCATCAGTCTTTAAGCCGTCAGGTAAAAACCCCAAACTGGCTCAGTAGTTTTCCGCCCCCTGATTCCACAATCCACCGGATTGTGGAAATCCTCGTTCGCAGATACTATACGGAGAACTACTACCGTTTGGTAACTGGGACCAGCAAACTCAGCGATAGCCGAAATCGGTTTCACGGGCTATAATACCAAGCAGGAGGTACTAGCGAGTGTTGGCTATCCGCCTGGCAAGAATCGGCAAGACCAAGAAGCCGTTTTACCGAGTGGTAGTGATTGATAAGCGCCGGCCGCGCAACGGCCGGTTTGTAGAAGTGGTGGGAACTTACGACCCGTTAAAAAAGCCGGCGGAGGTCAAACTAAAGGCCGAACGGATCCAATACTGGATCGGGTGTGGGGCGCAGCCCAGCGACACCGTCCGCAGCTTCCTGCGCAACCAGAAGATCGCCTAGTGCGTCTGGACCCCGCATCTCACATTTCGTTGCTGATCTCGAAGCCTGGATCAGGAGTACATCCCACGTCCTCTGGGAAACGCACCGGCACACTCCCCGCTGCTCCGGTTCATTGTGGAGACTCGTAATGAAAGAGCTCGTTGAAGCGATTGCGAAGGCGCTTGTGGATAATCCCGACCAAGTTGTGGTCCGTGCCGTCGAGGGCGAACAGGTCACAGTACTCGAGCTACGCGTCCATCCCAGCGACCTAGGGAAAGTGATTGGGCGCCAGGGGCGCACGGCGAAATCCATCCGCACCATTCTGGGCGCGGCCGGGATGAAGCTGAAAAAGCGCCTCACGCTGGAAATCCTGGAGTAGTGCCCGGCGATTCTTTTGTTGGCGTGACCCTCGCGCGGATTCTGCGTCCGCGTGGGCGGCGGGGTGAAGTGGCCGCAGAGATTCTCACCGATTTTCCCCAGCGGCTAACTACCCTGCGCGAAGCCTATCTGTGGGACGGCACAAACCCTCCCCGCCGCGTCAGCGTGCGCGCCTGTTGGCTGCACCAGCAGCAAGCCATCTTTCACTTCGAGGGGTCGGAGTCGATCGACGATGCGGCGCGTCTGCGTGGGCTCCAGGTGCAGATTCCACTCGCCGAGCGAATACCGCTACCCCCAGGCCGATACTACGTCACCGACCTTACCGGCTGCGAGGTGTGGGAGCACGGCGCATCGCAGCCCGGCCCCTCCACCTCTACCTCGACCCGCAAAAGCGTCTCCGGCACGCCGCTCCTGGTGATCGATACCCCGCAGGGGGAGTTGTTGGTTCCGCTCGCCGAAGAGATCTGCCCCCGCATCGACATCGCCGAGCGCCGGATCGAAGTCGCCCTTCCCGAAGGCCTGCGCGAGCTGAACCGTGAAAGATGAACGTGCCCGGCCCTTGCAGAGCCTCAGAATGACAGCCCGGCGAATGGAGTAGAATCTCTCCGTCCGCCATGCGCTTCGACATCATCACAATTTTCCCGGAGTTTTTCGATGGGCCACTGGACTACGGCATCGTGCGGCGGGCACGCGACGCCGGCCTTATCGAGGTCGGCGTGCATGACCTGCGCGAATTCACTCGCGACCGCCACCGCACCGTAGACGACCGCCCGTTTGGCGGCGGCGAAGGCATGGTGCTGAAACCTGAGCCGCTGTTTGAAGCCGTGGAGTCGCTGCTACCGGGATCGACCACTCCGCTCGCCAAAAACTCTGCCTCTGAAGAGGTGGGTTACAGCACATCGTCAGGGACAGCCATCGTGCTGCTGTCAGCCTCCGGGGGACTCTTCCGGCAGGAGACCGCCCGCCGCTTTGCGAGTCTGGAGCGCATCGTGCTGCTTTGCGGCCGCTACGAAGGCGTAGACGAACGCGTCGCCGAGCACCTGGCGACGCAGGAAGTCGCTGTCGGCGATTTCGTGCTCTCGGGCGGCGAATTGCCCGCGGCGATGGTTATCGACGTGGTGACCCGCCTGCTGCCCGGCGCACTCGGCAATGAAGCATCAGCCGTGCACGAGTCTTTCAGCGCCATACCGAGCGGTGAGTCTTCAGCCCTCGGGGGTCAGCGTTCGGCCTGCGATTTACCAGCTCCAACCTCAGGTATCCAACCTCTGCCATCTGGCATTCTGGATTACCCGCACTACACGCGGCCGGCGGAGTTTCGCGGTTGGGGCGTGCCCGAGGTGCTGCTGGGCGGCAACCATGAGCAGATCCGCCGCTGGCGCCGCAAAATGGCCCTGGAAAAAACGCGGCGCAATCGCCCCGAGCTGTTGCCCCTGGCCCGTCTCACAGAGGAAGACTTCGCCCTCCTTGCCGAACTGCAAGCCGAAGAGAGAACCCGCGGGCAGTGAACCCAGAACGCCCGCGGCGGCAGAGAAACATTCACCACAGAGCACACGGAGAGGCACAAGATCGACGGAGAAAAAACCTGTTGCGGATTTTTCTGCGCGCCATCGAATCCCTTCCTTTGCCGGCAAACCAAAGGCGAGAGAAAAGAGCTTGACACCAGGCCTATACGGTCGCTATCTTCCAGGTCTCCAAGAGGGCCTTTCTACGTGATACCGAGTCGCACAAGCCGAACGATCCCCACCGCAGCATCCGTCTGCGCCTGCATGTGTATGTGTAGCTGTACGTGTCGCGCGACGAGCGGACGCGGAGGTCCTTCGGTTTAGCTAAGTTTTAAATCAGAAGAGATCCCGAGGCCGCTCAAGTCGAGCGGCCTTTTTTATTTTTGCGGAGAAGAAATATGAAAAGCCCAACGCGCCCCATCGCCATTTACCACGAGCACCCCGACTGGTTCCGTCCGCTGTTTGCGGAGCTAGACCACCGAGGAACCCCGTATGTACGGATCGACGCGCGTCACCATCAGTACGACGTCGCCTCGAAAGACGGCCAGTATGCGCTGTTCTTCAACCGCATGAGCCCCTCCGCCTACCTGCGGGGTAACGGGCAGGGAATCTTTTTCACGCTTCACTATCTGGCGCATCTCGAGGAACTCGGCGTCCGCGTCATCAACGGCCTCCGCGCCTTCACCATCGAAACGTCGAAGGCCTTGCAACTCTCGCTGCTGGAATCGCTCGGCCTTCCTTATCCGCGCGCCCGCGTAATCAACCACCCTTCCGAGGCCGCTGCGGCCGCCAAATGCCTCCGCTTCCCGGTGGTAGTGAAACCCAACATCGGCGGGAGCGGCGCGGGCGTCATGCGCTTTGACCGGCCCGATGAGCTGGAACAGGCGGCCGGGGAAGGCCGCCTGAACCTGGGCATCGACCACACGGCGCTGGTGCAAGAGTTCATACCGGCGCGCGGCGGTTACATCACGCGCGTGGAAGTGCTGGGATACAAGTATCTCTACGCCATACAAGTGTTTCTCTCGGGCGAAGGCTTCAACCTCTGCCCGGCGGATATTTGCCAGACTGCTGGCGGGGTAGAGCTACGGCGGGCGGCTTGCCCTGTGGATGCGCCGAAAACGGGCTTAAGAGTGGATGGCTACACGCCACCCGCGGAAGTTATCGCAGCGGTGGAAAGGATCATGGTGGCGGCCGGAATCGAAGTGGGCGGAGTCGAGTACGTCGTGGACGATCGTGACAGCCGACTGCTCTATTACGACATCAATGCGCTTTCCAACTTCGTGGCGGACGCGCCGCGCGTCATCGGGTTCGACCCCTATGCGCGCCTAGCGGACTACCTCGAACAGGAGGCACGCTGATGCGCTACGGTTACTGGCTGCCGGTGTTTGGTGGATGGCTGCGCAACGTCGAAGACGAGAACATGGAGGCGAGTTGGGGCTACGCCAGCCGCCTGGCCCGGCGCAGCGAAGAGATCGGGTTCGATTTGACGCTCATCGCCGAATTGAACTTGAACGACATCAAGGGCCCTGAGGCTCCTTCGCTGGACGCCTGGTCAACTGCCGCAGCCCTGGCTGCGGTTACAAAAAGGCTGGAATTGATGGTCGCCGTACGCCCCACCTTCCATCTTCCCGCCTTGCTGGCCAAGCAAGCGGCAAACATCGATCACATCAGCCGCGGACGCCTCTCGCTCAATGTGGTGTCGTCCTGGTGGGCGGACGAGGCCCGGCAATACGGAGTCCCGTTCGAGCAGCACGATGACCGCTACGCGCGGACCGCAGAATGGCTAGAAGTGCTGGACGGCGTCTGGTCCCAGGACAATTATTCGTTCACGGGGAAATACTATCGCGTGGAAGAAACTATCCTGCAACCCAAACCGGCGTCGCGGCCGCGGCCGACGATTTACGCAGGGGGCGAGTCGCCCGCCGCCAAAGAGCTGATTGCCGCGCGGTGTGATGCGTACCTGATGCATGGCGATCCCCCCGCAAAAATCCGCGAAAAAATCGCCGACCTTTCGGCGCGACGCGAGCGGCGGGGCTTGCCGCAGATGAAATTCGGCGTGGCCGGGTACGTCATCTTGCGCGACACCGAGAAAGAGGCGCGGGCCGAGCTCGCCCGCATCACCGACGTCAAGCAGAGCGCCGCTGGATATCGAAATTACCAGCAATGGCTGGCCGGCACACAGCTAGAGCAGAGCGTGTCGCTCGAGGACTACTCGGTTTCTAACCGCGGCCTGCGCTCCGGTCTGGTGGGCACCGCGGAGCAAGTAGCGGCGAGAATCGCGCAATTCGAGGCCGCGGGGGTCGATCTGCTGTTGCTGCAGTTCAGCCCACAACTGGAGGAGATGGAACGCTTCGCCGATGCCGTGATTCGCCGCCATGCGTCTTTCGCCGCCGCGGTCTGAGCGCACGGCGCGTCATTCCACCCAATACAGCGAAAGCAGAACATTTCTATCCGTCACATCTCTGTTTTGATCAGCCTCTGTGTCCTTGGTGTTTCCTCTCCTTGCTAAATTCGCGCAGAAACTCTGAGTTTCCCTTGGCCAAAAGATCTGAAATCCGCTATACTCCCCGTTTGTCATTCATGCGCTGGCCCCACCTGAGCGGGTCTGCGGGGAAAAGCTACCATGAATCGAGTAGTCGCCAGAGTTCAAGAGGTGCAACTGCGAAAAGGCATCCCCCATTTCCGTCCGGGCGACACTGTGCGCGTGCACGTGCGGCTGAAGGAAGCCGAAGGGGAAAAGGAACGCATTCAGCCGTTCGAGGGCGTCGTGATCCGCAAGCGCGGGAGCCTGGCTGGGGCCAGCTTCACCGTGCGGCGGGTCAGCTTCGGCATCGGCATCGAACGCATCTTCCCGATAAATTCGCCGACAATCAGCTCGATCGACGTAGTCAGCCAGGGCCGCGTGCGCCGCTCCAAGCTCTACTATCTGCGCGGGCGCAAGGGCAAGGCCGCGCGCATCAAACAAGCCGGCCGCGCCACGAGCGTCGAGGAGCCCGTTGCCCCCGCCGCCGGATAGCCTCTGCTGACTTCTGTTTCCCGGGTTTATTCTTTTCTTCAAAGGAACCTCAGACAAACACAGAGAAGCGTAGTTGAGGGAAGAATCATTTCTTCTTCATAGTGTCCAGCTGTAGTGTTTCGCACGAATCCGTGTTCATTTCATCTGTGGTTCCAAAGGACCCTAGGCGCTGTGCTAAAATCGCGCGCCGATGGGCCGGCTTTGCTCTTCCCGGTACGAACGCCAAGCGCGCCAGTGCGGCTGGCTGCGGATCGCCGGCCTCGATGAAGTGGGCCGCGGATCGCTGTTTGGCCCCGTAGTGGCTGCCGCAGTCATCCTGAACCCCAGGCATCGGATCGTCGGCCTGGACGACTCCAAGAAACTTTCGGCCGAGCGCCGCGCCGTCCTGGCCGAGCGCATCCGCGAGAACGCTCTGGCTTGGAGCATCGCCGAAGTGGACGCCCAGCGCATCGATGCCTGGAACATCTATCAGGCCAGCCGGCAGGCAATGGCCGCAGCGCTGGCGCTGCTCAAGATCGCGCCCGACTATCTGCTGATCGACGCCCTGCGGCTTGACTTACCCATCAAACAAAAAGCCCTCATCAAGGGCGACGCGCGTTCAGTCTCGATTGCGGCGGCGTCCATCGTGGCCAAGGTGGCGCGCGACTTGCGAATGGTCGATTGGGACAAGGAATTCCCGCAGTACGGCCTCGCCCACAACAAGGGTTACGCCACCCTGGAGCATCTCGAAGCGCTGCGCCGGCACGGCCCCACGCTGCTACACCGGTTTTCGTTTGCCCCGGTGCGCGAAGCCGCCTGCTGGGCCGCCAGCGCCAGGCAGGAACCCTTGCCACTCCACGCAGCCGAGGCTCCGCCGCTTGCGGAATAACCAGAGGCATCGCCCTGCCCCTCGTCTCGCCAGCGACTTTCCTTTTTTGCCAGCGGCTGGCTGAATCGTCGAACACGTCCAGCAATACGCTGGTATCTACGGCATCGCCGCTGGGCAGCCGATGCTCTGGGTTCCTTGGGCGCGCTGAGGCTCTCTACGATTTCATTCAACACCGGTGTCGAACCTCCAGGTGATTACTCGCTGAAAGCAGAGACGCGGAGTTACGTTGACGCGCCTGGGGGCGCATGCTAGCGTAAATTCGCTTCCGCCTGGCCTGCCATTTGCCGGCCTTCGCGGCGCCGGTGCGCTTTCGCGGACCACAGCGCGGAGGTTTTCGAGGCACGACAGGGCAAGCGCTGGAGCCCAGCGCGGGTGCGGCTGGGTTTCCCGCCACAGCGGGACAGGCAGAGCGTCACCGATGGCCTACAACAAGACCAAATCGGTCGAGTCCGCGCAGAAGTATCTCAACCTGGGGAAAGTCTCCCAGGCCATCTCCGAGTACCAGCAGATCCTGCGCAACGAGCCCCGGGATCAGGTCACGCTGATGACCATCGGTGACCTCTACGTCCGCCAGGGCGAAACCTTCCAGGCGCTTGAATACTTCGAGCGGCTTGCCCAAATTTACTTGAGCGATGGATTTGTCACCAAGGCCATCGCCATCTACAAGAAGATTGCCAAGCTGGCACCGGAGGAGAGCAAAGCACTCGAGAAGCTGGCCGAACTCTACGTCCAGCAGGGGGTGATGAGCGAGGCCCGGCCGTTGTACTTGCAATTGGCTGAGGTCCACCTGAAGGCCGGCCGCAACCCGGAGGCGGTGACGCTGCTGCGAAAGCTGCTCGAAGCCGAGCCCGATAACCTACGCGTGCAATTGCGCCTGGGCGAGATCTACCACAAGATGGGCCGTGGCGCGGAGGCGGCAGGCACCTTTCTCGGCGCCGCGCAGCGCGTGTTCGACCAGAAAGAGTATGCCCAGGCGGAAAATCTCACCGAGAAGGCCCTCAAGCTCGACGCTAAGCACACTGGCGCGCTGGCGCTGAGGGCGCGCGCGCTAGCCGCCCTAGGCAAGCGCGCCGACGCCGCCAAATTGCTAGAAAAGATGCCGGATCTAGACTCCGGATCCGAGGCTGTGGCGCTGCAGCTCGACCTTTACCTGCAAGGCGGGGAATCGGAGCGCGCGGCGAGCCTGGCGCGCAAAATAGTTGAGAGTAACCCGAAAAACTACGAACCGGTTTACAAGGCTGGCGTGGCTATGGTGGACGCCGGAGAGCTCGACAGGGCGCTCGAGCTGCTGGGCCTGATCCGCGAGGTCATGATTGAGGCGGGCGAGCAGGAACGCCTGGCCCAGACGCTGAGCAAGGCTGCCCAACAGATGCCTGGGCGGTTGGAGCTGCTCGAGTGGCTCGTGGACCTCTACAACCGGACTAACGATTCGCTTCGGTTGCCCGACGCGCAGAGCCGACTCGCGGAAGCTGCCGCGGCCGCCGGGAAGCTCGAGCGGGCCAAACAAATCTACGAGCAACTCCTCGAACGCGACCCTGAGAATGAGGCCGTCCGGCCGCGACTGAATCAGGTGCGGGCGCAGTTGGGACTCGAACCGGTCCCGGGGTCATCGCCGGCGCCCAGTGTTGTCGCGATCCAGCCCGAAGCACCCGTGGTCGAAGCCAAGCCGCTGCCGCCGGTAGCACAGCCGGCGCTCGACGAGGACACGCGGCGGTTCGTCGCTCAGGCGCTCACCGATGTGGACCTATTCTCGAGCTATGGGCTGACACAAAAGGCCACGGATCTTCTGGAATCGGTGCTCCAGCGTGCGCCCCGCCATCCCGCGACACTGGAAAAACTGCTGGACCTGAACCTTGGCGCCGGGAACGATCGCCGCACCGCCGAACTTGCCTCGATTCTCGAGCAGATCTACCTGGAGACTGACGAGCCCGGCAAGGCCGAGCGCTTTGCTGAATTGCGGCGGCGTTTCCAACGGGCTGCCGGGGTGCCCGAAGAGGTGGCCCTTCCGAGCCTTCCAGTCGCTCCCCCTGAGTTTCCTGTCCCGAAGGGGGAGGCCGAGCCGGCACCACAGGTCGCAGCACAGCCGGTGGTGGAAGAAGTTGAAGCGGTGCCCATCGGGGAAGCCGCAGTCCATGAGGTGGATCTCTCTGAGGAATGGGCGGCGCTGTCCCAGCAGATCGAGCAGGCTATGCACGCTTCAACGGCAACAATGGCACCTGCTGCCGCCGCGCCGGAAGTTGCGCCGCACGCGGAGGCGCCTGCTCTGGAGGCGGCCACCGCTGACGTGGAGGCCACGGCAACGAAGTCTGCTGAAATTTCGGAGCCCGCCCCCGCTCTCGCAGAGCTTATTCCAGTTGTGCCTGCGCTCCATGCCGAGCAGGCCGGGCAGGAATTGGGACAGCCCACTCGGGCCGTCGCCAATTCGCGGCCGGAGTACGAAGTTGAACTGGAGAGCGAGGAAGTTGTGGAAGCAGTTTTGCCGGACCAACCAGCAGCAACGCTGGGTGGGCTCTCCCCAGATCAGTTCCTCAGCGAACTGGCAACGGAATTGGGCGCGATGGCCGGCAAGCCCGGGGCGAGGGAAGAGCCGCGCGGCGACACTGTCCCCATCACGGGCCGTCCGCAGCCGCCGCCTGTTCCCGCAGGAGCCCGGGAGGCAGCGGCCTCGCCGGTGCGCCCTGCGATTGAAGCGCCGGCCAGCCCACGTGAAAGCGACGCGTCATTGCGCGAGGTCTTCGATGAGTTCCGCGCCGAGCTAGGCGAACTGAGCTCGGAAGAGGAGGATCCGGAGACGCACTACAACCTGGGGATCGCCTACCGGGAGATGGGCCTGCTCGATGAGGCCATCGGCGAGTTCCAGAAGGTCGCCAAGGGGAACGATAAAGGCCGGGCATTCCGTTATGCGATGCAGTGCTGTACACTTTTGGGGCTCTCGTTTATGGAGAAGGGCCAACCGCAAATCGCCGTGCTGTGGTACGAGCGAGCGCTGCAGACGCCGGGCCTCGACTCGGAGTCTGTCCTAGCGCTGAGGTATGATCTGGGCGTCGCCCAGGAACTGGCTGGCGATGAAGCCGCGGCGCGGAAGAGCTTTTCCCAGGTCTACGCCATGAACATTGACTACCGGGACGTCGCCGAACGCATTGCCACATCGGGGAAGCGCCGTTAAGGAGGACGTCCCGCCCCAGATCCCTGCCGGGCGACCACCATTCATGAACCGCCTGCTGCACGTGCTAGTGACGCTGATCTGCTTCGAGGTGGGAGCGCTGCTGGTGTTCCTGCCGTGGTCACACGCTTGGGAACACAACTATTTTCTGAATCGCCATCCGGCGCTGATCCCGTACGTGCTCAATCCCTCTTTGCGCGGCGCCATCTCTGGACTGGGCGTGCTCGATATCGTCCTGGCGGCGGGGATGATCCGGCGCCGTCCTCCCTCCACCGTTGTCACACGAAACTAGACCGATCCTATGTTACGTGACCGACTGGGCCGCCCTGTGCCGAGCCGCCGTGAGCAGAAGTGAGGATCCACGCGCCGATCCGCTTGCGGCGCTAGTCCTTCTGGGGCGCATCGGCCGCACGGTCGCTGCCCGCGTGGATTGGATCCAGATCCGCGAGAAAAACCTGCCGGCACGGCCCTTGGTTGAGCTGGCGCGGGGCGCGTTGGCGCTAGTCGCGACCCAGGCGGCCTCGATTGCTGTGGCCTCGCCGTGCGGCTCTTCACCTGCCACAGCCTCCGCCCCGCGGCCGATTCCCTCCACCCGGATTCTGATCAACGATCGGCTCGACGTCGCCGTGGCCGCCGGCGCGGCCGGGGTGCATCTGGGCGAAGAGTCATTGCCGGTGGCCGAGGTCACGCGGTGGCGGAAAGAGGAAAAACCGCGTGCAGACTTTTCCGTGGGAGCTTCGTGCCACTCCTTGGCCGCAGCCGTTGAAGCTGAGCGCGCAGGCGCAGACTACATCTTCTTCGGCCCGGTTTTCGCGACACCCTCCAAGGCAGCCTATGGCCCGGCGCGGGGGCTGGAGAAGCTCGGCGAAGTTTGCCGCAGCGTGCGCATTCCTGTGCTAGCGATAGGCGGAATCACGCTGGAGAACGCCGCGACGTGTCTCGACTCCGGCGCCGCCGGGGTGGCCGCTATCCGTTTGTTCCAAGAATCGGCCGATCCCGCCGCGGTTGTGGAGCAAATCCGCTCAGCGCGTTGAGCAGAAATATGGAAGCCAAACCCTCGCCAACTCGCTCGACGCGCCGATCCCCTCGCAACGTGAAGCCTTTGCTGTGGCTCGCTACCGCGGTGATTGCGGCACTAGCCCTTCTGGTCGCTGGGACGAACTTGGGCCGCTCTCTGGCGGCGATTCGGCACGCCACGCCGGTTGCGACATCGGCGACATGGGAGGGGGCGCCGCAGGCCGACACCGCGCAGAAACCTGCCTATCAGATCCTGGACGCGGATCTCGAAACGCTGCGGCAGCGCTTCAACCAAGATGCGGACCAGCCGCGCATGCTCCTGCTGCTCTCGCCCACTTGAGCGGTATGCCGCCACGGCGTGACCGTGATCCGCGATCAGGTACTGGCCAAAATTCCTGGCCCGCGCCTCCGCATCTATGCTGTCTGGCTGCCGATTCCACGAACTGACGAAGACGATAAGGTGCCCGAGGCCACCCCAATTCTGGCGGCCGAGGCGCGCGCCAGCCAGTATTGGGACCCCAGCGGTGAAAGCGGTCGGCGCTTTGCGCGCACCCTGGACCTGCCATTGAAAACGCCCGCCTGGGACGTTTACCTGCTCTATGCGCCGAAGACACGCTGGGAAGCTGCTCCACCCCCGCCTGTCTTTTGGATGCATCAACTCAGTTTCATGCCGTTCACCGAAGCCTGGCGGCGCTTCGGCAAGAAACGGCTGGACGGCGCCCGCTTCCGTGAGGAAGTTGAGAAGCTGATCGCCACCCTGCCGCCGCAGCGGAAGTAGCTGGGGAGACTTTTCCCGCTCTGGCCATCGGCGTGGGGTGATCTGGCGCGTCGAATGTTCCTGAAGCGTGAATCCTTTTGCCCTTCTGTAGTATCTGAAAGGCATAGGCACAGACGCAGCCTATGACTGCGGGCGCGGCTCAGGGCGCGGGAGGCGTTGGCTGCGCGCTTTGAGCTAGGCCCGGGCCTCGAGTCGCGAATCACGCACGCTGGGATGACGGTTTCCGGGGCGATCGCTGTGAGCGGGGGAGGCTCCCTGGACAGAAGGGTGCAAGATAATTATGCTGGATTGTCGCCAAGTATTGTCTGAGCTTTCTAATTATATAGACGATGGGATGACGCTTGAGGAGAAGTGTGCCTTCGAGGAACACCTGGCGCGATGTCGCCGCTGCTGGGTTGTCTGCGACACAACCCGCAAAACGATCGAGATCGTCTCCGAGAATATGCCGCCAGCCATGCCGCTGGCCGTCAGCGAACGGCTCCACGCGCGGCTACGGTTGCTCTACGCATCTCGTGGAAGTTAGCCGGCCGCACTGGGGGACTTGCGGACTGGTGTGACCCAGGGGGAGATTGATGCTACGTAGAGGTTTGCTCCTTCTCTTTTTGGCGCTGTTGCTCCTCGCCGCAGGGGCAACGGTTGCCCTGTATCACTTCAGCATGAGCGCGCTCAACGAGCCGGGGCGAATGGAGACTTACTTGGTCACCAAGGCCAAGTTCTGGATCATCTCTAGGAGCGCCCGGGGGCCTCTGCCGCAGGCGCCACCGTATGATGCGAGGAGCGTGGCGATCGGTCAAATGGCCTATGGTGGCGAGTGCGCGAACTGTCACGGCGTTGACGGCCGCACGCCGACCGATATTGGCCGGTGGATGTATCCACGCACACTTGCTTTGGACTCTGCGGAAGTACAACAATGGTCCGACGCCGAGCTTTTCTGGATCGTCAAGAACGGCATTCGCCTGAGCGGAATGCCGGGCTTCGGCAAGATTCACAACGACGAGCAGATTTGGCATCTGGTCCACTACGTCCGCAGCTTGGGTACGCCGCCGCGTTGAGTGCAGGTGTCCCAAGTCAGCATGGCTCCGAGCGGGATCGAGCCGGTGGGAGAGGGAAAATGCTCCGACTCGCGCGTCGATTTCTATGCCTCGGAGCTCTGGAGGGCGGGCTAACTTGGACGACCTCCCTCCGCGCCCATACAGCCGTTGCCGCGCCATGAGCGCGTCCACCGCCTCTCCGGTTGGTAATTTGCCCTTCGGCCAGCGGACGTGGTGTCTCGGCACACACGCCAGCCAACCTCGCGAGCCTTCCATCGGTATCGTTGTGCCGGTCTTCAACGAAGCGGGGATACTCCAAAGCGCACTCGAACGCCTCTGCCAGGCCGCTGGCACCCTTCCGGTCGTCGTCGCCGACGGCGGCTCGACCGATGGCT
>QHYU01000231.1 GCA_003224235.1 Acidobacteriota bacterium
AAACAATGCGGCGGCGCCCGCTTCGAACGACTCGACGACGTGGCCCGGAATCGCATTCAACAGCTCGATCACATTTCCCGCACCAAGCAGCTGCTGGCTGAATGCATACAGTTTCTCGATTTCGCGCCGGCGCCGGTGAGCGTCGTCTGCCTGCTGCTTTGCCCGCGCGGAAAGATGGCTGGCCATGACCGCTGTAACCAGAAAAGCAAAGAGTGCCACCCAGTTCTGTGGATCGGCAATCGTGAGTTCGCCGATAGGAGGCAGGAAGTAGTAGTTGTAAGCAAGCGTGGCTGCGATGGACATGAACACGGAAACCGCGAGGCCCCAGACAGTCGAAACGACCAAGATGGCTAGGAGAAAGGTGAGTGCGACGGTGGTGGCGTTGACGCCGAGCGCCTTCTGGTACACGAACGTGATGGCAAGGACGATGCCCAGAGCTGCGGCAAAGCGGAAGGCACGGCTTGGCAAACTCGCCCGCACGGGCTTAATTCTAGCGTAGTATTCCGAGGGGCGCTTGGAAGAGGATAAGCTCATGGCCAAGACTCCGGAGCAATGGCTGGAAGAAGCATCGGCTGCGCAGAAAACCCGAGGCATTTTCAAGCTGTTTCTGGGCTACGCCCCCGGCGTGGGCAAGACCTACAGCATGCTCAGCGAAGCCATTCGACGCCACAGCCGTGGCGAGGATGTAGTCATCGGAGTTGTTGAAACACACGGCCGCAAAGCCATTGCCGATCTCGCCGCCCAACTGGAAACAGTCCCCCGCAAGAAAATCGAGTACAAGGGAACCACCTTCGAGGAAATGGACGTCGATGCTGTTCTCGCCCGGCGGCCGCAGGTCGTCTTAGTCGATGAGCTGGCGCACACGAATATTCCGGGGAGCAAGCATCGCAAACGGTATGAAGACGTGCTCGAGCTTCTGTCCGCGAAGCTGGATGTCCTGTCAACGGTCAACATCCAGCACGTGGAGAGTATCGCCCCCGTGGTCCGGTCCATCACCGGGATCAAGGTCCGGGAGACGGTGCCCGATTGGGTGCTGGAAAACGCAACGGAAACCGTAATGGTGGATCTAACCCCCGAGGCGCTGCAGAACCGGATGCGGCGAGGGGATGTGTACAGCACGGAAAAGGTGGACCAGGCCCTGAAGAACTTCTTCCGCCGGGGTAATTTGATCGCGCTGCGCGAGCTGGCCTTGAGGCAAGTGGCCGAGCAGGTAGACCGCTCCCTCGAATCCTATATGATCAGCGAGGACATCCAAGAAAATTGGCCGGTACGCGAGCGTATCGCGGTGTGCGTCAGCTCCAACCCCAGAGCTCAATACCTGATTGCCCGGGCAGCCAGGATGGCCCGGCGCATGGACGCGGAGTTGTATGTGGTTTATGTCGATATAGGTCAGGACCACGGCGAAGAAAACCTGAAGTCCCTTGCCGCCAACTTGCAATTCGCCGAGAACCTAGGTGCGAAGGTAGTGCGCCTCAAAGGCGATACCGTGGCGAGCGCAACAGCCGCATTCGTGCGCGATAAACACATCACACAGGTCATTTTCGGCCGCTCAGCCGTGGAAGGATGGCGGAAATACCTCTATATGTCAGCCATACATCGGTTCCTGCGCGACGCCCCCGCCGTCGACGTCCACATCGTCACTCAGGAACCCGACTAGCGATCGGGCCGGTTCCTTCCCCGTGGCTAATACGCTTTCTGCAAAAGGCACATAATTCCAACCCTCCGGACTTTATCCCTAGGGCCAGACCGGATGCGATCTCTCGCCAGCGATTGGCCCTTTTCCTCTTGGCGTTCCCTGGTGCCCGGGGTGGGAGTCGAACCCATACGCCCCGATCGGGGCAAGGGATTCTAACTACGAGGAACACTTTTCCGGTGGACAGGAATCAGCCAGAAACCTGGCAATCTCTACCCGAAATTCGCATGTTAATCGTCCATGAGAATTCAACGGTATCGGTAGAGGTTCCCTCGGCGCACGCAACTTGCCAAAGAATGCGGCCTGAAGACGAACTGCATACTCACTCTTCTAAGGTCGTATCACGCTCAACAGCGCTCGGTACAAGTCAATCCGCCCTTCTCCTAGTCCCAGTCTGTCGGGGAGTTGCTTGGCATTTCCTTCGAGCGCATCCGCTGCAGCCTCCTGATTCGTTCGGATGTTCATCTGCAGCAGAAGGGCCGCACCACCGGAAACGAAGGCCGTGCTGAAGGACGTGCCCCAGGCGGCGGCGTAGTGCCCGCCGGGATACGTGGTAATGATCCCTTCCCCCGGAGCCGCCAATGTGACGACCTGGTCGCCGAAGTTGGAAAACGTACTCCGAGCATCCAGATTGCTGGTGGAC
>QHYU01000127.1 GCA_003224235.1 Acidobacteriota bacterium
TCATCGAGGTACAACACGGAAAACTCATCGTTGGCGGAGAAAACGCGCATTCGAAAGCGATAAGTGAAACCGGTCGGGCGGTGAAGAAAAGGGCCGGGTGCATGTGGCAGAAACTCCATGAAGGTGGGGTCGGCGAGCAGTGTGGATCTACGGCGCCCGCAGGAAGATTTGCAACTGTGGCCTGTGGTCCGGTGTTCAGGCTTAATTGGCTATCCTGTTGGTTCGCTTTGCCTTCTGCTCCTTGGTGTTACTTGCTTTTTCCTGTTCGGCACTTATTGTCCTAACTGCCGGGCGTCAGGCCGCTCCCAAGAATCCTCTTGACATCTTTCCCAGGCGGGGCTATCTAGCGGTCATACTTGTGGTGGTTAGGGGTGCATTCTTACTTCGACAGTCTGGGTTCGTCCCAGGAAGAGTGTAGTTTTTCCCGTCTTCTTTTCACCTTTCCACTATGGGGATGAGTAACCGAAGGTCTAGGAGGTGGGTCGTGAATCCTCAATCTTTTGGAGTGCGGGTGTTTGCGGTGCTGGTGCTTGCATTTTTGCTGGGATGCAGTGCGGCATGGGGACAAAACACCGGCTCAATGCAAGGCCAAATCACAGACCCGACGAGCGCTGCAACTGCTCAAGCTAAAGTGGAGATCACCGACACAGCCAGCGGAGTCACTCGGACAACCACGACGGACGCTGCAGGCACCTACAGCTTCACCCAGCTTCGCCCCGGCGTTTATAGAGTGCGGGTGTCGCGGCAAGGCTTCAAGACTTTCGTGCGCGAGCCTGTGGAAGTGCTTGTGTCAACCCTGACCACCCTGAACGTCCGCCTGGAACTTGGGTCGCTCTCAGAGACGGTGACGGTGGAGGCGGAGGCGGTGCCGATGCTTAACACCTCCGATGCCACCGTGGGGAATCCGTTCAGTGAGAAGGAAGTGAAGGCCTTGCCCTTCCTGGCTCGCAACGTGGTCAACCTGCTCACGCTACAGCCGGGCGTGGTGTTCACCGGGCTCTCGGACACCGACGAATTGGCGATGGGATCGGTTCAGGACCTTGATACGCGCGAGGGCGCTGTTGATGGGATCCGCGGCAACCAGACGAACGTGACGCTGGACGGTGTGGATGCCAACGATTGGCAGAACCAGGCTGCATTTACGAGCGCCCTCCCGGTAACCCTCGATTCGGTGCAGGAGTTTCGCGTCACAACCACCAACGCCAACGCGACCGATGGCCTGGTGGGAGGATCCCAAGTTGCTTTGGTGACTAAGAGCGGGGCCAAAGACTTTCATGGAAACGTGCGCTGGTACTATCGCACCGCCGGCCCGACAGCGAATTCCTTCTTCAATGATCTGAATGGGATCGGCCGG
This sequence comes from Acidobacteriota bacterium, assembly GCA_003224235.1. GTDB lineage: Bacteria > Acidobacteriota > Terriglobia > Acidiferrales > UBA7541 > QHYU01. Next base: position 1,355 of record QHYU01000127.1, read on the forward strand.
CCACAACTGGTACGAAACATTCCGGGAGGTTCGGTCGGTGGACCGATCAAGAAGGATCGGTTTTTCTTCTTCGTGGATTATGAAGGGCGTCAGGACACCATTGGTAAGACGGTTGTTTCGCCCCGGATTGTGCCGACGGATGCCCTGCGGGACGGTGTGCTGATCTACAAGTGCAGGACGGCATCGCAGTGTCCAGGCGGCACATCGGTGACGGGCATCACCGGTCCCCACCCAGTGGCGTCCGGTACCTTCGGCTTGACGCAGGCCAGTATTGCGACGATTGACCCGGCAGGCAGGGGCGTCAATCCGGCAATGGTTCCCTATATGAATCTGTTTCCTCATGGGAACTCTCCTTCGGCTGGCCGCGACAACGGATTGGCGTTCACCGGTTTTGTGTTTAACGCGCCGACCTCCACGTCGAATAACATCTACACCATGCGTCTCGATTACAAAATCACCAGCGACGGGCGCCACACGATCTTCGGGCGCGGGATTCTAGCCGGAATCAAGACTGATTTGAGGGAGGCGCAGTTCCCCGGACAACCGCCAGCTTCCACTTTGCTCAATAACAGCCGCGGGACTGTGGTGCAGTATCAAGGCCAGTTCAGGTCGAACCTCATTAATACATTCCGCTGGGGGTTCACGCGGCTGGGCGTGAGTCAAAGCGGGATAGCCGGTCCACGATTCGCCGTGCGTTCGTTTTCCGACAGCCTCAATTTTACCGCCCGAGCCGCTGCGCGGCGAGTGCCGGTTCACGAGCTGAACGATGACATGACCTGGGTGCGCGGGAAGCACACCTTGCAGTTCGGCGGTGTGGTCCGGTTCATCCGCAACAATCGATTCGACGACACGCTCTCGTTCCCAAGGTTCTTCGCGAACAACGGCTTCTGCACGAACCTGTGCGGTGATGCCGCCGGGGCTTTGAGAGCCAACCGCTTCCCTAGGGCATCCAGTACAACCACTTTCACCCGTGCCTTCATGATGCTGACCGGTTCGATCACGCAGGTCAACGGGACCTTCTTCGCGGATCCCAAGTCTGGTGCCATCCTGCCTTCCGGCAGTCGCCAGCCTCGCAAGTTTGCGGAGAACAACGTCGAGACGTATGTGCAGGATAGCTGGCGCGTGCGGCCGAATCTGACTCTTACAGCCGGCTTGCGCTACGGCTACGCGACGCCTCCATGGGAAGTGAACGGGCTCCAGGCTCGGACGACTACTGACATACAGGAGTGGTTCTTCCAACGCATCCAAAACATGAACGCTGGAATACCCTCCAGCGCCTCGCCGCTGCTGGCCTGGGAACTGGCCGGGAAGGTCAACGGCAAGCCTTCCTGGTACAACCCCAATCACAAGGATTTTGGCCCGCGGCTTGCACTGGCCTATACGCCGGGTTTCAGCAACTCGGTGTTAAAAGCCCTCCTCGGCAGCGGGGGGAAAAGCACCATCCGACTTGGAGTCGGAATCTTCTTCGACCGGATGGGGCAAGCCCTCGCGGTGGATAGCGATCAGAACGGTTCGCCGGGCATCGCCACCGCCTTGATCGATGGCTCCCAACAGTTTTCGCTCGCTACAGCGCCGCGGTTTTCCGGGTCGTGCAATTCAAGTGGCTGTAAGGGATTTCCATCGTTCGCACCATTTTTCCCTGTGCCCACATCGGTGACATTTCCGTTTACGCCTACGGCGGACACTTCCAACCTGGGTTTCGCCGTGGACCCGCACCTGCGCACGCCGTACTCGATCCACCTGACCGCCTCGTTCCAGCGCGAGTTGCCAAAGCGCGTCGTTCTGGACGTGACTTACGTGGGCACCCTCGGGCGGCGTCTGCTCGGGAAGATTGACTACGCCCAGTATCTCAACATTCGCGACCCGAAGTCTCATGTGGATCTCTGGTCGGCCTTTCAAAAGATCGCGGCGATCGCCGACTTTAGGGCCGACCCGAACAACCCAGGCCCGACCATTGACCCGACGGACCTTACGGCGTTGGCGACGATCCAGTCCATCCCGTTCTTCGACAACATGCTCCCGAACATGCCGGCCTTCGCGGATGCTTTCTTTCCCGGTTCGGGCTACGCAAACTTGACCCCGACGCAAGCATTCTATGCGTTTAGCGTCAACAACGCGGGGCAGTCGTGGTCCTGCGCGTTGTACCCCCTGGATACCGTATCGATCCCGGCATCTAGTAGCTTTGGTCTGCCGAGCCCATGGAACAAAACCGTTGACCCGAAAGGCGCCGGCTTGGTCCTATTCCAGCCGCAATTCTCCGCGTTGCCGGGGTGGACGAACTGGGCCAACTCGAACTACCACAGCGTGCAGGTCTCCGTGCGTAAGAACCTGGGAGTTGCCACCTTCGGGTTGAACTATGTATTCTCCCGGTCCATCGACAACGATTCGGCGGCGGAGAACGCGGACATAATTCCGGGCACCAACGGCACGCTCACAGGACTGATTCAGAACCCATTCGACCTCCGGGCGGGCCGGGGGCTTTCGGACTTCCAGATCAAGCACAACTTCAGCGGGTTGTTTGTGGTTGACTTGCCCTTCGGCCGCGGAAAGAAATTCGGCTCGAGCGCCAACCGGGCGGTCGATGCCCTCATAGGCGGCTGGGAGGTGACCGGTCTGGCTCGGTGGCATTCCGGATTCCCTGAGTCCGTCGGAAATGGATTCAACTTTCCGACCAACTTCTTTTTGACGACTCCCGGCACATTAATAGCACCGGTGCAGAGCGGCGTGACGCGGAAGGGATTGGGCGGTTTGCCGAACCTCTTTGCCGATTCGGCTGCCGCGTTGAACAATGTGGCTTTCACGCTGCCCGGCCTCTCCGGATCGCGCAACGCGTTGATCGGCCCAGCCTACGCCGGCTTCGACGCGGGCATTCACAAGACCTTTAGAATGCCGTGGGGTGAACATCAGCGGTTGCAGTTTCGCGCTGCGGCTTTCAACGTCTTTAACAGCGTCAATTTCAACGATGCTGGTGGTTCCCTCACTCTTGACCCCACCAGCCCGAGCACCTTCGGGAAGTTTTCGAACACCGCGGGAGTGGGGGGGCGCGGGGGAGCTCGCGAAATGGAGTTTGCCATCCGGTACGAGTTCTAACCAGATCGGGATTCGGCTTCGAAGGAGGTCCCCGCTTTGGCGAGGGCCTCCTTTGATCATAGGGCCATCTTTTCACAGGAACTTCCGCCCTTTTTCGGACCGCCGGCGAACTGCCCTCCGGTTTGCAATCAGTCGATCTGCGCATATTATGTTGGTGGCACCCTCAATTTCCCAATCCGGTCCAGGCATGCCTCATGATTTCAAAGCCAAGCTGACCCGGCGCGAATGGTTCTCGGCGTCCATCTTGGCGAGCGGTGCACTTCTGCTGGGCTTCGGCAGGTTCGCCTGGCCACTGTTTGTGCCAAGCCCGGGAAAGGATTCCTTTGCCGGGGGCAAGGCGCTTGGCGCCGTGGGCTTTGTCGGAGAGGGCCAGTCGCCCATGGACACGCTCCTGGGCACGGAACTTGAGGGGCGGCTCTACACCGACCTCTCCACGCTCACTCCCACAGATCCGATTACGCCCACCGAGAAGTTCTACGTGCGCACGCGCGCTTCGCAATTGCTCGATCACCAGAACCTCTGGTCCATCCGCTTCGGCAGCCATGCGCAGCCGACGAACCTCACCCTCGAGGATCTCAGGCGCGACACCAAACCGCTCGGCTTGCACCTGATGGAGTGTGCAGGCAATACGCGCGAAGGGCACTTCGGCCTGATTAGTGTTGCTGACTGGGCCGGCGTCCCGCTTTCCAAGCTGCTTGACGCTGCCCAGATCGGTGCCCGGGCCACTCGCGTCCTCGTTTCGGGGTTTGACACCTACGCGACGCGATCGGTCAGCTCGATCCCGGGCGCGAGCTGGATCTTCTCATTGGACGAGCTCCGGACTTCAGGGGCGTTCCTCGCGACGGAGATGAATGGCCAGCCCCTGACCCGGGACCGTGGCGCGCCCGTGCGTCTCGTTGTGCCCGGCTGGTATGGATGCGCCTGCATCAAGTGGGTGAATGAAATCACGCTGGTGAATGACACGGCAGAGGCTACTTCTCAAATGCAGGAGTTCGCGATGAGGACCCACCAGCGTGGAGTGCCTAAGCTGGCCCGCGACTACGAGCCCGCAACGATGGATCAGGCTGCGATGCCGATCCGTGTCGAAAAATGGTTAGTGGGCGAGCGAATCAAGTATCGCGTTGTCGGCATCCTGTGGGGCGGCTCTCGCCTGGTGAAGGCCCTGGGGATCCGATTCAATCCGGAAGAGGACTATGTTCCTGTGGACTACTTTCACCAGACTGGCAACGATCCATGGAGCTTCTGGACACACTCCTGGGCACCACAGAAGCCGGGGAGGTATATGATCCGGCTGCGAGTTGTTGATCCTCCGATCCAAACGAGGCGGCTGGATGTGGGCTTCTATCTTCGAACGGTAGAGATTAGGGATGTCTGACCCTTATGCGCCGATCCATTGCGAAAGGAGAGGCCACGACGCGGTGACCCATCTTTTTGGGTTGAGTACAGCATGGGTCTGTCAGGGAAGTGCCGGGAGACGGAAAGGGGAAGCAATGCGCCGGCTGGCATCCTTAGTTCTGTTTGAGTTCTGCATGCTCGCTCTCTCGGCCTTCGCCCAGCACGAAGGACACGAGAGCGTCGGCCGGGTTCCGCGTGAGATTCTCGAGCGCCCGGTCCCTCTCCGGCAGGGAATTGGCAAGGTTCACGAAGAGGTGACCACGTCATCGCCCAAGGCGCAGGCGTTCTACGACCAGGGACTGGCGTATCTGCATTCGTTCGTCTGGATCGAGGCAGCGCGGTCGTTCCACCAGGCCTTACGGTTCGAGCCGTCGCTGGCGATGGCCTACCTCGGGTTGAGCGATGTGGATATTGGCTTGCAGGACGTCCTAGGGGCACGCGTGGCTTTCGAGAAGGCGCAATCGCTCGCAGGGAAGGTGAGTGAGCGGGAGCGCGCGCGGATTATAATTCGCGCGCGGCAGCTCGATTATCTCGAGGACAGCGGTAACCTTCAGAAGTACTTCGCTTACCGGCAAGCCATTAGCGACGCGCTGGTGGCCAGCTCGAACGATCCCTGGCTGTGGATCTTGCGTGGCTTTGCCGATGAAGGGACGCCCTTCGCGCATGGGCAGGGCGGTGGCGTGGACACGATCGGGTTCTACGAAACCGCACTGGCGTTCTCTCCGGACAACTTTGCCGCGCATCATTACTTGGCGCACACGTTCGAAAACCTCAGCCCGACGAAGGAAGCGCTGGAGCAGAGCGAAGCCTACGTGCGGCTGGCTCCGGCCATTCCCCACGCGCACCACATGCACGGGCATGATCTCCGACGGTTGGGACGCACTGAGGAAGCCATCCAGGAGTTCCTCAAAGCGGAGGAGTTGGAAAACGCTTACTATCGGGCGGAGAAAATCCCGGCCCAATATGATTGGCACCACGCCCATAACCTCGAACTGCTGGCCATGAGCTATCAGGCTTTGGGACAAATGAAGGCTGCCGAGGCTGTGTTCCGCGAGGCCTTTTCACTGCCTGCTTGCACCGACTTCGCAGAGTTCAACCGCAGAGCATGGCTGGAGTTCTTGCTGGACCGCGGCCGGGCGCAGGAGGCCCTTGCGGAGTCGCAAGATTTGGTGAAAAGCCGCTGGGCGCTGGGACGATTCGCTGGACATACGCTGGCCGGGCGAGCGCTGCTGGCAATGAACCGCATGGAAGACGCGAGGAGCGAGCTGGCGCTGGTGGAGCAGGAGATGGGGCACCTTCCCGCCTCGGTCATAGGGTCGTTGCCAAATGCCGGCGCGCTGCGCGCCGAAATCCTGCTGCGCGAGAAGAAGTGGGACGAAGGTAATGAGCTGATGAAGCATATCGAAGAAAAGATCGGTGTGGTGCCCGGCCCGGATGCTTGGAGCGCGGCGCTGTTCCAGCTCGAATCAATTGCCCAGGTGGCACGACAGGTCGGCGACTGGGAACTGGCCGAATTCACGGCGCGGCGGATGATCCAGCATGACCGGAGCTATGCGGGCGGGCATTATGCCCTCGGCCTGGTTGCGGAACACCAAGGCGATGCCGCCACGGCACGGATGGAGTTTGCCACTGCGGAGAAACTCTGGAGTAAGGCCGACTCGGATCTAGCACGACCTCGCATCCAAAATCCATGAAAAACCCATCAATGCGCAGGCCACTTGCACGGGCGCACGCACGCTTAGCGTGTGGCACGATTTTCGGCACAATTCCTACGGCTGCGTTTGGGCGCGTTTCTTTGGCACAGGAACCTTGGCGCCGCGCGGCCGTTTCGGAATCACATCGACTCAAAACGAGTTCATCAAAAACAAAGAGCCGCAGGCAAAGTGACGGTCCCAGCCTCTCTGCGCGGGGATGGGGCATCGCTGAAGTCGTGGCCTGACGGAAGCCGTGCCGCAAAGCCAGCCGCACTTGCCGCCCTGCTCGGGCGAGCGAACGGGTGCCGCTACATTTGCAAGGTTAAAGCCAGGTGGAGAAATTTAGCTAGGCGCTGGAGCAAAGATGTGCTAATCTAAAGCTGCGTTTGTTGCTCTTGTAAAGTCTTTAGATTCGTTTAAAGGCGCTGCAAGTCCACACTTGCAGCCCTTTTGCTTTACGGCTGGGGGCGTTCGAGTGGCACCAAATAGCTTAAACATGGAAAAGGAAAAACAGTGAAAGAACAAGGAACAGTGAAGTGGTTCAACGCCAGTAAGGGATTCGGGTTCATCCAGCGCCAGTCCGGCGAGGACGTTTTCGTCCACTTTTCCGCCATCCAGGCGGAGGGGTACAAGTCGCTGAACGAAGGCCAAGCGGTTGAATTCGAGGTCCGCAAAGGCCCCAAGGGCCTGCAGGCCGAGAACGTCACCAGTCTCTAGTCCGCGAGGGCGAGCCGGGGAATTCCCGGCTCGCCCTTTTTCACGCGCCACGTGTTGCAGAGTTTTGACCCGGGTTGCACCTGGACCGGCCTTGATCACTCGAAAGAGAGTGGAGGCTGTCCAGCAGTATGGTTTGTGTGCGGTCACCGAGTTGGAGACTCTTCCAGGGGGACGGAGCCAGTGGAGTGCGAGTAATCGCACAGCAGGAGCTAGCATGAGCCAGACTGCTATTCAGGAGATTCGACCCTGGGAACAGCCCTTTTGGAGACCAGCACGCGGCAAAGCCGGGGTTCTTTTTTATCTTGTCTTGATACACGTACTGGCTGTCATTGGCCTGATTCTGTTTCCATTGCCCAGCGTAAGAGTCCTCGGCTTTACTCTTCTCTTCACGGCTCTCGGTGGTTTCGGCACCACGGTCTGTTACCATCGCATGCTGGCGCACCGCACTCTCAAGCTGAACAAGGTCGTCGAGCACCTGCTGGTTTTCTGCGCCATGTTCAACGGCTCAGGAGCTCCGGCAAGTTGGGTCGCCTACCACCGGCACCATCACTCCCGTACCGATACGCCTGAGGACATTTCCAGCCCGAAACAAGGGGGCTTCTGGTGGGCGCACCTGCGCTGGCTTTATCAGTCGGCACCGGCGGACACCAAGCGCTGGTGTCCAGAGCTGACGACAGGGGCCTACAAGTATTGGGAATATGCCCAAGTCCCGGTGATCCTGCTCTCCCTGGTCTGCGGCCTGGCGCTCGGCTGGCAGGGTTTTTTCTGGTTGGGCGCGATTCGCCTGCTCTACTCGCTGCACGGGCAGTGCCTGGTCAATAGCCTCACGCATCTCGGTCACGCGGAAAATGGAGACTGCAGCAAGAACATCTGGTGGCTGGGACCTTTCCAATTGACGGCCTGGGGTGAGAACTGGCACAAGAACCACCACTCCAACGCCGGCTCGGCGCGCCTCGGGCTGCGCTGGTGGCAGACGGACATCGGGTGGTACTTCATCTACGCCCTGGAAGCGGTCGGCCTCGCCAGCAACGTAAAACGACCCAGAGCACGATAGCGCAGGCAGTTCTTTACATTCCCCGACGATAAAAGACGCACAACAACCCTTGTCGCTGCGTTCGATGACGGCCTGACCGAGTCTTCTGCACCCTGTTAATGGTCGAAGCGCGCTCGCAGCTCTCCCGGGACGATCGGGCAAGCGTCTTCCGGACGAGCGAACAAGCGATAGCGGACGCGCGCGACGCCGTCGTACAGCCCATCTCTGACGGGGGCAGGAACCAGCGACACACCTCCGGCGACGACCCGCCAGGCGCCTCCCAACCCGCTCAAGATATAGAGAATCGCGGTGGAACGGCTCAGGAGCGCGCCTTCGGCAGTGCGCACGACCAGACTGTCTGGAAGTGCGCGGCGCTCGGCTTCGGAAACCGTTGCCTGGAAAAGGTCACCCTGCAAAGGAGAAAAGCGGAAAGTGGTTCCCAAGCGGTCTTCCGCCAGCACGAAGCGCACGGCGCGATGACACAGGCCGCAGTGGCCATCGTAAAACAGCAGCTCAGTCCCTCGCGCCTTGCGCGGGGCGACCCAGGCGGGGTCGAAGGTGAATAGGTGCAGGATCACCATGCCTGCCGAGAGGTCCGTGAAATTGATCACCAGAAACAGGCCGAAGTGCATGGCCAACATGGCGCTCCAGACCCAGCGGCGCAGCCGCCGCACCAGCGCCAGGGGCGCGAAGCTCAGTTCCAGGCCCAACGCGCCCCAGGTGAACACGCGCAGCAATCCGCGCGGCATGACTAGCAGCGTGTCACGCAGCAGGCCCGGTCGAGCCAGGGGATTCTCGAGCACGCGGGCCAGCGCAGTGCCGTCGAGCCAGGACGGGCTCACCAGCTTCGTGCAACCACTATAGGTGTAACCGAGCGCCATCAATAGCCAGGCCAGCAGATAGATTGCCTGAGGCATGTGCCAGGCCCCTCGGGGATCCGGGCGTCCGCGCGCTGCCCAGGAGCCGTACGGCGCTGGGGGCAGGAAAACGTGCGCCAGCAGCAGCCAGCCCACATACGGCAAAGCAGGATTCGCGATCAGCGGGTCGCGGCCAAAGAGGCAGGCCCAGAGATACCACAATGAAAGCGCTGCAACGCGATCCCACTGGCCCGCAGCAAACAAGAAGCTCAGCCCCGCGGCAATGATGAGCAAGCACTCGACAAAAATGGGGGCGTCCCAAAGCGCCAGCACATTGGGAAATAGATGAATCAGCGGGCTTGCCGCGGCGTGTGGCAACACGCCACGATTGGAGAACAGCTCGGCGCCCCACGGCACAAGCTCAACGAAATGCACGAATAAATACAGGCCGAAGACGGCGCGAAACAGGCTGTACTGGCCGCCGGTCCAGCCATTTTCGGAGCCGGTGTTCATGGACAGGGTGGCTCGAGCACCAGCGGCAGATGCGCCAAGTTGCTGCCGGCGCGAGGTTGAAGCCGGATGCGGACCCGGCCCACGACGCCGCGTGGATCGATCCCCAGCTCACGGAGCAATGGCGCGTTGCCGCAGAGCGCATAGCTCGCCACCGAATTGAACATGGTCGCCGTCCGCCGGTCGCTGGCCAGCACGGGACCGTAAGCCAGTACGGCGCCAAAGACGTTCCTGCGATTGTAGGGGCCACGAACGCGGGCATTCAGCTCGGGCGTGATTTCGAGCGCGTGCGGGCGTCCGGCGCGATCATTCCATTCGATGAAGAAGCGCGTCGAATAAGTCTCCAGCCCGCGGACAGCGGAGAAAACCTTGGGGGCAGGCGACGCCGCAGTGGCTGCGCCGATCGCCTTCACCGCGGGCAGACGCAGAATATCGCCAGCCATCTGCAGCAAGCCGACAACAAGCAGAAACGAAGCGGCTCGGGTCATTGCATTGTGCTCACCGGAGTGGGACGGTTGATGTCCACGCCCCGCAGCATTTCCGCGGCCAGAACGATCAGTGGGACAATCATGCGCTACCCCTGAGAACTACGCAGAACACGGCGAGCGCTACCATCTAAGATATGTATGCACAAATTTTACTACGGGATACGCCCCGCATCGCCAAGAAAGGCGTCGGGACTAAGCGGCGATTGTCGTGGTGCGTCGCAAGGCTGTCCGGCGTCGAGGCGAGACGGAGTTTGTCTGCAACCCCTCGTAGAATGGCGGCTGAGAAACGCCTGTCGCCTGCCGAATGCAGAAGGCGCGGGGTGCATGGTAAACTCCAGCAAGTCCAGCAAGAGGCTTCTTATCCCGCATCCTGGCGCTTCAGGGTCGGGAGGGGAGCGAGCAAAAAGAACCGAGACCTTAAATGAAGTGCAAGAACATTTTGGAGGCGATAGGGCAGACGCCGCTGGTGCGCCTCAACCGCCTGACCAAAGACCTCCAGTGCGAGGTCTATGTCAAACTGGATTACATGAACCCGGGAGGGTCGGTGAAAGACCGCATCGGCATCACCATGATTGACGAGGCCGAAAGAAAGGGCCTGCTCAAGCCCGGGGGGACAATCATCGAAGGCACTTCGGGCAACACCGGCATGGGCCTGGCGCTGGTGTGCGTCGTGCGCGGCTATAAAATGGTCTTCACCATCACCGACAAGCAATCCAAGGAGAAGATCGATCTACTCAAGGCGCTCGGTGCCGAAGTGATCGTCTGCCCCACCGCCGTTGAGCCTGAGGACCCGCGCAGCTACTACTCGGTGGCCAAAAAACTGGCGCGCGAAATACCCAACTCCTACTACCCCAACCAATACGAAAACCCGATGAATCCGGAGGCGCACTATCGCAGCACCGGCCCTGAAATTTGGGAGGACTCCGAGGGCAAAATCACCCACTTCGTCTGCGGCATGGGCACCGGAGGAACGATCAGCGGCGTCGGGCGCTACTTGAAGGAGAAAAACCCGCAGATCAAAGTGATCGGGGTCGATCCAATCGGCTCGCTGTACTACGATTATGTGAAGATGGGCAAGGTAGGCAAGGCCAAGACGTATGTGGTCGAAGGAATCGGTGAAGATTTTTTTCCCAGCACGATGGATTTCAAGGTGCTGGACGACGTGGTGCAGGTGACCGACCAGGAGTGCTTCGCCTGGGCGCGTCGCCTGGCCAAGCAGGAGGGCATCTTTACCGGCGGCTCTGGTGGCGGCTGCGTTTGGGGAGCGCTGCGCGTGGCTCAGCAAGGCAAAGCCGGCGACATGGTGGTAGCGTTCCTGCCCGACACGGGCATGCGCTACCTCAGCAAGGTGTACAGCGACGAGTGGATGCGCGAGCGCGGATATGTGGAGTCCGAAGTGCCGCTGACCGCCGGGGATGTGGTGAGTGTAAAGCACAAGACAGGCAAGGTGCGCGAGCTGGTTATTGCGCGGCCTTACCAGACCGTCTTCTACGCCCTGCGCACCATGCAGGAACAGGACATTTCCCAACTCCCTGTCTTCGAGGATAGCACTCCCATCGGTACCATCTACGAAGATCAAATTCTGAACCTCGCGCTGCAGGGCAAAGACCTGCGCAAGATGGTGATCCGCGAGGTCATGGGCAAGCCGCTGCCGCAGGTGCCGCGGGAAGCTCCCGTGGAGCGCGTCACCTACCTTCTGAGCCACGAAGGCCCGGCCGTGTTCGTCGAAATGGACAACTCCCACTATGAGATCCTCACCAAATACGATCTGATGAGCACCATCTCTGGGCTGATGGAGCAGGCGCGGGCTTAGGAGAGCGTGTCCAATGCCCATGGGGCCAGGGCCAATAGGTTTCGCCACCTTCGTTGCCGTCAAATGGGCCGGTTACACCGGCACCGCCTACGCGTTGAGACTGGCCTATGCCGCGCCTTCCGCAAGCGTTCTCAAGGTAGGCTCTACTCGAACTGCAGTGGGGATTGGTGCCGGATTGGCGTACGGCGCGCTTTGGCTATCTGGATTGCCGAAAATGGGCGCTCATCTTGCCGATGTTTATTACTTTGTGTTTCTTCTTCCGGTAAGAATGGCGGAGTGGAGTTTTGTGCTCTGGCTCTTCTTCGACCGCAAGCTGGCCGATCACTGGCGATTGCTCAGATTCGCCACCTACGGTAGCGGATGGTCGTATGTTCTGGACGCGGTGGCGGTGGGAACAGCCCTTGTAGTGCCAGGAGGAGTCTGGGTCTGCTGAGACGGGCTCGTGTGTCGGGAGCCTTCTACCATCATCCTTCCCGAAGGCTTCTCCAGGGGAGTGATATACTTTTCCTCTTTTTTCCCAGGCAGATTTAGGCCTGGAGGGATCAACCGAAACCGATGAAGATTGACGATCTGAATGCGCGGCTTGCGGACTCGGTCCTGATCGCCGATGGGGCGATGGGCTCGATGTTGCATGAAGTGGCGGGGTCGCAGCGTTGCTTCGAGGAACTGAACGTCACGCAGCCTGAAGCCGTGGCCGGCGCGCAGATCATCGAGACCAATACTTTCGGCGCCAACCGCCAGAAGCTCGCGCTGTTGGGCCTAGGCGACCAAGCCACCCCGTTCAATTACCGCGGTGTCAAGATCGCCCGCGAAGCACGCGAAGCCGCCGCCCGCGAGGTGCTGATTGCCGGCTCGATCGGGCCGCTGGGCATTGTGCGCCAGGTGCGCGAGCTGCCAGCGGTAGAAGTGGCCGAAATCTTTAAAGAGCAGGCGCTGGCGCTCGAAGAACGCGGCGTGGACCTATTCATCCTGGAGACATTCTCCGATCTCGATGAGTTATTGACCGCCATCGCGGCCATCCGCTCGTTCTCAAGCCTGCCGATTGTCGCCCAGTTGACGTTTTCCGACGAGGGCACGACGTTTGGCGGCACGCGGCCCCTAGACGCTGCCTTGCGACTCAAAGAGAAGAATGTTCAGGTCATCGGCGCCAACTGCACGCTCGGCCCGCAATCTCTGCTGCCGCTCATTGGGGAGATGGCGGCGGCGGGCGACGTGCGCTTGAGCGCCATGCCCAATGCCGGCTTCCCCAAACGCGTGGGGGACCGCACCATCTATCCCAAATCCTCGCCTGAATACTTCGCGCTGTTTGCCCGTGAGGCGGCTGCACTGGGCGCGCGCATCTTGGGAGGCTGCTGCGGTACAACCCCCGAGCATATCCGCGCTCTGGCCGAGGCGGTGAAAACGCTTCGGCCGGGAAAGGGCGTCGAGGTCACCGCGCCCGTTCGGGCAGGGCCGGAGGCCAAGCGCGTCGCCGCACGCCAGCCCGAGAGCAGGCTGTGGAAGAAACTCCAGGCGAAACACTTCGTCGTCTCTGTGGAGATTGACCCGCCCAAGGGGGTTTCGCTCGACCGCGTCTTCGAGCAGGTAGACCGGATCATGGCCTGCGGCAAGGTGGACGCCATCGACATCAACAGCGGCACGATGGCGCGCGTCGGCATGGACGCGCTGATGCTGGCCGCGGCGCTCGAAGCTCGCGGCGTCGAGACCATCCCACACCTGACCACGCGCGACCTCAACATCATTGGCCTGCAAGCCATGTTGCTGGGCGCCTGGTCGGTGGGCGGTGTTCGCAACATCCTGGCCATCACCGGCGACCCGCCTTCCTTGGGCGATCACCCGGAGACCAGCGGCGTCTATGAGATCGATTCCGTCGGCTTGGCGAAGGTGCTCACCCGGCTGAATCAGGGCACCGATTGGGCTGGGAAAACCCTCGGTGGAGCCACCAATTTCACTATCGGCGTCGCCGTCAATCCCGTGGCCGACGACTTGGACTACGAAGTGGAGCGATTCCTCAAGAAAGTCGAGGCCGGCGCGCACTTCGCCATGACTCAGCCGCTGTTTGACCCCGGGCACTGGCACGCATTTCTGAAACGCATTGGCGGGAAATCGCCCGTCCCTGCGCTGGTGGGCATCTGGCCACTCAACAGCTACAAGCAGGCGCTGCGGCTCAACAACGAGGTGCCAGGCATCGTCATCCCCGGAGCGGTGCTGAAAGAACTCGAAGCAGCGGGCGCGGCGGCGCGCGACTGCGGGTTCGCGCTGGCCCGGCGCATGTTGGAATGGGCGCGCAGCGAACTCGCCGGCGCGTACCTGATTCCGCCATTCAAGCGCTATGAAGAGATTCTCGAGGTCATTTCGTAGCCCTCGCCTCGGGGCACGGAATGCCCTGTGTATCCGCCTGCTGGAATCCCGTCTTCTGCCTGTTGAAGTAGCAAACTGGCTAGGTCGGGCAGCCCATCACCATTGACAGGTGATCGGCTTTGGTACTTCTGCTCTATTGACACCACTGAAGTTTCGCAGTCCATTAGGCTCAAGCTGTTAGACCGTGGCGTAGGGGGGAGGCGGTTAGCGACGCCTTCAGTTTTTAACCGGGAATCCGGTCCTGGGCAGTACTGCCAGCTAGGGCATTTCTGGGCACCCCGCGAATCCAGGGTTGTATCAACGGAATGCGCCTGCCGCGGCTGCCAGTGAGCAAATCCTAGGTGCGCAGTTACTGTACTGAGGTGATTCCGTGGCACAACTCTATCAGGTAAAGCGTGGCGAAGAACGCATCTCGAAGGAAGTGGCGGTACTGCTTGCGGGCCACGTCGATACACCCGGCGTGGAAGAGACCATGACTGAGAATGTCAGTGCAAACGGGGCCCGCGTCAAGACGACTCGCCAGTGGACGCCCAAGGAACAACTGTTGATTGGGTCCTCTTCTGTCCGAGTCATGTCGCTGGCACGGGTAGTCTACTGTCAGGCGCTGAAAGGCGGATCTTTTGCCATTGGCGTGGAATTCCTTGAGCCGACGGGCAAATGGGTAGTCAACCCTCCTGTCAGCGTCGGCGAATCCCTACGGAAATAGGAGGAACGGGAGAAGTAAGGGCACTGGCGTTAAAGCAGTCGTCGAGGGCACTACGACGGGCAAGATTTGACAGCACTTGGTCGGTCTAGGCTTCGCAGTAGAATGCTTAATTAGGAGGTAAAAGCAATGGCAACACCTGTTCAGCCTCGCCCAGCACGCAGCTTCAAGACCAGTGTCGGCATCCCGGACGATAAGCGAGCGCAAATCGTTCAGCTTCTAAGTGCTCGCCTGGCCGACACCATTGACCTGAGAACTCTAGCCAAGCATGCCCATTGGAACGTCAAAGGAATCCAGTTTTTCCAGCTTCATGAACTTTTCGACTAGATTGCGTCACACCTAGAAGAGCATTCGGACCTAGTAGCGGAGCGGATTACTGCTCTCGGTGGCCTCGCAAACGGCACCGCTCGCCACGTCGCCTCAAATTCAAGCCTGCCGGAACACGACCTGGAAGCCATCACGGGTGAGCAACACGTTCGCGCCCTGGCTAAGGGTCTTGCTGCGCTCGTGGCAAATCGGGCCGCCATAGACACCGCGGACAGCGTCAAGCTGACAAGGATCTGTGGTCTCTGGAGGCGCATCTGCAGGCGTAAGTGCTGGAATAATTTTGCCGGTTCGCAATAGGGTTCTTACCGGGCTGGGAGCGAGGCCAGACAAAAGCTCTAGAAGCTATCTCATAAATCACACTAAGGCCAGATGGAGATTGTAGATGA
>QHYU01000128.1 GCA_003224235.1 Acidobacteriota bacterium
CATCACAGGCGGCGACCCCATGGTGCAGAGCGGAAGGATGGCGGTAGAAATTCATCTCGCTCTGCTGGCTGACGTTTCCTGCGTGCTAATGGAATACCAGAAGGCCGGAGGCAAATGAATCGGTCCATGCAACTGGCGGCGAAGAAGTTCGAGCGCCTCGGCCGTGTCCGTCGTTCGTCCGGCTAACGTTCCGGTTGAGCGGCAGCGCCAGAGCGTCCTAGCCTCAGCACTTCAGTCATTAACGCCGTCCGCTCCAATCGGATGTTAGACCTCGTCTTCGGCGGCATGCCTCCCTTAGGCGGATGCCCCTGATAGAATCGAAGTACCCACAGGCGTAAACGGTCGCCAGGCGGAACCTGTCGACCGGAGTCGCAAGCTGGTGACCGTAATCCGGCCGGAGCTTCGCGACGACTGAACCTAGGAGGCCCGGGGTATGACCAGACAGCGGGATGAGTTGCATGCCGTCTACGATTGTCTCGGAGCCACTAAACGTGTGCCACTTACCGGCCTTGATGTACGGCGCTGCGACGGCTTGCGCAGTCTGGAAGAACGGTTGCGCATCGTTCGGCGCCTTAGCAGCGATTTCCGGCGACAGCCAAAAGTCGCTTTCGGCCTTCGCGACGTAAACATCGGCATTTGGAAAGACACGCTTTCCGTCCTGAGTGGTGAGACCGCCGATGTGATCGGAATGGAGGTGCGTGACCAAAACGATGCCGACTTCTTCCGGCGCATAGCCTGCGCTGCGGGGGTTGCCCGCCAAGCGCCCGAGCGCTCCCTCACCATACCAGGTGCCGGCACCCGCATCGACGAGGATTAGTTGCTTACCGGTGTTGACCAGGAAACCCGTATCAGCAGCTTCCAGCATGTGCGGATCTTCGTGCAGTGCCTCTACAACACCATCTATCGTCGCCTTCGTTCCGTTCAGCCAGTGCAGATCGGCTACCGCGGGACCATCGAATAGGGCCGTCACCTCGAGGTCGCCGACTTTCAGTCGGTAGAAGCCTGGCACCTGATCATGATGCTGGGGTGCGGCAGCCAGAGGTGCGTTCGGAACGGCGACAAAGATCGCCAGCGTTGCCAGGAGAACGGCGGCGAAGCGCATCGACTTTCTCTTGAGCACGTTTCTCGTCGTCTGTGCGGAGACTTCCACTGCTTTATCTATGCTTTTCATCGGCATGTATCTCTCCTTTGAGTTTCAATTTGGCTCTCGTATTGCATTTCTGCTGGTGCAAGCGGGTCAGTCGATCGACCTGCCTTCTCCCAATTCTGGTTGCATGATGCAACCATTCATAGGATGCGTGAATCTGGTATAATGATGCAACAAGATTTGGGCGATTAGATACGAGGAGCTATGCGACACAAATCCTTCAAAGCCAACCTGTGCCCCGTGGCACGCTCGCTCGATACCATCGGCGAATGGTGGTCTCTGCTCATCGTTCGTGACGCCCTCTTTGGCATACGACGCTTCTCCGATTTTCAGAAGAGCTTGGGATTGGCAAAGAACGTCCTGAGCGCGCGCCTTAAGAAGTTGGTTGCGTGCGGAATCATGGAACAGGTGCCGGCTTCCGACGGCAGTGCCTACCAGGAATATGCCCTAACCCAAAAAGGCCGAGAGTTGTTGCCGGTCCTCGTTGCTTTGCGCGAGTGGGGAGAAAGCTATCTCTTCTCCCGCGGCGAGAAACGTCTTCAGGTTCTGGACAAACGCACCCGAAAACCCCTGCGTAGACTGGAAGTGCAAAACGCGAAAGGGGAAATCCTTACGGCCAACGATCTGGAACTGGTTACTGTTACGAATTGAACGGACGTCGGCAGACCATAGCGCCCCTGAGTCCTGGCAACGGTCTACAAGACGAAAAGGCCACTCCCCATCTGATAGAAAATTCAATTAAATCCCTTTGCCAGCCATCAGATAGAACGATTCGCGGTTTTTTCAGTTTGCTGATTTTGGCCATTACTTCGCGGATTGTCGGCAACCCCGAAGTAATCCAGACGGGCTGCGGGCGATCAGTACCGGGAAGTCGGCTTCTCTCCAGCGATTGGTCGGTGACTGCTGGCGCGTTTATCAGGAGTTGAAGCGGTTCAGCGAACGGTGAGACAATTTCTACTCGTGGACGAGGCTCCCGACCTGAGAGTAGAAATCTGACTGTCGAGTAGGTGAACGCATAGGAGGAAAAAACATGGCAAATCCCATTCTGGTCACCGGCGCGGCGGGCCGCGTCGGCGCGGTAGGGCGCACGGTCACCGAACTGCTGTTGAAGCAAGGCAAAGCGGTGCGTGCGATGGTGCGAAATGAAGACGAACGCGCGCAGGCGTTGCGCGACATGGGTGCGGAGGTCGTGGTCGGCAATCTGCTCGATCTCGATTCGATGCATAGGGTGATTGCCGGCTGCGAGACCATGTACTTCCTCATGTCGGTTTCGGATGCCTATCTGGCCGCGACGGTCAATGCGGCAGCGGTGGCGAAGCATCACGGCGTGAAAGCGTTCATCAATATGTCGCAGATGACGCTCTCACAGATGAGCATTACCGAAACCACCGCGAGTCCGCAGCAAAAGCTGCACTGGCTCGCCGAGCAGGCGCTGAACTGGTCCGGTCTGCCGGTCGTGCACGTGCGGCCGACAGTGCTCCTCGAAGGCTTCTTCCTGATTCTCACTCCGGATTCGGTTAGGGAATCAAATCAGATCAGGCTACCGTTCGGCGAGGGCAAGACTTCGCCGGTCGCAGTGAAAGACGTTGCACGTGTGGTCGCCGCGCTGCTCGCCAATCCGCAGCCGCACATCGGCAAGATCTATCACCTGACCGGTCCGCAGTCCGAGAACATGCATTTCTTTGCACAGGAGTATTCGAAGGCGCTTGGCCGCACGATCACCTTTCAGGACATTCCGGTCGAGCCCTGGCGGGACGGGCTGCTCGAGCGCGGCTTCCCAGTTCACCTGGTGCACCACCTCGCGACGATGGCCGATCTGCACCGCGCGGGACGCTACGACCGGATGTCGGACGACGTACTCACGCTAACGGGGCAAGGGCCGCTGAGCGTGCAGGAGTTCGTCAGGAAGAATGCGGCGACATTTACCGCGTCGGCAAAAGCGGCCTGACTGTCTGCGGACAAATGAGGAAAGAGAAAGAAGGCTTTGCTGTCCCTAAGTGACACCGAATGGAGCACTTATGATGTGATTCTTCTGAGTTCGCGACTAGGTGGTCGTCCGAATCCGCTTGCAAATTGGAAACACGCCATCTTTTACTACTGGGTCGCCGGTGACCCGGAAGTGATCGGAGCCAGTTTTCGGGGGATTAGTACCTACAAGTCGGCTAGTGTTTACCGATGAGGCGGCGCTTAGGCAATGTCGTTCTGGGTGGATGACGAGGTACCGGAAGCTATCCGGTAGCGAACGTACCAGAAGTACTCGAATCCGATTTATGAGATGGGTTCTAAAGTCCATTGTAACCTACCGCTAGAACTCAGGATTGAACTGGTCAAGAACGCCGGAAACCTCATTCTTGAGTACTTGAAGCGTTTCGATCACCTCACTCCCGTCGTCGAAAATTATGTGAAAGGAAAACTTGCGATACATCACCATGGGAGTGACGATGGAGGAAAGAAGTTTGCATTTGTTATCAGGGGTCCACGACGAACAACCGTAAGAGTTCTGTGCTTGTCGGGATTGGACAGAGCCCTGAGTCTTTTCGTCCAATTGCAACCTTTGTACGGTTGCAGTCGCTCAATCGCTGCTTGGTGTTTGGTACAGAGTCCTCTCAGGTATTTGGGCCCGTTCCGCCTCCAACCGTCTTTGGTGTCTTCAATCGGAAACTGCGTGCCTTGCTGGACATTTCCAGAATCCAAGATCGCGAGTTCATACACGAGGTAATCCAGTGCCGCTCTGAGATTATAGATTGCTTCCCCGACGCGAATACCGAAGGTAGGCGGAAGAGATGTTATGCCGTCATCGACGGGCAGGTCCGGAACGACCAAGCCCTCTTGGCCTTCAGCCCAGCCAAGTACAGAACTAAGGATTCCAGGACTTTCAGATTTAAGCTTCGACAGGTGATGCTCCGCCCTACGCACTCGCGCATAGGCATTATCAAGAGATGGCTTCATGGGACATCGCTAAGGTGACAACTATATGATAGCAAGATGGGCATTTTCTGTACGGCACGCAAAGCCAAGCCGCCGCCCCAACTGAGTCCTCTCACGATTCCTAGGGCCACTAATCGGGACGATGAGCCTTCCCTGAGAATGACCAGAAACAGGGAGGCACAGGGGAGAAGCGTGCCGCCCGCATGGAGGGTCGGGTTGGTACCCCCCGCGTGTTGAGCCGTTTGTTCCTGCCGGACAGGCGCCCGCCGCTGCGGGCTTCGCCGCGCTCTTCAGAGGAAAATTTCTGGGGAGACGTGGAAGCGATCACTCAGCCGGCGGATGTGTTCCTTGCTCAAAGCTCGCTTCCCGCTTAGCACTTCAGAGACGATACTCGGTGTCCCGAACACTCTCACAAGGTCCTTCTGCTTCAGTCCGTTGGCCCGCATCAGCTCTAGAACGGCTTCCTGCGGCGTGGCGGGCTTCACCTTGTAGCGCCGCTCCTCGAAATCTTCGATCAGCACAGTCAGCAGTTCCGCTAGCTTCTTCTCCGCCGCGGTGAGTTGCCCGCTGCGTTCATCAAGCTTTTCCAGCAAGCGGATGCAAGCCTCGTTTTCTTCCTCCGTCTCGATTACTTTGGGCAGGCTACGCGTGAGCAGTCTCCGATATTCGCTCGCATCGAAGCGGCGCTGCCGCGACTTCCTTCTTTCACCCGCCACGCTCACTTCTCCCAACTCCCCCGGTCGTACTCTGCATGTGTAAGGACTCCCCGGATGAAGATGCGACCGGTCCTGTAGTTGATTCGCGTGATGAGCCGATACTCGTTTCCTTTGATGTTGAACACTTTGTAGCCTTCGACGGCACCGGCGCTCGGAAACGTCTGGCGAATTTCCGTCAGGCTATTCCACTGCGCTTTCTTGGCGATGCGGAACCAGGTAGCGAGTGGGCCTTCCAGATCAGCATGTATCGCCGCCGCTTCGCGCAGCCTCTTTCGGGAGATCACAGGCATCCATCAGGCCCCCGGGGGATTGTGTCTTCTCTCTCTTCGGCACAATCCTGAATAGCCGGCCATCCTTGGCGAACTCCTGCCGGTACAGCATCTCGCCACTCCCATTGGATTCGCATTTTGCGAACTTGTCAAGTAAGAGTTTCGCAGAATGCGAACTCCGCTAAGCCCTTGGTCTCTGTCGTCCCAAAAAACGCGAAGAACGCGCAGCCGGGCAGGAAACAACCGAGGGATAATCCTGCTTCTGATCGGGGGCTCACGGCCCTTTTGCGGTGCAATGCTCTGGCGCATCGTCAAGGCCGCAAGCCCTTTGGAATGCGCAGTTACGAAAAATGCGTCTGTAAGTGCCCTGGAATGTGTAGTTACGGAATTATTGAACTTAAAGTCCCCTGGAATGAACAGTTACGAAAAAGGGGTGGGGGGAGGGTGGCTTCACGCTGCATTCAGGTTCAGCACAATTGAGACAAGCCGACGCTTCGGGGTGGACAAAACATGTCCACTCCCGAAGGCTTTTCTGCAGGTTGCGAAGGGGCTACTGGCTGGGTATGGTCGCGGAGACTTCGTTCGAGTGAACACTCTCCATGTTTCTCGAATCGACGGCCGTGACCACATAAAAGTAAGTCTGGCCCGCCAGCACGCTGTTGTCTGTGTAGGTGGTTGTCGATACCGGCGAGGAATTCAACTTCTGGTACGACCCGCCCGATTGCGTGCCACGGTAGACGTTGTAGCTGACAGTCCCGGAAGGACTGGGATTCCAGCTTAGAGTGCGTGCCAGAGGAATCGGCTGAACACCAGAGGCGGACAGCGCGATGGTGGGCGAGTTGGTGGCATTGCTGACCAGCGAGACATTGCCGGTGGCGGCGCCGGCGGTTGTGGACGCAAAAACCACGCTGAAGCTTGCTGTCTGCCCGGCCGCCAAGGTTAGCGGGGCAGTCAGACCACTGGCGCTGAAGCCGCTCCCCGAGACGTTGATCTGCGAAATGCTCACGCTGGAGTTGCCGGAGTTGGTGAGGGTAACGGTTTGCGGCGCGCTCTTGCTTCCCGCGGTGACATTCCCGAAACTCAGGCTGCTGGGGCTGGCCGTAAGAAGGAAAGTAGAGGTGACGCCGGCGCCACTCAACGCGATGGTAGAGGGGGAATTGGGGGCATCGCTGACCAGCGAGAGGCTCCCGGTGACACTACCGGCACCGGTAGGGGCGAAGGCCACGTTGAAGCTCGTCCTTTGCCCCGCGCTCAGGGTTAGCGGGACGCTCAGGCCAGTCATGCTAAAGCCGTTTCCAGAGGGCGTGGCCTGCGAAATGGTCACATTGCCGGTGCCCGAATTGATCAGGGTAATGGTCTGGGAGTTACGCGTGCCGACCGCTACATCCCCGAAGCTGGCGCTGGGGGGAACGACCGAGAGCTGTGGCTGGAGCGGCTGGACTCCGGTGCCGCTCAGGGCGATTGTGGTCGGAGAGTTCAGAGCATTGCTGACTAGCGAAACGCTGCCTGTGATGTTGCCCGTGTTCGCAGGAGCAAAAGCCACGCTAAAGGTCGTCTTCTGCCCCGGCGTCAGGGTTAGGGGCAAGCTTAGTCCACCCACGCTAAGGCCGCTCCCGGAGACATTGGCTTGGGAAACGGTGACGCTGGCGCTGCCCGAATTGGTCATGGTAAAGGCGTAGGTGTTGCGGGTCCCAACGCCCACATTCCCGAAGCTGGCGGTGGGGGGAGTGACCGAGAGCTGTGGCTGGAGCGGCTGGACTCCGATGCCGCTCAGGGCGATCGTAGTTGGAGAGTTCATGGCATTGCTGACTAGCGAAACGCTGCCTGTAATGTTGCCCCTGCTCGCAGGAGCAAAAACCACGCTAAAGGCCGTTTTCTGCCCCGGCGTCAGGGTTAGGGGCAGGCTTAGTCCACCCACGCTAAGGCCGCTTCCGGAGACATGAGCCTGGGAAACGGTGACACTGGCGCTGCCCGAATTGGTCAGGGTAAAGGCGTAGGTGTTACGGTTCCCGACGCCCACATTCCCGAAGCTGGCGCTGGGGGGGGTGACCGAGAGCTGTGGCTGAAGCGGCTGGACTCCGGTGCCGCTCAGGGCGATCGTGGTCGGGGAATGAAGAGCATTGCTGACCAGCGAAACGCTGCCCGTGACGCTGCCCGTGCTCACAGGAGCAAAGACCACGCTGAAAGTTGTCTTCTGCCCTGGCCCCAGCTTTAACGGAAAGCGTAGCCCAGTCATGCTGAAGCCGCTTCCGGAGGCATAAGCACGGTAAACGGTGACGCTGGCAGGGCCGGGATTGGTCACGGTGATGTTGTGAGCGCTGTGGATGCCGAGTCCAACATTCCCGAAGGTGGCTCTGGTGGGGTTAACCCACAGGTGCCGCTGAACGCCGGTGCCGCTCAGAACGATCGTGGTTGCGTAACGGGCGTCATTGCTGACCAGAGAAACGCTGCCGGTGATGTTGCCGGTTCTCCCAGGAGCAAAGACTACATTGAAAGTGGTGTTCTGCTTCGGTCCCAGCGTTAGCGGGAGACTTAGGCCACTTACCTTGAAGCTGCTTCCAGAGACATGAGCCCGGGAAAGCCTGATGCTGGCGCTGCCGGAATTGGTCAGCGTGATTGTCTTAGTTTTGTTAGTACCCGTAGAGACGTCACCGAAGTCCAGAGGACTCTGACTGGCTGCCAGTTGGACCTGAGGGCCGGTGCCCGCGGCCGCGCGGCCAGAATAGCTCAGGCCTCCCACCAAAACCAGTATAAGAGCAAGGTTTATCCACCGCGAACGAACAGATTCTTGGGAAAGGCCGCCGAGAGTAGGCAGGCGGCCTCCGACAAAATTCGACTCCATATATTACCCCCCGCGAAACTAGATAAACACACGCAGGGGGGAGTAACTAACTGGTCAAAAGTACAATCGTGGGGCAGGATGTTCACCTGTCCCTACGGGCAAGTCTCGGACTCACCTCTTGGGCGGAGGGACAGGCTGGCGGAGCGCTGGGCTCAATCGAGGAAGTTGGGCAAGGTGCAGGAATTCAGGTTAGGTCCACTTGGGAGACAGGAACCTCCTTTGTGTGAACAGGAGCCAGCCTGGAATCGGCGCTACTAATCCGCGGCGGAGGCTCTAAGGCACAGGTTCGGGCTCCCGTGTTTGCCCCGGGGACTTGAGTTCCTAAGTTATTCAAAAGGTTGGTGGACGTGGCGAGACTCGAACCTCAAGCCGCTTGAGTAGCAGACGGTTAACTGTCAGAGCTTATTCAGCCCGTTTAAGGCAGCGACTTTGTAAGCTTCGGCGAGCGTGGGATAGTTGAAGACCATGTCGCGGAAATATTCCACCGACCCGCCATAGAAGAGTACGGCCTGACCAATATGGATAATTTCAGTCGCCCGCTGTCCTAAGGCATGCACGCCAAGGAGTTTGTGCGTTTCCGGATGGAAAAGCAGTTTCAGCATCCCGGCTTCGTCGCCGAGCATCATGCTCTTTGCCAGCTCCGAGTATTTCGCGATTCCCACCTCGTATGGAACTCTATTGGCCGTTAGTGTTTCCTCGGTCTGGCCAACCATGGAGACTTCTGGAATGGTGTAAATCCCGTAAGGAAAAGGTCGGGCATGTGTTCAAAGGGAATTCCAAACATATGACAGGCCGCTAGCCGGCCGTACAGGGCCTTCACGGCAAAGCCGGTAAGCTGAAAGATGGCCTCCCGTACCGTCTTGCTGGGGATCGTGCCGGTATGAACGCTCACGCCTCCGATCATGACGGCCCGGTCGATGATGGCGACGCGCTTCCGGGCCTTTGCCGCCGCGATGGCGCCCTTGTGGCCTGCTGGGCCACTGCCGATCACAACAAGGTCATATTCGGATACACTCATCTTGAGGCCTTCGATTCACAATGCCACCAGCATTGGCTCTTCGACTCTGCCCGGGTACAAGGATTCACTTCTGTCTTCCTCCTTCGCTGCGCCGGCTGTGGTTCGCATCTTTCGGCCTCGATATGAGCTTTGGCGAGAGTCTCTGCTCCTTGCCCGACCGATCAGCGCGGCCATCCTAGTGTCCTGTAACAGAAATAACTGAAACAAATGGCGAGCCGTATGCGTCTTGCTCTATAAGGAGGGAGCATGCGCACAGGACGCCCCAAGGCCCCGCTGATCTTGAATAGGGAGGAACGACGCGAATTGGAATCCCTCGC
>QHYU01000153.1 GCA_003224235.1 Acidobacteriota bacterium
AGCAAGACCGCACGCTGTTTACGGTGCGCGCCTCCCGCGCCACCGAGTTCAAAGAAGGCAGCCGGAACCTGCTGGAAGATGTCTGGATCACTATCTACGGCCGCACCGGAGAGCGGTTCGACAACATCCACACGAGCGCCTGCGAATACACTTCCAACCCCGAGCGGATCCTCTGTGCCGGCGAAGTGCATATGGATCTTGAGAGCGCCGAAGACGCGCGGCAGCATCCATCGCAGGCGCCGGGCGAGAATCCGCTGGCGCGCGTGATCCACCTCCGTACCAGCAATGTCTCTTTCGACCGCGAAAGCGGTGAGGCGCGCACGGACCAGCCGGTCATCTTCCGGTTTCCTTATGGCGAGGGCCGCTCCACCGGCCTCAGCTACAGCTCTCTGCAAGGCGTCGTGAAGCTGCTGCGCGATGTGGAACTCACGCTGGCGCCGCCGGCAGGGCCAGAGTCTGCCTCCGCCGTGAGAGCGGCCAATCCTAGTCGCTCGGCGGCGAAAAGTTTCCCCGGCACGCCGGTGAACGTCACTGCCGGCAGTCTGGAGTATCGCCGCGATACGCGAATCGTGCGCCTGCTAGCGCCCGTACACGCTCGGCAAGGACACCGCGAGCTCCTCGCCGGCGAACTGGCGCTCGAACTCGATGCCGACCTGCGCGCGCGGCGCATGGTGGCGCGCAGGGGCGCAAAAGGCGCCGGCCAGCGGCCGGAATTGCGTTCGGCTGAGCGGCGCGGCCAGGCGGTGCTCAGCGCCGACGAGTGCGTGGCCTACTTTCATCGCGAGGGCTGGGCCGAGCGAATTTTGGCGACGGGCAGCGTGCGCGGCAGCGTGCATGGGCCGGGCGGAGAGGATCGTCTGGAAGCGCAGCAATTGGAAGTGGAAATGCTCCCGGAGTTCATGGCGCCCAAGGTGCTGATTGCGAGGGGCGATGTGAAAGCGCAATCCAGCCATCGCGGGGAGTCGCGAAGTCTCGCCACTTCAGCGTTGCGGTTCTATTTCGTTGATCCAACGAAGCCGCGCGAACAACGGCTCGGCCACGCGGAGACCCTCGCTCCGGCCACGATTGAATGGCAACGCCCGAACGCTCCCGGTGGCAACGGGGAGCCGCAAACGATCCGACTGCGCGGCCGGCAAATCGCCGCGGAATTCGGCGAGCGCAATGAGTTTCGGAACCTTACCGGGCGAGGTGATGTGGAGATCGAGCGGCGTTTGCCGGGTCGCCCGCCGCAGGTGTCCATGTCGCAAGAGCTCACCTTGAAGTTCGCCCCGGGCAGCAAATGGGCTGAACTGCAACAGAGCGGCAACGTGCGCTTGCGCGAAGCCGATCGCAGCGCGCAGGCCGACCACGCGCGCCTGGACCGCGCCACTGATAACCTCACGCTAACCGGCTCAGTGGTGCTGAGTGACCAAGGCACGCGGACCACCGCGGAGTCGCTCACGTTCAACCAGCACAGCGGGGAGCTCCGCGCCGATGGCGAGGTGCGCTCAACTGAGACTTCTGCCGCGCGAAACGGAGTCGTGAACTTGGCCCCGCAGCCAGCAATCATTGCTTCGGACCACCTCGTGGCAAACACCTCCAACGGCCGCGCCGTCTACTCCGGCCACGCACGGCTCTGGCAGGGGGATGCCGTGATCGAGGCCGATTCGATCGAGCTGCTGCGCGGCGCCCGGCAGCTCATCGCTCGCGGCAACGTGGCTGCCGTGTTCCCCCAGGCCGAGGCTTCCGCCGGCAGCCCAACCAGCGCGTCAGCAGTCACAAAGCGACCGGAGGGAGCGGGGCCCGCCGTTTGGCGCGTGCGAGCGGGCACGCTGACCTACTGGAGTGCCGAGGCGCGCGCGCATCTGGAACAGAACGTGCTGATGCAGGCCCGCCAAGGGCAAATCGGCTCGCGCGTGCTCGACCTATTTTTTACTTCCACCGGGTCTCCTGGGGGGTCGCCGACCAGCTCCCGGGCCTCTGGAGGCGCGCAGCGGTTGAGCCGAGCAGTGGCTTCGGGCGGCGTGACGGTGCGTCAGGGCGATCGCCGCGGGGTGGCGGAGCAGGCCGAATACATTGCCGCGGAGGGGAAGTTTGTTCTATCCGGCGGACATCCCACGCTTTACGATACCTTTCGCGGCACAACCACGGGGCGTCAATTGACCTTCTTTTTTGCGGATGATACGATTGTTGTGGATTCGGAGGAAGGATCACGCACGCTGACCAGACACCGGGTCGAGAAATGAAGCAGTATGCTCAAACTCCAAGCCGTCGAGCTGAGCAAGGCGTATCGAGGGCGGAAGGTGGTCGATGATATCGAACTGGAGATCCTGCAGGGTGAGGTGGTTGGTCTTCTGGGGCCCAACGGCGCGGGTAAGACGACGACCTTCTACATCTTGGTCGGCTTGGCCCGCCCGGACTCGGGGCGTGTGCTCCTGGACGGAGACGACATCACCGACCTCCCCATGTACCTCCGGGCCCGCAGCGGCCTTAGCTACCTTCCCCAAGAGCCCTCGGTTTTTCGCCAACTGACGGTCGAAGAGAATTTGCAGGCGGTCCTGGAGACGCTTCCGCTCACCCCGGAGCAGCAGCGCGACCGGCTGGAAGAGCTGCTCGCGAAGATGGGACTGGAAATGGTGCGCTACAACCGGGCGTACACGCTCTCCGGCGGCGAGCGACGCCGCCTGGAAATTGCGCGCTCACTCGTGTTGGAGCCGGCATTTATCCTGCTCGATGAGCCCTTTTCCGGGATCGACCCTCTGACCGTGGTGGACATCCAGAGGATTATCGCGGAGCTGAGCGGCTCCGGCATCGGTGTGTTGGTCACGGATCACAACGTTCGTGAAACTTTGAAGGTGACCGATCGGGCCTATATCATCAATAACGGCAAGATTTTCCGCACCGGAACGCCCGACGCCCTTAGCAGCGACCCCGAAGTGCGCCGCGTATATCTGGGCGACCACTTCCGGCTGAACTGACCGCCATGAGCTGGCTGCAGCCCAAACTGAATCTGAGAGTCGCGCAGAAGCAGATCCTTACCCCTGGCTTGGTGCAGATGGTAAGCGTTCTCGCGCTCAACCGGCTCGAGCTGCGCGAGATGATCAACCAGGAGATGATCGCCAACCCGGTGCTGGAAGAGTTGAGCGAAGATGGGGTGGTCAGCGAGAACTATAGTGACGAGGCTTTCGTCAAAGCCGAAACCGAGAAGGTCCCCGAAACCGAGGCCGCCAATCCCTTCGACGAGTTCGACATCGCCTCCTTTTTTAACCAATACCTGGACAGCGGCAACGGCATCGAGCACCGTGAGTACGAACAGATCGAGCGGCCGTCCTTCGACAAATTTCTCTCCTCGCCGCAGGGTTTGTCCGAACACCTGACCTGGCAGTTGAGCGTCACCATCTGCAGCGACACGGTACGCGAGATCGCCGAATCAATCATCGGCAATCTCGACGAAGACGGCTATCTGACCGCTTCGCTCGAGGAACTCGCGCAGAACGGCCGGTACACCAGCGATGACCTCGAAGACGCCGTGGCCGTGGTGCAGGAGTTTGACCCGCTGGGCGTGGCCGCGCGAGACCTGCGCGAGTGCTTGCTGATCCAGCTCCGCACGCTGGATCCGCAGAACAGCGTTGCACAGCAGATCGTTTCCGACCACCTGAAGCAGTTGCAGACCAACCAGCTCAAGGAGATCGCGCGGGCCCTGAACCGGCCCGTGGAGCTAGTCAAACGCGCCGTGGACGTCATCAAAAAACTCGACCCGCGTCCGGGCCTTCGCTTCAACAAGACTGAAACGCGGCTGGTTGAGCCCGATGTCTACTTCCGCAAGGTGGACAACGAGTGGCAGGTGTTCATGAACGAAGACGACCTGCCACAACTCCGGCTGAGCCCGGTGTACCGCCGCCTGCTGGCGCGCGACGCCGCCGACCGCGAAGTGCGCAACTACGTCAAGGAGCGCTTTACCGCCGCCATCCAGTTGCTCAAGAACATCGAGCAGCGCAAGCACACCATCCTGCGCGTCTGCCAAGTGATCATCCGCCGCCAGGGAGACTTTCTCGATTTTGGCCCCGATCAGCTGAAGCCGATGATGATCAAAGAAGTCGCGGAAGAGGTCGGCGTACATCCCTCCACGGTCAGCCGCGCGGTGGCCAGCAAGTACGCGCACACCCCGCAAGGCGTGCTCGAGCTGCGCGCGTTTTTCTCCGAATCCGTGAACGGCCCCGAGGGCGGCAGCATGTCGCTGCAGACCCTGAAGCGGCTGGTCAAGAAGATGATCGAGGAAGAAGACTCCGCCCGCCCGCTAACCGACGACCACATCGCCAAGAAGCTGGACGAAGCCGGCATCCACGTGACGCGCCGCACGGTGGCCAAGTACCGCGAGGACCTGCGCATCCCCAGCACCCACCAGCGCCGGGTGAAGGCCTAGGCGCGGAGCCGTGAAGCTGCAAGCAACGCGTGGTACCGGACAACTGGTGATCCTAACGGGCCTGAGCGGTTCCGGCAAGAGCACGGTGCTGAAGACCTTCGAGGACCTGGGCTTCTATTGCGTCGATAACCTGCCGGTGGACCTGATCCCCACCTTCAGTGAGCTCCACGTGTATGGCAGCGGGGAAGTCGAGCGGGCGGCGCTGCTGGTGGACGCACGCGAGGGCGAGCAACTGAAGCGCCTGCCGGCCATCTACCGCAAGTTGCGGCGCGAGCACCCGGCCAACCTGGTGTTCATCGAGGCTTGTGATGAAGCGCTGTTGCGCCGCTTCAGTGAAACGCGGCGGCCGCATCCGCTGGGACACGATCGTCCCGTGCGCGAAGGCCTGCGGCGCGAGCGCCAGATGATGGCCCCAATTCGCAAGCTCGCCAACGTGGTGATCGACACCAGCAACTTCAATGTGCACGAGCTGCGACAATTCATCACCGAACGGTTCAAGAACCCGGACCGGAGGCCGCTGCTGGTCTCGCTGGTGAGCTTCGGATATCGGTTCGGCATCCCGGGCGACGCCGACTTGGTGTTCGATGTGCGCTTTCTGCCCAACCCGCACTTCGTGCCCCAGTTGCGGCGGTACTCGGGGAAAGATGCCCGGGTGGCGCGCTACATGCGCTCGTTTCCGCAGACCGGCGAGTTCCTGCGGCGGATCGAAGGATTGCTGACCTATCTGATCCCGCACTACATCCGCGAAGGAAAGAGCTATCTGACCATCGCCTTTGGCTGCACCGGGGGCCGTCATCGCTCGGTCATGATGGCCGAAGTGATTCGCCGGGCGCTCGGTCGCCACGGCTACACCACGAAGGTGGTGCACCGCGATCTGAATCGGTAGGCGGCTTGACAATCTCACCGGTCGTTCGTAGCGTAAGAAGTTTGCGCGCGGCATGGGGGCCGCGCCGGGGCATCCAACTCGTGAAGCAACCCGCTGAACTAACTCGCTTGCTCAGCTATGTGCGGCCGTACGTGGGCCGGCTGGCAGGGGCGGTGGTGTTGCTGGCTGTGGTGGGCCTGGGCGACGGCCTCACTGCGCTGATGATCACGCCGGCTTTCGACCGTGTGCTCAACCCCGCCACCACTGACCCTACCCTGCCGCTGGTGAGGCTGCCTTTCAGCGGCCGCACAATCTACCTAAATGCCTTTTTCCCCCACCATATCCACCATGTCTGGACGGTCTTTGCGATTTCGCTGGTGGTTCTGATTGTGGGCAAGGCAGTGGCGGAGTTTTTCGGTATCATGCTGGTGCAATACGTGGGCCACGCGAGCATCACCGACCTGCGCAATCACCTCTATAGCAAGCTGATCCGCCAGCCCATCGGATTCTTCCAGCATCAACCAATCGGGCGGTTGATGTCGTCGGCAATCAATGATGTCGAGCGCGTGCGCAGCGCGCTGTCCGATTGGCTGGCCGATTCTTTCCACCAGCTCTTCAGATTGGTGGCTTTCGCGGCCGTTCTGCTACTCGTCAACTGGAGAATGGCGCTGGCATCGATTGTGCTGCTGCCACTGGTGATTTGGCCCATCGGAAAGCTGGGGCGGAGGATCCGCCGTTCAGTGGAGAAGAGCCAGACACGACTGGCCGAGCTGAATCAGATCTTGCAGGAGACGGTGAGCGGCAACCGGGTGGTAAAGGCTTTCGGGATGGAGGACTTTGAAATCCAGAAATTCCGCGCGACAGCGCGGAGGCTGCTGCGTGAGAACATGCGCTGGATCAGCGCCTACGTGCTCACCTCCCCGCTGATGGAGTTGCTGGGCGCCGTGGTTATCGTCATGGTCCTGCTGTACGCCCGCGACCAGATTCGCTACCAACAGATGACCACCGGGCAGTTCATGACCTTCATCTTTGCGCTGTTCAATGCCTACGCCCCGGTCAAGCGCGTGGGCGCCGTCTATCAGCAGTTCCAGCAAGCGCGCGGCGCCAGCGCGCAGGTGTTCGCCTTCCTCGTGCTCGAGGAGGAAGAGGCGGAGAAACCCGGCGCCGCAATCCTGCCATGCTTCTCCGGCCGCGTGGACTTTGACAACGTCAGCTTCGCGTACGACTCCGACGCGCCGGTCCTCCGTGGCGTCCAGCTCACGGCGCACGCCGGCGAAGTGGTGGCCATTGTGGGGTCCAGCGGCGCTGGGAAAACCACACTGGTGAACTTGCTGCTGCGCTTTCACTCAGCGACCTCGGGCGCGGTGCGCATTGACGGCTACGATGTCCGAGAAGTCACGCTCCGGTCGCTGCGCGACCAAATTGCCATCGTCACGCAGGAGACGATCCTTTTCAACGACACGGTCTGGAACAATATTTGTTACGGCCGGCCCGGCTTGCCCGAGGAGCGCGTCCACGCCGCCGCTAAGGCAGCGCTCGCCCACGACTTCATTCTTGAGCTGCCCCAGGGCTACAACACGCTGTTGGGTGACCGCGGGCAGCGGCTGAGCGGCGGGCAGCGCCAGCGCCTGGCCATCGCCCGGGCCCTGCTAAAGGATTGCCCGATCCTGATTCTGGACGAAGCGACCTCGGAGCTGGATTCGGAGTCCGAGATGCTCGTGCAGCGCGCGCTCGCCAATCTGATCGTGGGGCGCACCGTGTTCGTAATCGCGCATCGGCTCTCTACGGTTCGCCGCGCCGACAAGATTGTGGTCCTCGAGGACGGCACCATCCGGGAGACCGGCACGCACCAGGAACTGCTGGCCAGCGGCGGAGCCTATGCGCGTCTGTATGAGTTGCAATTCGCCGATGCGGATGATGCTTCTTATCAGGCCGGGAGGGGACAGCTATGAGCCCTGCATCCTCGCCCTCGGCCTCGCCTAAATCTGCTGCGCCGAAGTCGATGACTGGCTACGCGCAGGCCCACATCGAGCAGAACGGCTGGTCGCTGCGCGTCAGCGTGCGCAGCGTCAATCACCGCTTCTTGGATTTGCACCTGCACCTGCCCGAGGGCTTCGAGCCGTTCGAGCCGCGCATGCGCCAGCTCCTGCGCGAACGGGTGCGCCGCGGCCACATCGACGTCACCTTGCACTTCGAGCCCGCCGGCCCGGCAGCCGTGCAGGTGAACCGCGAGGTCGCCGAGGCCTACCTGAGGATCGCAGAGGATCTGCGCCGGCAGTTCGGGATGAAAACTGAACCGGATCTGATGGCCTTGCTTCGCCTGCCCGGTGTGATAGCGGCCTCCGGAACGCTTGGCGAAACGGGGAGCGAAGACGAGCAGGAACGACTCGCCACGCAAGTCGCGGCCTGCCTGGAAGAGGCCTTGACCCGCCTCGATGAAATGCGAAGGGCCGAAGGGCGTCTATTGGCTGAGGAAATGTCTGGGCGACTGGTGCAGATCGCCGAAAAGGGCGCGCAGATCCGGGCGCTTGCCGAGCAGTCCCGGCCGGCCTATGCCCGCCGCCTCGAGATGCGATTGAAAGAATTGCTGGGCGACACTCAACTCGAGCCGGCACGCTTGCTCCAAGAAGCGGCGCTTCTGGCCGAGCGCAGCGACATCAGCGAAGAGATTGCGCGCCTCGCGAGCCACATCGACCAATTCCAAAAGCTGCTTTTCGTTGCCGGAGAAGCGGGCAAGAAACTCGATTTCCTGTTGCAGGAAATGCAGCGCGAGGCCAACACCATGCTGTCGAAGACGCCGGGGATCGAAGCCGAAGGCCTGGCCATCACGGACCTGGCGCTGGAGGTCAAATCCGAGATCGAGAAACTCCGCGAACAGGCGCAGAACGTCGAATAGCGATGCCGGCTCCGAAGCAACCGCTGGTGTTCATCGTCTCCGGGCCTTCGGGGTCTGGCAAATCCACTTTAGTGCAGAAACTTCTGGAATTGCCCGGCACGATGCTATCCGTTTCGTGCACTACGCGTAAGCCTCGGCCGACGGAGAACGCCGGCAAATGGTACAATTTCGTTACTGAGGCGGAATTCCAGCAGATGGTCGAGCGCGGTGAGTTTCTTGAGTCCGCGCAGGTATTCGGCAAGAGTTGGTATGGGACACCGCGAAAGTGGCTCGACGAGGCACGCCACAAAGGCTTGGATTTGGTGCTCGAGATCGACGTGCAGGGCGCGGCGCAGGTGAAACAGAAGCTGCCGGGAGCGGTGGCCATCTTCATCCTGCCGCCCTCGCGCCAGGAACTCGAACGCCGTTTGCGCGAGCGCGGGCAGGACTCAGAAGAGGAGATTGCGCGGCGGCTCGAGCAAGCGCGCAAGGAGATCCTGGCTTTCCGCGAGTTTTACGACTTCTGCGTGATCAACGAGGATCTAGAGCGCGCCGGCCGCGAGGTGCAGGCCATCGCCATCGCCACGCGGCGGCGCTGCGATCAGAATGTAGAGCAAGTCAGCAAGATTTTGGATTCCTTTGGAGGCTAGTATCGGCATGACGGTCTTGAACCAGGCGCCCGAGAACAAGTTCGCATATGTGGTGGTGGCCGCGCGTCGCGCCCGCCAGTTGATGGCCGGGGCGCCGCCGATGGTGGATCATCCCCGGTCGCACAAGCCCACTCGCGTCGCGATCGAAGAATTGAACGCGGGCATTCTTGAATACAAGCTCCCCGATAGTCCCGAGGGAGCGGATGACAAAGAAGGGAAGCGGCGCAAGCCCTAGCGCGCCGAGGCAGGCATGAAAATCGCGCTTGGTGTCTCCGGAGGCGTGGCGGCTTACAAGGCGGCCGAGTTGGTGCGCCGGCTGCAGCAGGAAAAGCTGGACGTGCAGGTGGTCATGACGCGCAGCGCCCAGGAGTTCGTTGCCCCGCTAACCTTTGCTGCGCTCACCGGGCAGAAGGTGATCACCGAAATGTTTAGCGCCGACGCTGGCGCGCCGGCCAACGTCGAGAGCGCCATCGAGCACATCGCCGTGGCGCAGCGCATCGACCTGTTGGTGATTGCGCCGGCCACAGCCAATGTGCTGGCCAAGCTCGCGCGCGGCATCGCCGACGACTTCCTGACCACGCTACATCTGGCCACCACAGCTCCGGTGGTGGTCGCGCCGGCGATGAACGTAAACATGTGGGAGCACCCCGCCACGCAGGAAAATGTGGAAGCGCTTCGCGCGCGGGGTGTGCGCATCGTCGAGCCCGACGAGGGTTATCTGGCCTGCGGGATGACCGGAGCGGGGCGGTTGGCGGGCGTCGAAGCCATCGCGCGGGCGGTTTGCGAGGTGCTGGGCATCCGGCATGACTTCGACGGCGAGACCGCTCTAGTCACCGCCGGACCGACCTGCGAGGACCTGGACCCGGTGCGGTTCCTCACGAATCGCTCATCGGGCAAAATGGGCTATGCCCTGGCGGATGCCGCTGGGCGCCGCGGCGCTCGAGTAATCCTGATCAGCGGCCCGACGGCGCTGGAGCCGCCCGCGGGCGTCGAGCTGGTTTCGGTGCGAACCACTGAGGAGATGTATCGCGCCGTGCTGGAACGCGCAACCGAATGCACGGTGGTCATCAAGGCCGCCGCCGTCGCTGATTATCGGCCGGTGTCACCGCATTCCAAAAAACTGAAACGCGGCGCGGGCCGCCTGACGCTTGAGCTCGAGCCGACGCCGGATATCCTGTCCGACCTTGCGCGCGAGAAGGGCGATCGCATCCTGGTGGGCTTTGCCGCGGAGACAGATCATGTCTCCGAGCACGCGCGCGAGAAGCTGCGGGCCAAGCGCGCCGACTTGATTGTGGCCAACGACGTCACACAAGAGGGCGCGGGGTTCGACCACGAAACCAATATCGTCTCCCTCTTCACTCGGGATGGACGAGAGCTTTCACTGCCGCGGATGAGCAAGTTCGACGTCGCCAACCGCATTCTCGACGAAGTCCTCCGGCTGCGGCACGCCTCGCGGCAGGTGCCCACGGTCGAAGGCGCCCCCGGACCCGACACTTAAGACAATCGATGAGCCCGCCGCTCGCAAAAGAGACGCGCGAAAAAGTGGAATCCTGGTTGCGTTACTACGAGGACCTGGGAATTCGCTCCTTCTATCGCGAACGACTCGCCAACTCTGCCGCCGGCGAAACTGCCCCAGCAAGCAGCTTAGACGCCGCGCGGGGCGAAGGAGAGAAAGAACCGGTTGTACGAGCGGGGGCTGCTGCTTTACGCGCGCCGGTGACGCCCGCCACGAAAATTCCGACGCTGCCCATCGTGCAGGGTCCTTCATTGTTTGAAGCGGCCGAGCGAGTTGAGGGCGATACGCTTGAACGCATTCGCGAGGACATCGGCGATTGCACTCGCTGCCGGCTCCACAAGCATCGCACTAATATTGTCTTTGGAGTCGGCAATCCGAAAGCCGAACTGGTCTTCATCGGCGAGGGTCCAGGGCACGACGAAGATATCCAGGGCATCCCGTTCGTAGGCCGCGCGGGACAGTTGCTCACGCAGATGATCGAGGCCATGGGCCTGCGCCGCGACGACGTCTATATCTGCAATGTGATTAAGTGCCGGCCTCCCGAGAATCGAACTCCGGAAAAAGACGAAATTGCCACCTGCTCACCCTTTCTGCTCCGCCAGCTCGCTGTCATCGCGCCCCGGGTGATCGTCTGCTTGGGCAACGTGGCCGCGCAGACGCTGCTCGGCACCCATAAGTCCATTTCAACCTTCCGCGGCCAGTGGTTCGATTTTCGTGGCTCGCGCCTGCTCGCCACCTATCACCCGGCCTACTTGCTGCGGAACCCCGCCGCCAAGGGCGAGGTTTGGAAGGACCTGCAGAAGGTCATGACTGTTCTCGGCCTCCGACCGAAGAAGCGCTAGTGCCGTTCCAACCTCTGAACTAGTTCTTTTCACAAACCAGCGTCTGATGCAGGATTTTCTTCTCAATTCGTTATTCGGCTCAAATAGGTGGGAAGGCACTAGCAGAAAGGTTTCAATCTGTCATTCCGAGCGAAGCGAGGAATCTCTCTGCTCACGAAATCAAGCACTCAGAGAGATTCCTCGTCGCCTTCGGCTCCTCGGAATGACGACATGATGAGTTTTTCAGCAGCCTGCTAGAAGCCGTCGTCGCAGACCGCGTGGAGAAAAGAGCCGCCTCTGAACAGGCCACAGGTCGCAACTCCCGCCTTCGCTCGGGACAAGTGCCGTGCCCCCTACGGCCGCGGCGTTTGCCTGTCATTCCGGCGCAACTGATACACTACTCCTCGCCAATGGTTCCTCGCTTCTGCGAAGTCGCGCTCGCGGTCCCCCTGCGCACAACTTTTACCTACGCAGTACCCGATTCGCTCGCTGAAGTTGTCGTGGCTGGCAGCCGTGTCGTGGTTCCGTTTCGCAATCGCGCGCTGGTCGGCGTAGCGCTCGGGCTCACTGACCGACAGCCGGAGGTCGAGCAGATCAAGGAAATCGTCGAGGTGCTCGACCCCATTCCTGCGCTGCCGCCGCGCTTGATCGAACTGGGTTGCTGGGTCGCCAGCTACTACCTGGCGCCTCCCGGCGAAGTCTTCCGCGCGATGCTGCCCCCGGTGGTTGAGCTGCGACACGAGCGCGAATTGCGCCTCACCGTGTCCGGCCGGGAGTATCTAGAAGAACTCGCCGCGCTCGCCAACCGCAGCGAGGCGGAAGTTGCCGAACATGCCCTGCTCCAACTAAGCGAGGTTGAGGGGAAGCCGATTCGCAGCGACCGCCTCAGGAAACTTCCCGGTGGTCCAGCGGCTGCAGCGCGGCTTTTGCGCCGCGGTCAACTCGAGGCGCGTGGGGTGACGCGGCATCGCCGGACGCGCACGCAGAAGATCGTAGCGTGGAACATTGAGGCCCCAATGGAAGTGCAGTCGATGGCGAAGTCCGAGGCCAAGCCCCAGACGGCCCGCGAAGCCGAAGAGCGCATCCGCCATGTGCTCACGGACGAGCGAGGGCCGCTGCCCATGCGGCTCCTGCTCGGCGAGGCCGGAGTGACGCCCGCGACGGTCGAGCGCCTGGCCAAGCTTGGCAAGCTCCGAGTTTGGGAGGAGCCCCTCGCCGTGGAAGAGGATCTCTTCGAGGCGGGCTTCACCCTTCCGACGAACGTCTTGAATGAGGAGCAGAAGCGCGCGCTGGCTGAGATCCAGGCCTGGGTGGACGCCGGCGCGTTCACCGTCGGGTTGCTGTACGGGGTCACCGGGAGCGGCAAGACGGAAGTGTACCTGCGCGCGGTGGAGATGGCGCTGGCCCGCGGCCGCACGGCGCTCATCCTGGTGCCGGAGATCGCGCTGACGCTCTGGGTGGGCCGGCTGTGCCGGGCCTGGTTCGGAGCCCGGCTGAACGACGGTGTTGCAGTGCTGCACAGCGCCCTGCCGGACGTGGAGCGGGCGCGCGAGTGGTGGCGCGTGCGCCGCGGTGAGGCGCGCGTAGTGGTCGGCACGCGCTCGGCGGTATTCGCGCCGCTGGAAAACCTGGGTCTGGTGATCGTGGACGAGGAGCAGGAGTCCAGCTACAAGCAGGAAGAGACGCCGCGCTATCACGGTCGCGATACCGCGATCGTGCGCGCCAAGCTGGAGAGCGCTGTAGCGGTGCTCGGCTCGGCCACGCCATCGCTTGAAAGCTTTCATCACGCGCGCGAGGGCAAGTATCGCCTGTTGCAGTTGGAGACAAGAGTGGAGAACCGCCCGCTGGCGCGGGTCGAGGTGGTGGACCTGCGCGAAGAGTTTCGGCGGACGCACCGCTTCGGGTCGGCGTCGGAGGCGCTGCGCGCGGCCATGTCCGAGCGGCTGGAAAGCGGCACGCAGTCGCTTGTATTGATCAACCGCCGCGGTTATTCCTGGTTTGTGCTGTGCCGGGGCTGCGGTGCTGCCGTGCAGTGCGAGAACTGCAGCATCTCGCTAACCTATCACAAGCGGCGCGAGCGGTTGGTCTGCCACTACTGTGGCTACTCCCGCCGCGTGCCCAAGACTTGCCCAAAGTGCGAGTCAGAGCACGTCTACTTCTTCGGGGAGGGCGCTGAACAACTCGAAGAGCGCTTGCGCGAGGAATTTCCCGGAGCGCGGATTGCGCGGCTGGACCGCGACACGGCCCGCACCAAGCGCGAATACCAGCGAGTGCTGGGTGCGTTCGCTGCTGGCAAGCTCGATATCCTGGTGGGCACGCAGATGGTGGCGAAGGGACACGACTTCCAGCGCGTCACTCTGGTGGGCGTGGTCGCGGCCGATACCTCTCTGGCCCTGCCGGATTTCCGTGCCGCCGAACGCACCTTCCAGTTGCTCACGCAGGTGGCCGGACGGGCCGGACGCGGCGAGCTCCCCGGCGTCGTTTTAGTGGAGACTTACTATCCTGAGCACTACGCCATCCAGCTCGCGGCGAGACAGGACTACCGCGCGTTTTTCGAGAAGGAGCTGCACTTTCGCCGCCTGATGCACTACCCGCCGTTCACAGCGCTGGCAAACGTGATCGTGCGGGACCGCAAGGTGGAGAACGCCGTCCGCTGGTCGCGCCAGTTGGCCGGATTCTTCGCGCCGCAGGAGTCGCACGGCATCAAGGTGCTTGGTCCGGCGGCGGCCCCGCTGGCGCGTTTGAGGCGCGAATACCGCTTCCAGTTTCTCCTCAAGGCGCCCCGGCGCGCGCAGCTCACCCGCGCGCTTGCGGCGGGTCTGGATTTCTGCGCGCGAAAGCAGATTCCCGAAAGCGCCGTGATTGTAGATGTGGACCCGGTTAGCCTGTTCTGAGTTCAAGCGCTGCGAGCGCGGGGGCGCCAGATCAGATACGCGGGCAGGCCAAGCAGCACGATGCCGATACCTACGGCCGCACCGCGAGGCGCCGCGGCAATCGTGTTGATAACCAGTGCAGCGGACGCCGCAACGAACAGTAATGGTGTCCACGGGTAACCTGGGACGCGATAGGGTCGGATCGCATCCGGACTCCGACGCCGATAGACGAAAATGCTTGCCGCGGCCAGTCCGTAGAAAATCCAGCCGGCGAAGATGACGTATGTGAACAGTTGCTGGAAGGTGCCCGTCCAGGCCAGCAGCGCTGACCAGACTCCTCCGGCCAGAACCGCAATCGCAGGCGTCCGAAAGCGCGGATGCACCTCGGCGAGGCGGCGAAAGAAGAGACCATCGGCGGCCATGGCATAGAAGACGCGCGGAGCGGTCAGTTGGATGCTGTTCGCGCCGCTGAAGACCGAGATGAGGATGGTCAGTGCGACCCCTTTGGCCGCGGCCGGGTTCAAGACCCTTGCCACCGAGCTGGCCGCGATTGCGTTCGATTGAGCGGTATCTGTGGGGCCCAAGGCGACCAAATAGGCGGCGTTCGCGAGCAGGTAGATCGCAATCAGAAACACAGTACCGGCCAGAAAGGCGCGCGGGAAGTCGCGCTGTGGATCGAGCGCTTCGCCAGCGCTGTAAGAGGCAAATTGCCAGCCCTCATAGGCCCAGAGCACCGCAATCATCGCCACACCACAGTTGGAGAGAAGAGAGCGGTCTGCATGTGCCGGCCAGAGCGCGGGGGCTATGTCCGAGTAGCTCTGCCCGAGCAAGAACAGAACCGCGCTCATCGCCAAAACGGCGCCGACTTTGATGAGCGTCGTCCAGTTTTGCAGGTCCGCGCTCTGCCGCGTACTCAGCGCGTTCACCGCCGTGACCACAGCAATCATCGCAACGGAAACGATCTTTGCGACTAGCGGCGGCATCCGCACCACTTCGCCCAGATAGGTGCTGAACGCGACTGCGAGCGTCGCCACCGAGCCGCTCGCGATCACCAGAAACAGCGTCCAACCGTAGAGAAATGCCGGTAGCCGCCCGAAACAATCACGGATGTAAACGTAAAGACCGCCCGCCGCCGGGTTCATAGCGGCGAGTTCGCCATAGGTGAGCGCGCCCAGCAGCGACAGGACTCCGCCACCCAACCACACCAGCAGCGCCAGGCCCACTGAGCCCTCCACCTGGCGGAGGATCGCGCCGGGCACGAGAAAGATTCCCGAGCCGATTACCGACCCAATGATGAGCAGGATCAGGTCGCGGAGACCGAGCGTGCGCGCCAAGGTGGTCATTGGGTGCCGCGGAGCGCGGAAAGTCCGCTCATTGCCGCGCGGATCATACTTTGTTTGTAGTGTTGTGCAAAGCGTGGCCGCACCCGAGCGTCTAGCAATGCCGCTTGATAGCACCGCTACCCGACGGGGCAGGAGCTTCACCTGCGATACAAGAAGGGAGGCAATAGGAAGGCCTTTCAGCACCTGAGCCCTGTTCGGTTCAGTCCGGCCTCTGGGCTTCTTCACGAGATAACCGATGGACCTACTTCTCGACAAGTGTGATGGGCACGGGCATAAAGCATAGGACGAAAATGACTATAGCGATGGCGGCCCACACCAGCCGCTTGTTGTCGAGCGGTTCCCAGCGGTTGAGCAGCGGTGGGTGGCGAAAGCCCAGCAGCAGAATCAACGCCGCCCAGACCAACCAACCGCTCCACCACTTTGCCAGCGGCAGCAACAGGAGCGCTACGCCCAACGAGATAAGGCGGTGCCGCTCGCTTGCCACCGAGTACAGGATGTGCCCCCCGTCGAACTGGCCGGCGGGGAGCAAATTCAGCGCCGTGGCGAACAGACCCACCCAAGCAGCGCGGCCCACCGGATGCAGCAGGAGGTCCCTAGGCAAAACGCCAGGGCGCAACCATGTGATCAGCAGCCGCGCCAGCAGCGGATCGCCGAAGATCACCGGCGAGCCAGCCTGCGCCGCCGGCACAACCTTGGAATAAGCGATGGCGATTGCCAGCGCCGGCATGGCGAGCAGAAAGCCCACCACGGGTCCGGCTAAGCCGACATCGAACAGCGCCTTACGGTTTATGATTGGTGAGCGGATGCGGATGAACGCGCCTAGGGTTCCGAACAGCGTCGGCGCAGGAAGGAAATAGGGATAGCTGGCCGAGATCGAATAGTAGCGGCAGGCGAAGTAGTGGCCCAACTCGTGCGCCAGCAGGATACTGATCAAGGTGAACGAGAACGGGATGCCGGCCAGCAAGACTCGCGGCTCGGTGAAGATCGCGAGGTAAGGGCTGAGGAAGTCGTCAAACGACGGCGCTTGGCCGTTTGCGTAATCGGCGGCAAACTGCACCCCGGCCGCAAGGGTGGAGAGCAGTGTGAGCATGAACAGCGCTACAGCGATCGCCAGCGAGCGCCGCCCTCGCGCCACGGGCGGTTGAGAGCTGCCGCCCAGTGAAACGCGAGGCGGCAGCGGCAGCATCTCGCTCCGGGAGATCTGGCTGGGAATGCGACCGTATCCGTTGTCGCTGCTCATTTGTGGTTCGATGCGCCTGTGGCTCCGCGGGGCTTTCTGCAGTCACTGGGGAAGGGCAGCCCGTCGCAAGTGGAGTTGGTGCAACCGTGTGCCTAGAGCGATTGCAGTTCCTTGCCGGGCTTAAAGCGCACCGCCTTGCCCGGGGGAATACTGACCTCCTCGCCGGTGCGGGGGTTCCGGCCGATGCCGGTTTTTCGGGGCTTGACGTTGAAGACGCCGAACTTGCGCAGCTCGATGCGTTCGCCACGCCCGAGCGCATTCTTCATAGCTTCAAAGACGGTTTCCACCGCCTGTTCGGCCTTGGTTCGGGTCACGCCGGTTCGGCCGACCACTGCGTTAACTATATCCAGCTTAATCACAAGCGCCTCCAGGGCAAAGGGCAGCCTATGCTAGACAGGCAGGTGTGGGTTGTCAAGCTGCGCCCACTGTACTAAGATGCGCTGCTTTTCTCTCCTGCAACTATCCCGCTGTTCCTCCTGGAGGCACGGATGACGGTAAAGTCGGACCGCTGGATCCGCAAGATGGCGCTCGAGCACCGGATGATCGAGCCGTTTGCGGACCGCCAGGTGCGCGATGGCGTTATCAGCTTCGGCTTGTCGTCGTACGGTTACGATATTCGCGTGGCCGATGAGTTCCGCATCTTCACCAACGTCAACTCGACCATTGTGGATCCCAAGCATTTCGATGCGCGCTCCTTTGTCGAGTTCAAGGGCGAAGTGTGCATCATCCCGCCGAACTCGTTCGCGCTCGGGCGGTCGGTCGAGTACTTCCGCATCCCGCGGGACGTCCTGACGATCTGCGTTGGCAAATCCACCTACGCGCGCTGCGGCATCATCGTCAATGTCACACCGTTCGAGCCCGAATGGGAGGGCCATGTAACTCTTGAAATCAGCAACACCACCCCCCTGCCCGCCAAAATCTACGCGAACGAAGGCCTCTGCCAGGTGGTCTTCTTCGTCTCCGACGAAGCCTGCGAAGTCTCCTACAAAGACAAAAAGGGAAAATATCAGGCGCAGCAGGGAATTGTGCTGCCCCGGCTTTAGATTGCCGCGCATCCTTGCTGGTCTTCCGCAATCGGAGGCCAAGGCAGGCTTGCTGGCTCCAAACCGGTTCGACTGCGGCGTCTCCAAACAAGCTCATTAACGCTCTTTGCCCAAAATCAACGGCAGCAGGAATTCCTGCAACCTTTCCTTTCCGGACACGTCGGCGTCTGCAAGTTGAAGGCCCATGCAATCATCCCCAACCAGGCGAACGACGCGAGCAGCCACGCAAACCTGTGGCGCCTTCGGCGCAAGTTCGAGGCAGGCTTGAACCGAAGACCCTACGGGAAACGCGCGATGAGCCTGCACCAGCATGCCGTTCAGACTCAGGTCGAGGGTGCTGCCGATCACTTTCGCTTTGTTCGACTCGATCGACACCTTGCAGCTGACCTTCACGCGCTGAAACCGGCGCTTTTCTTGCTGCATAAAACCCTCGGTCGCCCGGATGAGGCGCATCAAGCGGGGCCGGTCAACCGGCTTGGACAGGAAAAATGTGGCACCGGCCTGGAACGCGCGCATCATCGCGTTCCGGTCTTCATCGCCGGTGATCATCACGATGGGCGTGGTCTGGTTTAACTTGGAGGAGCGGATGTGACGCGCTAGTTCGATGCCATCCGGGTGCGGCATGCGAACATCGAGGAAAACAGCGTCAAATTTCTCTTCTCTGATGCGCGCCGAAGCTTGGGCACTATCGGTCATGGCGTGCGCTTCCAGCTCAGTCGATAATACCTCCCGAAGCAGCTCGCAGAGGACGGGGTCATCATCTACAACAAGAACCTTGCTCGGCATGCCCATCTCCCATTGGTCTATTACAAGGCCCACTGGTTCGATTTCTCGATGAAGTGGAAACCGTAGCGCTGCCAGGAAGTGTCCCGCCACTCGATGCGCACCACGCGCGCACGCCCCGAGTAACGTTCGCCAGCGCCCCTCCTGAATACCTCCACCAGGGCGTCCTTCGCCAGCGGGACCATACAACTGGTCGAGAATCCGCTCGCGCTCACGTCATCGGTGGCGGTCAGCACCTCAAACTTCTTGCCGGTGACGTCCAGCCCGCTTAGCTTC
The DNA here is from genome assembly GCA_003224235.1 of Acidobacteriota bacterium. Classification (GTDB taxonomy): domain Bacteria; phylum Acidobacteriota; class Terriglobia; order Acidiferrales; family UBA7541; genus QHYU01. Next base: position 18,688 of record QHYU01000153.1, read on the forward strand.
AGGACCACGCTTAGCCGAACCCGCGTTTCACTCCGGCGTTCCGCCGGTTTGCGGTCTACGGCGGAGTCCACGCGTCTCCGAAGCCCGGTGAGATCTACCGGCTTTTGAAAGTAGTCAGCCGCGCCGAGATTCAGGCAGAAGTCTTTGTAGTCTTCCGCTGGTTGGCCTGTGATCACGAGAATCGGAATCAACTGGGTCACAGTGAGGGAAGAGAAAATCTGGCAGAGTTCGAATCCAGAAGACTCCGGCAGCATCAAGTCCAGCAGGATGCAGTCGGGCTTGTGTTGTAGCGCCAAGGCAATGGCCTCGCTCGCATCGCTGGTCTCGATGATTTCATACGCATCCTGGAGATGCTCACGCAGAAGCTCGCGCATCATTTGGTCGTCTTCCACACACAAGATTCGCGGCATGTTTTCCACCAGTCTAGCTAGCTATTGGAATGCGGCATCCTGGCGCAGGTCAGCCAGCGCTGTAATTGTTCACGGAGCAACTTGAAATCGACCGGCTTCGAAACGCAGGCGTTGCAGCCGGCCTGCAGAATGCGCTCCCGTTCGGTCATCATGGCGTGGGCCGTCACGGCGATTACCGGGATATCGCGCAGCGCCGGCTGCTGGCGCAGCCACGCGGCCAGGCTCAGACCATCATCGGCGCCGAGCTGAACATCCAGCAACACCACATGGGGATGCTCTTTCTCCACCGCCTCGAATCCTGTCTTCAGGTCCGCAGCAGTCACGACTTCGTAGCCTTCGGCATCCAGCCACTCGCAGAGCAATTCGCGGTTCAACGGGTTATCTTCCACGACCAGGATGCGGGGCTTCATACGGTCTCCGGGGCGTTCTGGACCATGACTCGCCGGATTTGGTCAAGCAGGGTTTGCTGCCAGGGCTGCTCCTTGCGCAGAAGAAGCTCCGCATGCGCGCGGAGACGTATCTCTTCCTCTCGGGTCAGGTCTTTACTGGTCAGGATGAAAACGGGAAGATCGGCGGTTCGCGGGCTGGCCCGCCATTCTGCCAGCAACTCGGAGCCGCTTACCCTCGGCAGTAGCAAATCCAGAATGACCAGTTGCGGCAGGGAAGTGGCCACCTGAGCGCGGGCCTCGGCACCATCGGAAGCGGTGGCCACGGCGTAGCCTTGCTCGGTGAGCAATTCGGTGATGACTTCGCGGGTGGGCGTATCGTCTTCGATCACCAGGATGGGCCGCTTGGGTGGCGCGCCGCCTCTCCGAACCAGGCAGCGTTGGACCGCGGCCAGCAGCGCGGACCGCTCCACCGGCTTGACCAGGTACTCGTCGGCACCGAGCGCCGCGCCCATGCCGGGTTGATCCACGATCGTCACCACGATGATGGGAACGCTCGCGGTGCGTGCGTCATTCTTCAACTGCAACAGAACCTCCCACCCGGTCGGCTCCATCAGTATGTCCAGGGTGATTGCGTCAGGCTGGAGCTCCGCCACGATCTCCACGGCACGGCCAGGCTGATTACACAACACCACCTCGTAACCGGAAGCGGTAAGATGCGTCTGGATAAGCTGCCCTGCCACGGGGTCATCCTCAATCACAAGAATCCGCGGTGTCTCCTCAGACTTTCCCCTGAGCGCACTTTTTTGTGGGGCCACTGGTGGAACAGCGGCAGCCACTGGCAAACGAAAATGGAAGCAGCTTCCCTGGCCGGGTTGACTATCCAGGGCCAAGCGACTTCCTTGCAGCTCCAGGAGGCGCCGCGTAATCGCCAGACCCAAGCCCATGCCTTCGGCAGCCTCTCCCGATTTCCGCAGCTGGTAGAAGACCTCGAAGATGCGCTGTTGTTCCTCGGGCGGAATCCCCGGCCCGGTATCCTGGACAGCGATCCGGACTTCGTCGTTCGTACGGCCGGCCGATAGTTCGACATGGCCGCCTGCCGGGGTAAACTTGATGGCATTGCCGAGCAGGTTTAACAAAATCTGCTTGAAGCGCGTACGATCGGCGCGAACTGCAAGATCGGGCTCGGCGTGATGCGATATCGTCTGCGACTTCAGCTCGGCCAGAGGTCGCAGAACGCTGAGAACTTCGGCAAACGCATCCCCAATGGAAACGTTTTCGACGGCCAACGCGATGTGGCCGGCTTCAATCTTGGACAGCTCCAGAATGTCGTTGATGAGCCGGAGCAAGTGCTGCCCGCTGGTATGGATGTGCGTGATATAGCGACTCTGGCGCTCATTGAGCGTGCCGTAGCGTTCGGCACTGAGAAGTTCGGAAAATCCCAGGATGGCATTGAGCGGGGTTCGTAGTTCGTGGCTCATCGTGGAGAGGAATTGATCCTTGAAGCGGCTGGTGCGCTCAGCTTCTTCCTTGGCACGCACCAAGGCTTGCTCTGCTTGCTTGGCCAAGGTGACATCGCGGAAGACAACCACGCCACCGCGCACCGTGCCGTCTTCGTGTTTGAGCGGACGCCCGGTAACGTTCACCCAAACGCCTCCTGGGGTGTTAGGGTTGCGGACGAACAGCTCGGCCCCGTCTACCGCTTCGCCCCGCATCGCCCGCGCCAGAGGGAGGTCCTCAGGCGAATAGGGAGTGATCGTATCCGGCAGATAGACGCCATAGCGTTTTGTCCACTCGGCGGGCGGCACATCCGTCGCGCCAAGCCCCATGATTTGCTCTGCAGCGGGATTAAAGAACAAGAACTTGCCGTTCTCGTCGGCTACGGCCACGCCATCGCCCATGCTGCCAAGGATCGATTGCAAGATTTCCTTCTGCTGCCGGAGTTCCTCCTGCGCCCGCTTGCGCTCGGTGATGTCAGTGGAAATGCCGCAGACTGCGTAGGCAAACCCGAGGAAATGGCGGAGCGTAAACTTAATCGCAATGTAGGTGTGTAACCCGTCGTCGGAAGGGGCGACTTCCTCGAACTCCAAGGGAGTTCCGGCCCGCAGCACTTTTTCGTCGTTACTGCGAAAATTGTCGGCCATCTCCTTCGGAAAGAGGTCATAGTCTGTCTTGCCTTCGACTTGAGCCCTGGTGACGTGAAAAAGGTCCTCGAACCGGCGGTTCACCAAAATGTATCGGCCCTGCGTGTCTTTGACATAGATGACCGCTGGTGAGTTATCCAGGACGGCCTGCAGTCGCTGCTCACTCTCCCGCACGGCCTCTTCCGCTCGCTGGCGCTTCTTGATTTCGTGATTGATGGCCATGCCCGCCAGAGGAAGGATCGCAAGAGCCAGGACACTTCCAAAAACGATGATGTAAATTGTGGCTCGGGCACTTGCCTTCACCTCCTCATTGCGCTTCTTCAGCGATTCCCGCTCTTCGTTCTCCATCTCCTCGATTAAGGCCTGGATCTCATCCATCACCTGCTTTCCTTTGTTCGTCTGGACGCTCTGCCAAGCGGTCTCAGGTCCCCTGCTTTCTCGCAGGTCGATCATTTCTTGCAGCAGTGCCAGCCTTCTTTTGACCAAAGGCTCCAGGGTGTCGAGGCGCCCGAGTTGGCGGGGATTATCCGCGGTTAGTTTCCGGAGACTGTTGAGTTCCTGATCGAGCCGCTCACGCGCTGTCCAGTAAGGTTGCAGATAGATCCTATCGGCGGTCATGACATATCCGCGCGCCCCGCTCTCGGCTGCCGAGGAGTTGGAGATCACCCCTCCTAGATTCTCGAGAACCTCTCGGGTATGCGTGACCCAGTCCGCGTTAGCCTCGAAGCGGGTCGTCGTGCGATACGAAACGATGCCAATGGACAACAGGACGACCAGCGCCAGACTGAATCCCACACCGATCATTCTTCGCGGGTTCATCTTTGCTCTTTCTGGACGGCGACCGGCAGTCCTGTGTTATGGATCAGAGCTTCCAACCCGTGCACCGCGAAGCGTCCCACCAGCCGAGAGTGAACGGCCGATTTTCTATCCTCGAACGAAGTTTCGAAAGACTTCTGCCCAAGTAATTTTATTCGGTGAGCGGATTCGCTCCCAAAATTTCGGCGCTCATGGCCCAATTAGTTATCATCCCACCATGGCGCAAGACATGGGAGACAGGATCCACACCGAAGTCAAAGACATCATCCTAGCCCTTGTCTTTCTAACGAGGCCTCTTCAGCCTCCGCAAATCTCCTGGTTCCCCTTGAGGAGTCGTTTCTCCAGTTTGGGTATTTACTGATAGGCGTTTTACTCTCCAAGGCGCTAATACTTTTCGGGGGTTTCTCTATATCTTGCAAGGGTCGGAGACGATCCTGCTGGTGGAAGACGAAGAATCACTTCGGACACTCACTCGTATTTTGCTTACCCAAACTGGCTACACCGTACTGGAGGCAAATAGTGGGGCCCAAGCCCTTGACATTGCTCAGCGGCACGAAGGTCCCAGGCTATACGGAACACGCCATCCCCAGTCGTGGAGTTCTGGATCCAGGCATTCTCCTCCTGCAAAAGCCCTTCACTCGGGAAATCCTGACGCGCAAGGTGCGCGAGGCTCTCGGCGCAGATAAGCTTCAGAAGGCGGGGCTACCAGTAGAGTTGATCCTAGGAGCGGATAAGGACAAAACCTAGCGCTCCAAGAGGACAGAAAGCAAAAAAGTGCCGCTGATCTTAATCGTTGACGACGATGAGGCCATGCGTGGCCTGATGCGTGAACGGCTTGAGGACGCTTATAAAATCATCGACACAGGAAATCCAGAGGAGGCCCTCTCACTCGCCTTACAAAGCAAGCCCGACTGCATACTACTAGATTTGATGATGCCGGAGTTTTCCGGCTTCGAACTTTGCCAGACTCTCGCCTCCCTCAGCTTTACCCGGCTGATTCCGATCTTCGTCATCACCGGGGAGCCCGCAGCGAGATATAAAGACTCTTGTATGAATCTCGGCGCGAAGGAGTACTTCGAAAAGCCGCTGAATTTCGGCCAGCTAAGATCTCGCTTGACCGCAGTGCTGGAGAGCAAGCAGCACGAGCGCCGAGCCGAAGTGCGCGTCCGGCTGAGAGCGCTCTTGAAGTTGCGGGGAACGGATACCAGTGGGAGAAACTTTGAGCTCCTGACGACTACAGACGACGTGAGCGCAAGCGGATTCCTGTGCGGCTGTCACGCCTTGCTGGAGAGAGATGCCATTGTGGAGGTTTGGCTTAGGAGCGGCGGGGTAGAACTCCAGGTGGGCAGGGCTCGAATGGTGCGCGTCGAATGGCCTAACACAGCTTGGCAGCGCCATGGATTTCGGTTTGTCGAGAAGCCGCACGATTGGATTTTGCGATAGAGCCTCATTTCTTTCTCTCTGGCCCACTCGCATCATCGCCAAAGGCGATCTCCGGGCCCCGAAGAAGAAACACTGCGCGAATGACCTCAGTCGGCGACAGGACTTGCCCGGCGATGTGTCGAGTTTGTAGATCTTGCATGCACCCCCGAACCCCTATCCAACTTCCGCCACGCCCTTCAACTGGGACAGTTTAATCGCCTTTTCTTCTTGGCCTTCTAGCTGTAGGCTGGACCAGTTCTGAAAGGTGAGGAACAACACAACTCCTTCTATACTTGCACGTAGGACTGTCCAGGGTCCGAACAACTGTCCAGTTCTGGGACACTGATGTGGCCGCCGCCCCAAGCTAAGGCACGTCTTATCAACGACTTGGCAAGTGCGACTTGTGGACTGGCCCGTGCAATACCCTAAGTCGGAGAGTGAGACTATGAAGACCAAGCCAATCCGTACCGCCATCACGATGCTCGCTGTCATTTGGGGCTACACTTCGGGCATCCTGCCTGAGGGAGCCCTCAAACTGCAAGCCGCCACGGTAGCCTTGGTCGCACGAATGCAGGAAACCACTGGCGTCCAATGGACTGTTCGTCCGGCGACGGAATTCGCGCAACGACCGAACATGCACGCCGACGAGGTCACGGTGCGGAGCACCTGGCAATTTGCCCCGGGCCAACAAGTGAGTGCCGAAAGCCGGCTCGTGGGCTCAGAGACCGGCGAAGCGCGTATCCTCGCGCTTCAGACCACCGGAGGAACCCCTGTTCCGGCCAATGAGAGTTTCCTCTCTCATCCCACTACAACCAAGATGTCGCTGGTGAAAGAGTTTGACCCGGCGGAAGGTCGTCAAGTCAAGAACAACCGCCTTCTAGTTGTGAGCCACGATGCACACGCCCCCGAACATCGCATCCTGTTCATTAGGGTCTTGGCTCTATAGACTCACTCGACTGCTTGGCCGCAAGGTAGGTCCGAGGATCATCCCTGTGTTTCTTTCGCGGTACACCTCAGTCTTTAGCCGGTGGCAGCCAGCCCGCCAATAAGTTCAACTCAAGGCTTGATTTGCTCAGTTTCCTTCTGTTCTGCCCCGCTCTCGGCCAGAAGCTGATAAAGGGTTGTGCGAGCGATCCCAAGGATTTCGGCAGCCCGCTTCTTATTGCCTCCCACCCGCGCCAACACCCGCAGAGCATGGCGGCGCTGAAGCTCATCGAGCGGGATTAAATCTTCATCTTCCACCGGTTCGCGTTCTGCTGGCTTGCGAAGGGTATCGGGAAAATCCCGCACGTCGATAAGATCTCCCTCTACCATCATACATGCGTGGCCGAGTGCGTTTTCCAACTCGCGCACGTTGCCAGGCCACATGTACCGGGCGAGCAGGGCCTGAGCGCGGCGTGTGAGACCCCGAATAGGCTTGTTGTATTGCGTGGCGAAACGCTCCACAAGATAGCGCACCAGGAGTGGCAGGTCTTCCTTGCGCTCGGCGAGCAGCGGGAGCTTGACTTCCACCATGGAGAGCCGGTAGTAGAGGTCGTCTCGGAATTCCTTATCCGCCACGCGTGCGCGCAAATCACGGTTGGTGGCGGCCACAACCCGCACATCCACTTTGCGGACCGCGGGAGAACCAACGCGCTGGATCTCCTGGCTCTGGAGCACCCGAAGGAGTTTTGCCTGCGTCGCGAGCGGCATTTCGCCGATTTCGTCGAGGAATAGAGTGCCCCCATTCGCATATTCGAATAGACCACTCTTGTCCTGCGTAGCTCCCGTAAAGGCACCCTTGACATAACCGAACAGCTCGCTTTCGAAGAGTGTCTCCACGATCGCTGAGCAATTGCATACGGCAAACCTACCCGAAGCGGCAGGGCTAAGCCTATGAAGAGCGCGAGCTACCAGTTCCTTCCCGGTACCGGTTGCCCCGGTAACCAGGACCGTCCGGAAATGTGGCGCCACGCGGCGGACCCTGGTGAAGACATCCAGCATCAGTGGACTGCGGCCGAGGAGCCCTTCGAATTCATAAACCTTCAGAAGCTCGCGATCCAGTTGCAAAGTTCGACGTCGCTGCCGGGCCTCTGCCATCAATTGATCGACTCTCTGACGCAACTTCTCCACGGAGAGGGGCTTGTTCAAGTAGTCGTAGGCGCCCTTCTGGATGGCCTCCACCGCCGCTTCAGTAGAGTAGTGACCCGTCATCAGCATCACGTTTGTACCGGGGTCTGCCTCAAGGATGCGTTCCAACAATTCCATTCCCCCGATCTTCGGCATCACTAGGTCCAGTAAGACGATCTGAGGGTGCCTGCGCAACACGAGCTCCAGGCCTAGCTCGGGATCCGTGGTGGTCAGGATCTCAAGATTCTCTTGGGCCAACGCGTCCTTGACGAATTCGAGACTCTGCGGATCGTCATCAATCGCCAAAAGCAAGATGGGAAGTTCATCTGCGGTTTTCATACAAAGTGGGCGCCCGAGCAACAGATGGATTCACAGCGATGCTAGCACTCAATTGTCGTCTACCGTGAGGATGCTTGCCGAGTGAATTCTGGCCTGGAAATAGCTTTCCCGCGGATCCATGTGCGCGCAAACTATGCGCTGATTCGCTCTTCTCAGACTGAAGATGCAAAGGATTATCCCCTATTCATGCTAAACAGAAGGGGCCTTGCTCCACAGACCTTTGGGCGGACGCCTCCCCAATGAGTTAACACAGGCAGGCCCGATGCCATCCGGCATTATACGAACCCGCCGGACGAGGCCGCCGCCACACTCCCAATAATCTTGGACTGGACAATGGCAAGCATCGGCTCGCTAACCGCGCTTCAAGCTGGCGCTATGCTCGCGGCGCGCTCGGTGTTTGCGAGATCAGCGGAAAGCCGCGGCGCCGCCAGCCGTCGAGCCCGCCGGCCAGCGGGCGAATGCGGGTAATTCCCTTGCGGCGGAGGAGCAGCGCCACACGGGCGCTGGTGGCTTCATTGGGTCAAGTACAGTAAAGCACAACCTCCCGGTCGCGCGGGATAACATCGCTTCCCTCTTCCAGTTCGGCCGCGTCCAAGCGATGCGCGCCGGGGATGGTGATTGGTTCGGCCTCGAAGTCGAGCGAGTGGCGCAGGTCCACGATCACCACATCCTCGCCCGCATCGAGCTTCTGCTTGAGCTCTTCCGGTGTGATCCGCGCGATCCGCAACGCGTGCAGGAACTGCTGCCGGTGGACAAACTTCCAGCCGATGTAGGCGGCCAAGGCGCCGACCAGGATCGCGAGCAGCCAGCTTCCAAAGGTAAGCGCGCGGTCCGCGACGCGCTCGAGCTGGTTGCTGAACGCGAAGCCCAGCCCCACAAACACGCTAACCCACAGCAGCGTACCCAGAGTGTCGAAGAGCAAAAAGCGGTCAAGCCGCATGCCGAATATCCCGGCCAGTGGTGGGGCGGCGGTACTGAGCCCCGGAATGAACTTGGCCAGGACCAGCGACCCGGCTCCTTGCCGCTCAAAAGTGCTCTCGGTGCGGCGGACGCAGGAATCGGGCTCCAGCGAAATGCGGCAAAGAAACTGGAGCACCCGGACACCGCGGCGGCGGCCGAGCTCGTACCAGAGCACGTCGCTGATCACTGCGGCGACCACGGGCAGCCCGACGACCGCTGTAACCTTCAATCGGCCTGCGCCCGCCAGTGCTCCGGCCGCGAGCAGCAACGGCACAGAAGGCAGCGGCAGACCGATCTGCTCGGCAAACACCCAGGCGAACAGCACCAAGTAGCCATGTTTCACCAGGAACTGCAGCGTTTCACTCATCTCGGCCCGGCCTGCGCTGTAAGAATTGCACGTTGATCCCCGTAGAAGACCCGCGGAGCCAGCTTGAAGTATTCGGTGAAGCGGGAAACCGCACTGACCAGGACACGGCCGGCAGGTGGCCATGCCGATTCGCTCTGCCACTCATTACTGCCTCCGGGTCCCAGAAAGCGCGGCGAATGCCTCCTCGTTCAGAACACCTATGCGCCGCGCTAGGTTTGCCTGGCGCGGCCCCCTTCCAGATTCAGCCCGTCGTTTGATGATTCGCCGCCTGTGCGTGGGCGACCAACGGGGCCACCTGGCCCCATCGCCCGGTGAAGACAAATTGCTCGAGCGGTTTGCGGGTGCGCGGTGCCAGCTCGCGTGCGCGCAGCGGCTCGGGCAGAGACTCTGCCTCACCCCGGTAGCCCAGCGCTATAGCCGCCGTCGGCTCCCAACCCTCGGGAATATTGAACACCTCGCGCGCCTTGTCCACGTGGAAGCCTGCCATCTGGTGCGCGGCGAGTCCCATTGCGGTGGCCTGGATGATCAGGTTTTCGCTCGCCAGGCCGACATCGTGAAACGCGTGCCGGTTGGGCTTACCGTTGCGCTCAAAGTTGAGCCGGGCCAGCGATAGCATGAGCACCGGGGCGTGCTGCGCCCAGACGACGTTGCCCTCCACTAGGACACTGAGGAGGCGAGCAAATTCGACCGGTTGCTCCCGCGTGGCCAGCAGATACGCCCACGGCTGCTCATTGTAAGACGAGGGCGCCCAGCGGGCTGCTTCGAGCAGGCTGCATAGTTTCTCCGGCTCAACCGGCCGGTTGGCAAATGCACGAGGGCTCCAGCGGCGTCTCAACAGGTCGTGAATCGGACAGCTCGTGTTCGCCAGCTTTTCCACAATCCCCTCCCCGCACATCAAATCGTCCAATGGAACGGCCGCCATGCCAAGGTAAGCATCCTCGTGCCCCATCAATCCGCTCTGAGCTCCTGCCGCCGGATGGCAGACAGCCTGTAGTGAGATTCAGAACCTCCGGGACAACCCTTGTCAGGGCAAGGAGTTACGCCCTCAATTTCCGCTTTTCCCTGGCGCGGGAGCAGCCTTCTTCACCAGCTCGACGTCAACCGTAATTGTCACATCGTCGCCGACTACAACTCCGCCAGATTCCAGCGGAGCATTCCAAGTCAGGCCAAAGTCCTTGCGGCTGATCTTCGCGGTGGCCGAGGCGCCGACCCTCACATTGCCGTGAGGATCCTTGATCGCTGGGGTTGGGCCTTCGACATCGAAGGTGACCTCGCGAGTAACGCCGTGGATGGTCAGATCCCCGGTAAGCTTGTACCTGCCGGGATCGACCGCGACGATGCGCTTAGAGCGGAAAGTCATCGTTGGGTACTTCTCGACATCGAGGAAGTTAGCACCGCGCAGGTCTGCATCGCGCTTCGGCACGCGGGTATTGATCGTCGTGGTATCGATGCTGACCTCGACCGTAGAGCGGGTAGGATCCTTTTCATCGAGGTTGACGACGCCAGCCAACTTGCTGAACTCGCCCTTGATGTTGGAGATCATCATATGGCGCACGGAAAATTGTGCGACGGAATGCGCTGGGTCAATCTGCCAAGGTGTGCTCTGGGCCCACGACGGCACCGCGAGCGCGGCGAGCAGAGACGCCGCAACAACGAAACGAGTGGTTGCTTTGGACATGGCTTTTCCCCTCCTGTCCTTCGATGATAAGAGGTCGACATTCGTCACAACAACTATTGGCCGAAAAAACTGCTTCACCGCTGGCCCCCGGGTGGTGTTCCCTCCCGCACCTGCTCGAGCAATTCGGCCAGCACCCGCAGGCGCCGGGGCTCGATGTGCCGCAACTGACGCCGGTGCAGCGCGCTGATGGGTTCGTCCAACTCTCTTAGGATGCGTAAGCCGGCCGGGGTGATACGCGTTTCCACGACGCGCCGGTCGGCGCGCCCCCGCGCCCGGCTCACTAAGGCCCGTGCCTCCAGGCGGTCGAGCAGCCGGGTAATATCCGGGTCGCGCGTGAGCATCCGTTCGCCGATCTCCTGGCAGGCTAGCCCCTGCCGGCCGGCCCCGCGGAGAATGCGCAGAACGTTGTACTGCGTGTGAGAGAGTTCGACTGCCTTGAGGATCTGCTCGACATCGCGCAGCAGGGCATCGGCAGTCCGCAGCAGGTTCAGGAAAACTTCGTTTTCCAGGCCGCGGGCGGGCCGCCTGGGTCTCGTTACGCCGTTGGGCCGCGCTGGCATTGGCCGAGAATACTCGTTTCAACGACTATTGTCAACATCGACCTTAGGCAGAGCCGGGGCGTTTCCAACCTCCCTCGCCGCGACTCCGCTTCTCGCGGAGGGGCCCCTTTGAGGATGGTCCCGCTGACCACAGTGGAGCGTCTCCCTTTTAGATTTTTCGCTCCGTTTACCATATGGCAGAGGAGACGCCTGGGAATGCCGCGGCAAGGACGTGGAGGCAGGAAAGAGCCGGCCTAAGGTTTCTGCGTGGGGCGAATCAGCACCTCGCTGATGAAGCTCTGCGCCGATTGAGTGACCAGCGCCGCCACTACATGCGCTATGTCCTCGGCTTCCAGCATTTTGGCCACATCCTTGCCGGTGTGTGGCGAAAACTCCGTCGCCACCGTGCCGGGACAAATCACGCTGACGCGGATGCCGTAGGCACGCAAGTCTTCGGCCATGCAGTAAGTTAGCCCCTGCAGACCCCACTTTGAAGCGCAATAGACGCCGCCCCCGGCGAAGGCGTTTTTGCCTGCCAGCGAACTGATGTTGATGATGTGGCCGGTTCGTCGTTGGATCATCTCCGGCGCCACTGCCCGACTTGTAAGAAACGCCCCCTTCAAATTGGTGTCTAATACAGCGTCCCAGTTCGCTTCACTGGTCTCGTGAACGGGACCGAAGACGCCGATGCCGGCATTGTTCACCAGAATGTCGATCGGGCCGAAGGCCTTGCGAGTGCGCTCAACCAGCGCCGCGACGTCGCCCGGGCGCGTAACGTCAGCAGGGACGCCCAGGGTCTCCACCCCGGCCCGGCGTAACTGCTCGGCAGCTCCCTCCAGCGCTCTGACGTTCCGTGCGCAGATGGCCACCCGGGCCTGCAGGCGGCCCAGGCGCCCGGCGATCGCTAGGCCAATGCCGCGGCTCGCGCCGGTTACCAACGCCACTTGTCCGCTGAGGGGCTGTGCCGGATCCACGGGGACTTCCCCTGGCCTGATTTGGTCTAGTGTTGGCTGGGGCGACCTTTTGCCTCAGCCAGACATCTTATCTGAGGTCGCCCTAGGAGTAGGCATGCACCGAGAACGAACGCGTAGCCGCTAGCGAACTGGAACAGCGATACCCGCTTGCACCACCCCGAGGGATTCCCTATAATCCGTAGGTTTTGTTCCCCGTTAGCGGCCATACCGAACGAAGTTCGTAAACGTACCGTTCCGAAGAACTGTAATCTTGCCCAGGAGGCAGGGAGAAAAATGATTCGAAAGTGGATGATAACAGGCACGGGGCTGATTTCGATGGCGCTGATGCTTTGCGCGTGCGCGCCCTCCGGCTGGGCTGCGCCGCAGGAGAAGCCCGCTTACACGATGGCGGAATACAACGCCTACAACGCTGCGGCCGGCGAGAAGAATCCGGAGCAGCGCGTGAAGCTGCTCGATGACTTTGTGGCCAAATTCCCAAGCTCGACTTTGCTGCCCTTTGCCTATCGGGTCTACTACAAAACGTACGACGAGCTGAAGAGTTATCCGAAAACGATTCAGTACGCCGACAAGCTGCTTGCCCTCGGCGACAAGCTGGATGCAGGCGCCAAGCTGGAGGCGCTCTATATCCGCACGCTGGCTTTTAACAATTCTTTCAACGAAAAGGCTCCTGACGCCAAAGAGCAGGCCACCCGCGCCCGCCAAACTGCCCTCGAGGGACTTCAAGTGCTCGGGCAGGTGCCTAAACCCGAGGGCGTAACCGACGCGCAATTTGAGGAGAACAAGAAAGTACCAACGGTTCTGTTTAACTACACGGCAGGTTACGCGGCGCTGCAACTGAAGGACTACAAGGGAGCGATTGATTCCTTCAAGGCGGCCTTGGCCGGCGACCCCACCGGCGCGGTCACCTACTTCCGGCTGGGAGTCGCCTACCTGCAAATGGACCCGCCCCAGTACATGGACGGCTTCTGGGCGCTGGCGCGCTCGGTAGCGCTGAAAGGTCCGGGCGAGGCACAGGTGCGCGCGTACTTGCGCAACCAACTGCTGCGTTACCAACAGGCGGCCTGCGAGAAACTCTTGGACGCCCAGATGAACGAGCTCATCACCCTCGCCGCGGGTTCCGCGGAACGCCCTGACACTTACAAAATCCCCAGCGCCGCCGATCTGCAGAAGGCCCGGGAAGAGACCACCAACTTCATTTCCGATCTCAGGGCGGGCGGCGAAAAGGCCAAGCTGGTCTGGCTCGCCACGTGCGGCCTGGAATTTCCCGAGGTCGCAGGGAAGGTAATCGAAGTCAATGCGACCGATCCGGTCGTCCTGAAAGTCTACAATGGCGCCACCCCGGAGGAGATTGAGGCTGCCACCACCCCCAATATGGAAGTGAAAATTGAAGGACAGCCCGAGGCCAAGCGCATCCAGAAGGATGATCCGGTGCAATTTTCGGCCACGCTAGTGGGTTACGACCCAGATCCTTTCATGCTTCACTGGGAAAAGGCCAAGGTAAATCGGGAGTTTATTCCAGAGGAAAAGGCGCAGCCAGGCTCCAAAAGGCCGGGCCGGCGGCCACCTACGAAGAAGCCAGGGCGTTAGCGGTTACAGGAACGGAATCCGCTAAAACGAAATTCAGGAAGAACGGCTCCGGTGCCAAGCGGAGCCGTTCCTATTTAGGGGAGCCAATCCTTGGTCCAGGGCCGGTGGCCCAGAGCGTCGTTTGGCGCAATCCTCAGGGGTGCCGGCGCGGGCGGTTCTCGAGCTTGTACAGTCCGATCTTGCGGCTGAGCGTGTTACGGTGGATGCCCAGCACGCGTGCGGCGCGCGACTGGTTGCCCTTCGAGCGGTCGAGCACCCGCTTGATGAACTTCTTTTCGAATTCGGTCACCGCCTCGTCGAAGAGGATGCCTCTATCCACCATCTGTCCAATCAGCGCTTCCAGTTGATCCTTCACGACTGCACGCTCCTCCCCGACAAGCGGGGTCTCCCCGACGGTTCCCGTCAGGTCAGTTCGTGGCCTGTCAACTGCCGGTAGGCTTCCCGGTACCTCGACCGCGTGGCCGCGACGACCTCCGCCGGCAGTTCCGGCGCGGGTGGCTGCTTGGACCAGCCAATGCGCTCCAGATAGTCGCGGACATACTGCTTATCGAACGAAGGCTGTGCCCGCCCAGGCTGGTATCCATCAGCGGGCCAAAAGCGGGAGGAGTCCGGGGTCAGCGCTTCGTCAATCCATACCAGCTCGCCGTCGAGCAAGCCGAACTCAAACTTGGTGTCGGCCAAGATGATCCCGCGCGGCTCGGCATACGCGGCCGCGCGGCGGTAAAGCTTCAGGCTGATTGCGCGCAGTTGCTCGGCAAGCGGGCCGCCCACACGTGCCGCAGCCTGGTCGAACGAAATATTTTCGTCGTGGCCGGTAGTGGCCTTCGTCGCCGGTGTGAAAATCGGTTCCGGTAGCCGGTCGGACTCGCGCAGGCCCGCCGGCAACTGTATCCCGCATACTTTGCCGGTAGCCCGGTAGTCCCTCCAGCCTGACCCGGACAAGAACCCACGCACCACGCACTCGATCGGCACTGGCTGGGTGCGGCGGCAAAGCATGGCCCGCCCGGCCAGTTCCTCGCGATACGATGCCAGCTCAGGGGGAAAATCGGTCGAACGGATGACGTGATTTGGCACTACGTCGCGTAGCTTTTCAAACCAGAATAGAGAGAGTTGGGTCAGCACGCGCCCCTTGTCCGGAATTGGCGTGGGCAGAACGACGTCGAACGCCGACAGCCGGTCAGTGGCCACAATCAACAGGCAGTCGCCCAACTCGTAGAGGTCGCGCACCTTGCCGCGGAAGTACAGCGGCACGCCCATGAAATGGGTTTCCCAAACCACCGCGCTAACTTGGGGAAAGGACACAGGCGATTCCGTCCCTTGAGGGCGGCGGGTATTCTAGCGCAGCGCGTCGCGTTGTCAACGGGGAAGAAAAATGACCTGAGGAAAACTGTTCGGAGTACTGCCAAACGTTTGCAAGACTGGGGCGAGCTGGCGCAGAGGAAAAGTCTGAAGCTACGCCGCAGTGGACGCGGCGGCGGCCTTGGCCTTGGTTCCCGCGCCGTTCTGCGCTTCATCCCAGCGCACGGAGACGAGTTTGCTGACGCCGGGCTCTTGCATGGTCACTCCGTAGAGCACCGGAGACATCTCCATCGTGCGGCGGTTGTGCGTGACGATAATAAACTGCGTCTGCGCGCTCATCGCACTTACCATCGCGGCGAACCGGCCGACGTTGGCCTCGTCGAGCGGCGCGTCCACCTCGTCCAGGATGCAGAACGGGCTGGGCTGATAGCGGAAGATGGCGATCAGCAGCGCCAGGGCCGTCAGGGCTTTCTCGCCGCCGCTCAGCAGCAGGATATTTTGCAAACGCTTCCCGGGCGGCTGCGCCACAATGTCGATACCGGCTTCGCCGGAGCTATCGGGTTCGGTCAGGCGCATTTCGCCGGTGCCGCCGCCGAAGAGCGCGCGAAAGGCCTCGGCAAAATTGCTGTTGATGAGGGCGAAAGCCTCTTCGAATTTCTGGCGAGAGACCTGGTCAAGTTCGCCGATGGCCTGCTGGGTGTCCTCGATGGACTTCAGCAGGTCGTCGCGCTCGCGGGTCAGGAATCCGTAGCGCTGGTCGCACTCGTTGTATTCCTCGAGCGCCATCATGTTGACCGGCCCCATCGCCTCGACGCGCGCCTTCATCTCGCGGTAGTTGGTCTCCGCGGCGACCAATTCATCGACCGCCAGCCGCCGGGGTTCCTGCGCAATCAGGTCTTCGGGATGCAGGTTCAGTTCCGCGAGGCAGGTTTCGCGGAGGTGATCGCGCTCGGCGTCGTTGCGCGCGCGCTCGACTTCAGCCCGGCTGCGCTCCTCGCGCAGGTCGCCCAGCTTTTGGCGCGCCACCCGCAGCGCGTCGTCCACTTCGACGGTGCACACCCTGGCCTGTTCCCACTCGCGCTCGAGCTCTTCCTTCCGCGCTTCCAGTCTCGATTTCTCGGTGCGCAGCGCTTCCCGCTGGCGCTGGTGCTCAGTGGTTTGCTCCTCGACCTCCTTCCGCTCGCGGGCGAGTGCCGCCTGCTGCTCCCGCAGCGCCGCTTCGCGCGCTCCCATCTCGCGCCGGTCTTCGGCCAGACGAAGGGCGACCGATTCGGCGCTCGCCAGCCGCTCGGCGAGTGCGGCCATCTCCGCGCGTTGTGCGCCAACTTCTTCCTGATGCGCCGCGGTGGCCGAGCGCAGTGTAGCAAGATGCTCGCTGGCCCGGGCCGCCTCGTCTTCGGCGGCGGTGCGCGACTCCGCAGCCCGGGTGAGCTGCTGCCGGGCCTGCTCGGCGCGGCGACGAGCCGACTGCGCTTCACTGCGCAGGCGTGCGAGGTCGTTCTGGCAGGCAGTCAGCTCCGTTGCGAGGCGAGCGAGTTCGGCGCGTGCCTGGTCGCGCTGGTGCTGGGTGCTGATGACGGCCTTTTCGGCCTCAACGTGCTGCGAGTTGGCCTGCTCGAGCGCCAATTCGCTTGCGCGGAGCTCTGCTTCGATGCGCTCGAGTTCGGCCTGGGCTTCGGCGGCGGCGCGTTCCAGTTGCTGCGTCTCGGCATCCAGCCGGCGCAGTTCGCGCTTCATCACCAGCGGCCCCGCTTCGGCAGGCCGCCCGCCGCTCACCATCCGGCCGTGGTAGCAGGTGCCATCAAAGGTGACAAAGTGGTATTGCGAATTCTCTTTCGCCAGGCGCTCGGCCACCGCGGCTGTCTCCACCAGAAATGCCGATCGCAGCCGCGGCAGAAACTGCTTTGCGGCAGCGCCCAGCGGGTCGCGAAACTCCACCAGCTTATCCATCCGCGTGATCACGCCCTCGCTTGCCCGGAACAGAATGATCGGCTCGTGCTCGTTCAGCCTCAGGTGGTGCAGGGAATCGACGAAAAACGTTGCGCGCCCACCGACTTCTTCGCGCAGCAGGGCGATTCCGGCGCGCGCGTGGTCAAAGGTTTCCACCACGACGTATTCAAGTTCCTCGCGCAGGAACTGCTCCACGGCACTTTCGTACTGCTCTTCCACTTCGGCGTAGTCGGCCACGACCCCGACAGCGCGAAAGCCGCGAGAGGAATTATCGCCGTTCGAGGCGAACAGTTTCTGCACCGCGTCCGCAGTGTAGGAGCGGTCGTTCAGGATCTGCTCGAGCGAGGCGCGCCGGGCGCGAGCTCCCGCCAGAGCGTCGCGGGCAGCGTCAAAGCGCGCCTGGGTCTCCTGCTGTTCGCGGCGCAGCTCAGCGATGCGCGCCTGCCCGCCGCGTACGGATTGTTCGAGCGCTCGCGCGCGGTCCACCGACGCCTGCCAGCCGAAAGCCGTGGCGTCCGCGCGTTCACGATACTCGAGCGACTCCTCGAGCAACTGCTTCTCGGAGGCCTCCAGGCGTGCCTGCGCCTCGGCGTAATGCGCCAGTGCCTGTTCGGCCTGGGCCTGTTCGCCGTGGAGGCGTGCCAGCTCTTCGCTGAGTTGTCCGGCCGAAAGACGCAGCTCTTCGATACGCGCCTCGGTGGCTGCCACGGTGCCGGCGAGCTGCTGCGCGTGCTCGCCCAATTGCGCGAGCAGACTTTCGAGGCGCTGCATTTCTCCGCGCAGCCGCGTCACAGCTTGTTCATGGGCCAGGGCGCGCGCTTCGAGTTCCGCCGCCTGGCTCGCCGCCTGCTCGATCTCGGTAGCCAATTGCCGGCCGCGGAGTTCCAGCTCTTGCCCCCGTTGGCGGTTGAAGCCGATGCGGTTCTCGCTTCGGTCCAGCTCAAGCGCCGTCTGCCCCAGTAGGTTCTGGTTCTGACGTAATTCAGAATCCAGTTCGTAGGTGCGCGCGCTCAGGCGTTCCTGGTCGGTTTCCATCTGCTCGAGCGCAGCGACTTGCCGGGTTTCGCTTGTGGCGATTTCGCGCAGCAGGTGATCGAGGCGTTCCGCCTCAGCGTCGAGTTCTTGAGCTTTGCTGGCTAGGACCTGGCGCAGGAGACCGCGCATCTGCTCGCGGATTTCAGCGTAGCGACGAGCCTTACTGGCTTGGCGCTTGAGCGAGGCAAGCTGCTTTTCCACTTCCACCAGGATGTCGTTGACGCGGGCAAGATTGAGTTTGGCGGATTCGAGTTTCGCCGCCGCTAGGCGCTTCTTGGTTTTAAACCTGGTGACCCCGGCAGCCTCTTCAATGATGGCGCGGCGGTCCAGTGGCTTGGAGCTGAGGATTTGCCCGATGCGGCCCTGCTCGATAATGGCGTAGGAATCCGGCCCCAGGCCCATGCCCATGAACATTTCCTGGATGTCGCGCAGCCGCGCGACCCGGCCGTTGATCAGATACTCGCTCTGCCCGGAACGATAGAGTCGCCGCCCGATAACCACCTCGCCGGGAAGAATGTGCGTCGCCGGTTTCTCCGCTGCCCGCTTTTTCTTCGCGCCCGCCGGCTTCCCCTCCCCCTGCTCCTCGACGCTCTCCTTGCCGTCTGTACTCGGCGTGCTCTCCGTGCTTTCTTTTCCCGCCGCATCCCCGGCGGAGGCGACCGGCGCGCTTTCCGAGCCCTCCGAGGGTTCTCCCCCCTCTCGGTTGCATGTTTCTGTTGCTGCTCTAGCTCGGTCCCCTGCCTCTATGACCTGCTCTGGCTCCCCCCCGCCGCCTTCCAGTACAAATCTTGCCGCCTCGGCGAGCTCCGGGTCTTCCAAGTGAAGCACCACTTCCGCCAACCCGAGTGGCGGCCGCTTAGCCGTGCCGTTGAAGATGCAGTCGGCCATGCGCTCGGCCCGCAGGGACTTGTGGCTCTGCTCGCCCAGCACCCAGGAAATAGCGTCGACGATGTTCGATTTGCCGCAACCGTTGGGTCCAACGATGCAGGTAATCCCGCTTCCGCTGAAGGTGATCTGCGTCTTCTCGCAGAACGACTTAAAGCCCACCAATTCGACTTTGCGCAGCCTGAGCAAGTTTGCCCCTCTTACTTTTTTGCCCAGCCCCTGCGCCCGCGAGCCGCTGCCACGGGGCAGGGCAGAGACCAATTCCGATTCCTCGGTTGGAGCGGATCTTCGACAAAAACCCTGGTGGGTCGCTCAGTGGTGGCCCAGCCGCCCGGCGCTTGGATGGCGGTTACGATGTGCGACGATAGCACACGAGCCCGGCACTGTAAAGCGCCGTGGCGCACAGAATGTGCGTGTGGAGTACCCCAGCCGAGCTACGCCGCGAGCGCAAGATTACGGGAGCAAGCAGTGCGGTAGAGACGGTCCAAGTTGCCCCAAGACGCTTGCCATTTGTATAAAGAATCATATAGTCCAGGCTTGGCCTGGGGCACATCCTGCTCGGCCTGCTGCGCCGACCAGCCAGTGGCCATGCTCACCCTGCCGGATCGGCCTGCTTTCCCTGGCCAGCAAGTTGAAATGGTGTGACGAGTTGATCCGCAGGCTGCGGGCTCGACTCGAAGAGGAGGAGCGTCATGGCCGAGCTATTTCAAGGCCTGCGGTGGTTGCACATCATCGCGGGAGCAGTGGCTCTGGTGCTGTTCTGGATTCCGTTGATCGTGCGCAAGGGCGGTACGCTGCACATTCGCATTGGCTGGGCCTACGTCGCGTGCATGTCGTGCGTGGTGGTGACCGCGTTTGCCATGAGCGGCATGGTCTTTGCCAACCCTCTCGGTGTGCGCCAAATCCAAGCGCCACTCTCGGCGGAGGAATTGGCCAAGTTCCTTCGCAACCAGCGCCTGTTCTCAGCTTTCCTCGCCTATCTGGCTGGAGTGACGCTGGCTTCGGGCTGGCAGGGCATCTGGGTGCAGCGCACGAAGCGCACACCGGAAGCCCTGCGCACGCCCTTCAATGTAGCGCTGAATGCGCTGGTAGCGTTCTCAGGGCTGGGGGTTCTGCTGCTGGGTCTCCGCTTCAGCAGCGCTGCCTTTGTGGGGCTCAGTCCGGTGGGCGTACTGATTGGCGGCGGCAACCTCCGCTATCTGCTGCGCGGGCCGGCCACCAAGATGGCTTGGTGGTATGAGCACCTCGGCTCGATGATCGGCACGGGCATCGCCGGCTACACCGCGTTTTTCGTATTCGGTGGCAGTCGCCTGTTTCCGTCCGTCGCAAGGACGCAGCTTTATGCCATCTTTTGGGTGTTGCCGACCTTGATTGGCGTCCCGGCGATCTACCTTGCTGTATTCTATTACCGAAGGAAATTTCACGAGGACGGCCGCCCCCACCTTCCACGAGCCGCCTGTGAAAAGGCGGTTTAGCGAGCGGATAGACTCCTCTCGAAATCCATGTGATTTTGCGCAAGCGCCTTGCCCTGCGCACGAGCGTTTGTTCCTGCCTTCTCGCTCAGGCACAACAACTTCGCCAGGAAGATCCGATGTGCGTAGCCTTTTTCATTCGGTGGCAGCGGTTTGCCCGGTGAGAGCGGGTCGGCTACAATGCTGCGTTTACACTGCGGCGCTTAGAAGCGCATGGGCGACATTCTTTTCCAAAACACCCTGACGGGACGCAAAGAACCCTTCGTGCCTCTTCATCCGGGCGAAGTGCGCATGTACACCTGCGGTCCTACGGTCTATGACTTCGCCCACATCGGTAATTTCCGGACATTTGTCTTCCAGGATATCCTGCGGCGCTTCCTGCGCATGAAGGGGTATCGCATCCTCCAGGTTATGAACCTGACCGATGTGGACGACCGCATCATCCAGAACGCGGCGGCGGCAGGCGTCGGCATCCGCGAGTACACCGAGAAGTATATTCGAGCGTTCCTCGAAGATACGCGCACGCTCAATATCCAGCCGCCCGAGCATCTGGCGCGCGCCACCGACCACATCGACGACATGGTGCGGCTGATCCAGCGCTTGTCGGAGAAGAGCTTCACCTACTCAAGCGACGGCTCGATCTATTTCCGCATTGCGAAGTTTCCCGGTTACGGCAAACTCTCCAAGATCGACCTGAGTGGCATTCAGGCCGGCGCGCGTGTCGACGTGGATCGCTATGAGAAAGCAGACGCGCGCGATTTCGCGCTGTGGAAGGCGCCCAAACCTGGCGAGTACTTCTGGGAGACTTCCATTGGTCCCGGGCGCCCCGGCTGGCACATCGAGTGCTCAGCGATGGCCATGAAATACCTGGGCGAGACCCTCGACATCCACACGGGTGGGGTGGACCTGATCTTCCCGCACCACGAAAACGAAATCGCGCAATCGGAAGCGGCCACCGGCAAACCATTCGCGCGCTTCTGGCTGCACGCTGAGTTTCTGCTCGTGGAGAGCGAGAAGATGTCGAAGTCGCTCGGCAACTTCTACACGCTCCGCGACCTATTCGCCCGGGGGCATAGGCCCTCAGCGCTGCGGTTCCTACTGGCCTCGGTGCCCTACCGCCGGCAGCTTAACTTCACCATGGATGGCCTGCAGCAAGCCGCGAGTTCAGTCGAGCGGCTGCGCAATTTCGTTGCGCGGCTGAAGACGGAGAAGTTCCCCGCAGGTCAGAGCGACTCGATGGCGGGGCGCGTACGCCAGGCCGCAGCGGATTTCGAGAAGGGCCTGGAAGACGACGTGAACACGGCTCAGGCGCTCGCGGCGGTTTTTGACCTGGTGCGCGACGTCAATACCGCCATCGACCGCGGCGAATTCCGTCAGGGGGACGCGCCGCAGGTGCTCGCGGCGATGCAGGAGTCTGATTCCATCTTCTCCTTGCTGGTGGATGAGGATGCGGCAAAACTCCGCGCGCTGGGTTTCGACGCCGCCGCAGGGCCGGATGACGTTGAGATCGAAGCACTGGTCGCCGAGCGCCAGGCGGCGCGCAAGCGAGGCGATTACCGATACGCCGACCGCATGCGAGAGCAGTTGGCCGAGCGTGGTATCATCTTAGAGGACACGCGCGACGGCGGTGTCCGCTGGAAACGCAAATGACGCGTCTCCTCTCCAATCCAATTCCTCTGCACACACTCCCGGCAAAAGACCGCCCGAGTCTTTTCGGCGTAGATTAATCTCCGTTCCTCCGCTCGCGAGCTTTCCTCGCGATTCCTCTGCACACACCGACGACGAAACTTCAATTCTTTCCTCTGGAGGAAGCCATGCTTGAGACGAAGATTGAAACGAAACTGCCGCGGCTGGTGACCCCGCTGCCGGGCCCCGCTGCCAAGAGAATTTTGCAGCTCGACAGCCGCTACATCTCCCCATCCTACACGCGCAGCTACCCGCTCGTGGCCAAGACAGGCCGGGGCGCGATGATCGAAGACGTGGATGGCAATGTGTTCCTGGATTTTACCGCGGGCATCGCGGTGGTCTCGACCGGGCATTGCCACCCGGAAGTGGTTGCAGCCGTCCAGAAGCAGGCCGCTGAGCTGATCCACATGTCCGGCACCGATTTTTACTATCCGCAGATGGTAGAGCTGGCCGAGCGGCTCTCCTCCATCGTGCCCGGCAAGGAACCCAAGCGCGTTTACTTCTGCAACTCCGGCACCGAGGCGATCGAAGCAGCCATCAAGCTCGCGCGCTACCACACCAAGCGCGATAAGCTGATTGCCTTCTATGGCGGCTTCCATGGCCGCACCATGGGCTCACTCTCCCTGACCGCCTCGAAAGCAGTGCAGCGCAAGGGGTTCGGCGCACTGCTGGCTGGCGTCACTCATATCCCTTATGCCTGCAGCTACCGCTGTCCGTATGGGCTCAAGCCCGAGTCCTGTTGCACCGAATGCGCCACCGTGCTTGAGCGCGAAATCTTCAAGACGATTGTGGACCCGGAAGAGGTGGCGGCGATCGTTGTCGAGCCTATTCAGGGCGAAGGCGGCTATGTGCCCGGCCCGCCGGAGTTTCTCCTCGAATTGCAGCGCGTTTGCCGCAAGTACGGTATCTTGCTCATCTCCGATGAAGTGCAGTGCGGCATGGGCCGGACCGGAAAGTGGTGGGCCGGGGACCACGTGGGACTGGAACCCGACATCCTTTGCGTGGCCAAAGGCATTGCTTCGGGCATGCCCCTGGGCGTGACCGTCGCGCGCGCCAGCGTGATGAATTGGATTCCGGGCGCGCACGCCTCCACGTTTGGCGGCAACCCCGTCTCCATCGCTGCGGCGCTGGTGACTCTCGACCTGCTCGAGCGGGAGTACATTGAGAACGCGCGCCGCATGGGCCAGTTCCTCTTTGGACGCATGGCCGATTGGCGGGAGCGCCACAGGATCGTTGGCGACATCCGCGGCAAGGGCCTAATGATCGGCATCGAAATCGTCCGCGACCAGAAGACCCGCGAGAGAGCCCACGACCTCCGCGATCGCATCGTGGAATTGGCCTTCCGCAAGGGGGTGTTGCTGTTGGGTGCCGGCGAGAATACCCTGCGGCTATCGCCCCCGCTGGTGATTGATGAAGAGCAGGCCGACTTTGCTGTGCACACGCTGGACGAATGCATCAGCGAGGTGGAGAAGTCTGCATAGGCTGGCTCCGGGGGGCTGCGAAGTGGAGGAAGTAAAAGGAGTTGAGGCAAGCCTCTTCGGGTGCTGCTCGCCTAGATTCCGCGCTGGGCTCGGATGAGCAACGACGGTGCCATTCTGAGGGTTGCAGGCACCCGTGCTGCCCCCTCATCCCGAGCCTGCCGCGGCGGGCGATGGGATCTCGAAAGGGCCAAGAGTTACGAGCGATGCCTCTATTTGCCTGCATCATGTTTGGGCTGGTGGACTTTGCCGCACGCAAGGGCTTGGCCACTGAACCGCCCGGGTCGCAATCCGACGCCAAGCAACAGGCGCGCCTGACTGGAATCCGCGGGGAGACCTACGCCTACTGGTATCTGCGCCGCCATGGTTACATCATGGTGGCGCGCAACTTCACCGCCACGGGGCTCAAGGGCGAGATTGACCTGGTGGGTTACGACGGGCCAGTGCTGGCCTTTGTCGAGGTCAAGACCCGCGCTGGGTCACACACGGAGTTCGCCAAGCCGGAGGACGCAGTAACGCCTGAAAAGCGCCGCCACCTCTTCCGCATGGCCCGGCGCTTCCTGGTCGAACGCCGCCTCGACCAGGTGTCCTGCCGATTCGACGTGCTAGCCATCGAAAGCCCCCCCGGCCAGCGGCCGGTGGTGCGGCTCCACAAAGGAGCATTTACAGGTTATAATTACAGTTAGGGCGCAAGGGTCTGCAGGTACAGTTGCGCCGAACCGGTGCAGTAGTAAAATGCTTGCCGGGATTATCCTACCAGAATGTGCAAGCGACTGAGATAGCCCTCGGAGGAAGTTTTGCCTGAACTTCGCAAAGATCCCATCACCGGTCGATGGGTGATCATCTCGACCGACCGGGCCAAACGGCCCACCGACTTCGTTCGCGAAAGCGTGCAGATCAAGGGGAAGGGCTTTTGCCCGTTTTGCTACGGTAATGAGGCTAAGACGCCGCCCGAGATTTTGGCCTACGGCCGGAACGGCGGCCCGCGGGATAGCTCCGGTTGGACTGTCCGCGTCGTCCCTAACAAGTTCCCGGCGCTGGGCATCGAAGGCGACCTCGACCGCGAGGGCGAGGGGTTGTTTGACCGCATGAACGGTGTCGGGGCGCACGAAGTGATCGTCGAAACGCCGGATCACCAGAGCACGCTGGCCACCATGTCCGAGAAAGCCCTCGAAGAAGTGCTGTGGGCCTATCGCGACCGCATCCTCGACCTGAAAAACGACAAGCGCTTCCGTTACATCCTGATTTTCAAGAACCACGGCGAGGCTGCCGGGGCATCGCTCGAGCACACCCATTCGCAATTAATTGCCCTGCCGATTGTCCCCAAGCGCGTGCGCGAGGAAGTGGACAGCGGCAAGCACTATTACCAGGAGAAAGAGCGCTGCATCTTCTGCGACATAATCCGCCAGGAGGTGGAATCGGAGGTCCGCGTCATCACCGAGAACACCCAGTTCATTGCCCTGGCTCCCTACGCCCCTCGGTTCCCGTTTGAGATCTGGCTTTTGCCCAAGCAGCATGGCTCAGCGTTTGAAAACAACCCGAGCCCCGTATTTACCAGCCTTGCCCGCGTGCTGAAGGATTGTCTGATGCGCCTGGATGCCGTGCTCGATCACCCCGCCTACAATTACATGTTGCACACCTCACCGATCGGCGAGGAGAGCAACGAGCACTTCCACTGGCACATCGAGATTATGCCAAAGCTTACCAAGGTTGCCGGCTTCGAGTGGGGCACCGGATTCTATATTTGTCCCACGCCACCCGAAGAGTCGGCGCGCTTCCTCCGCGAGGCCCAGGTCGGCGTTGAGAAGACCTGACGGAGCTGCCAGCGCCGCTCACAAACTTTCCTGCGCCAAGCCTCGTTCTGACCGCGGAAATCCGTCTTTCTGGGCGGAGCCCTGTGCTGCAAGGTACCGGGCTCCGAGATCGTCGGTTTAAGCTCCGCGAAAAATCTCAGCTTCTACATTAGTGCGGTCCCCGCCAGAAAACGCGTGCAATTCTTCGCGAAGTTTCGCCTCTTGCGGCCCCACGCCTCAGGTCACGAACCCCGGTTTCTGCCGGGGCTAAGGTTGCAGGGCGCCGGCTTGGGTGTCCCAAACCAAGCGAACGATTAAGAGGCATCCATCGGCCTTGGATACTCTCGGTCAGGGGTGGTAACTTGCACGCATCGGCGAAAGTAGGATAGGCATTCCTGCCTGTCCACAAGAGTCCTTGTAGAATGCCGATGGACCGGCAAGAATGCTGGTCCCACCGAAGGAGGACGGGCATTCTTGCCTGTCCCTGTCTATCTGTTCGTAAGACGCCGCGGCGGCGGGGGAGGTCGAAAATGACGCGGGGCAAAAAGCGGTTCTTGGTTGGTTTGGTGGTCTTGATAATCGGGGCGGTTGCGGCAATTAAGATATATCGGCGCCTGCCCTCGAGAGCGGTGCTGGTGCTCGACGCGGGGGGCCCGATTGATGAGCAGCGGCCCGTGGGCGGCCAGCCGGTGGCTGCCCGCAGCGCCACCCTGCTGCACGATCTGACCGATGCGATTGACACTGCTCGGGACGACTCGCGCATCACCGGCCTGGTCGTAAAGATTGCGCCGCTTGGAGCCGGTTGGGGCAAAGTGCAAGAGCTCCGCGCGCACCTGCTCGAGTTCCGCAAAAGCAAGAAGCCTAACATCTGCTACCTCGGCGAAGACTACAGCGGCAACCGGGAGTATTACCTGGCCACCGCCTGCGATCAGGTGTGGCTGGTGCCGACGGCCGCGCTCGGAGTTACCGGCCTGCTGTCACAATCCCTGTTTGTTCGCGGCACGCTCGACAGGTTGAAAATCTATCCCGATTTGTATCACATCGCCGAATACAAGACCGCAGCGAATCTGTTCACCGAGAAGCGGTATACCGCTGCGCATCGGGAGATGGCCGAGTCGCTGCTGCGCAGCGCGCTTGAGCAGTACGTCAGCGGTGTCGCGCAGGCGCGCCATTTGGACCGCGCCCAACTGGATTCCCTGCTCCAGCGGGGACCCTACCTCGCCGCTGAAGCGCTTTCCCACCACTTCGTGGACCGCCTGGCCTACTGGGACGAGATACACAAGGTCTTCGAGGAAAAAAACGGGGAATGGAGGCCGGTCTCGCTGAGCCGCTATCTGAAAGAGGTAAAAAACGATGGCGCGGCGAAGCTGGCGGTCGTGCACGCCACCGGCACCATAGAGACAGGCAACTCGGGCTGGAGCTTGTTCGACGGCTTCGTGATGGGATCGGACACCGTTGCCGCCGATCTGCGCCGGGCACGCGAAGACGACGATGTCAAAGCCATCATCCTCCGTGTGGATTCGCCGGGCGGCTCAGCGGTGGCGAGCGAGATTATTCGCCGCGAGGTGGATCTGGCAAGAGCGAAAAAGCCTGTAGTGATCTCCATGTCCGACGTCGCCGGCTCAGGCGGCTACTGGATTTCGATGTCAGGCAGCAAAATTCTCGCCGAGCCTACGACGCTGACCGGCTCGATCGGAGTCGTCTTCGGCAAATTCAACCTTGCGGGCCTCTACGATTTGCTGGGGCTTTCGACTGACCACCTGACCACCAGCGAGAACGCTACCCTGTTCTGGAACCAGCAGAATTTTTCCGCGGCGCAGCGCGAGCAGGTGCTACGGTTCATGCAGGATATCTACGCAAACTTTACCAAGGGCGTCGCCGAGGGCCGGAAAATGAGCGTTGAAGCCGTGGACAAAATCGGCAAAGGGCGAGTCTGGACCGGCGCGCAGGCCAGGGAATTGGGGCTGGTGGACGAGGTGGGGGACTTCAGCCGCGCCCTAGCCGCCGCCAAAGAGCTGGCCAAAATCGACGCCAAGACCAAGGTCCGGCTCGAGCGCTTCCCCAAGGAAGCTCCGTGGTGGAAGCGATGGCTCAGCCAGGAGGAGTCACAGGCGAACGCCCTCCAGGGCATCACGAGCGAGCTGCGACGCTTGGCCCGCGCGCCCCAATCCTTCCAGGTGCGCATGCCGGACTTGGCCATTCGTTAGAACCCAACGACTCGGCGGCGATTTCGCCGTCCGGGAGGCAAATCTTCGCCGAGCCGACGACGCTGGCAGTCGGAATCGTCTTCGGCAACTTCAACCTTGCGGGCTTCTACAATTTGCTGCAGCTCCTGCCCGGCGCACTGGCAAATGAGTTGGGTTACATCTCGGATGGCGCGATAACACCCCCTTCGGTTGCATTCTAGATGGCTCGATACGCAAACTTGCGGTAAAATGTTTCGAGACAAGGACTAAGGTGAGCGTAGCTCAGTGGTAGAGCATCGGGCTGTGGACCCGAGGGTCGTGGGTTCAAATCCCATCGCTCACCCCAGCCATCCTCTTGGATCTGCTCCCCCCCCAACGCTGAATTTTGCACCGTTCGCAACATACATCTATCGCGCATATTGCCGCAGGGTTGCAAGATGCGAACGAGAACTGGCTCATCGCATTGACTCGCGTTCCGGCGCGGCCTATGATCTTGTCAAGCAGGTGCCTGGGTCTCTCCATCATTTATCTGGTGCTCGACCGCTGGCTCGGCCTCGAAGGGAAAGCGTCTGATGCGCGTACATCTCGTCAATCCCAATCACTTATCTTTTGGTGTTGGAGTCATAACGCCCCGATGGCTTTACGTGCTTGCGGCGGCTACTCCGCGGTCCTTGGGAGATCCCGTGCTCGTCGACGAGACTCTTGCAGCAATGGACAGCACGCAGGTCCAACCGGGCGACGTGGTCGGCATCGGCATACATAGCGGCAATGCCCTGCGTGGCTACGAAATAGGGCGCATGGCCCGAGAGCGCGGAGCGCATGTAATCTTCGGCGGCATTCACACCAGCCTCTACCCGCAAGAAGCGTTTCAGCTCGGAGGCGCTCACGCCGTGGTAAAGGGGGATGGAGACGTCGTTTGGGCAAGGGTTCTAGGCGATTGCGCGAATGGACTCCTGCAACAAGTCTACGAAGGAGGGCGCATCGAGGCCGACCAGTTCCTCGCGGCACGTTGGGAGTTGATGCCGCGCGACAGCTACATGTGGGCTTCGGTTCAGACCGTGCGTGGATGTCCCAAGCACTGCTCCTTTTGTTCCGTGTGGCGCACAGACGGCCAGCGGCCTCGCCAGCGGCCTTCCGATGGCGTCATCCACGAAATTATCGAATTGCGTCGAATGGGATTTCGATTCATCGCGCTGGCCGATGACAACTTCTATCCGGTCACGCTTCAAGATCTGGAGCTGGCCCGGCGTCAAAATGCCCACGACAGACTTGCTCAACTGCAGGCCATAAGGGACGAGCGATTTGAACTGTTGGCTCGCCTGGCCGAGCTGCCAAAGGACATGGTGTTCTTCACGCAAATCACGATGGAAGCGGCTGAAGACCCCGAATTCCTGGACGCCATGCGCAAGGCCAGGATTAAAGGAGCCCTGGTCGGAGTCGAATCGGTCACGCCGGAAGGACTGAAGGCCGTCTTTAAGGAGTTCAATTCCGCAGGCCGCGATCTCGTGCAGCGCCTCCGCACTTTCCGGCAGCATGGGGTGTATGTACTGGGCTCATTCATCTTCGGACTTCCGACCGACCGACCGGATACCTTCCAGGCTACCGCCGAGCTGGCAGCGGAGGCTGATTTAGCTTTTGCGCAGTTCGTCTTGTTGACGCCTTTTCCCGGCACGGTGGACTTCCAGCGATGGGAAAAATCGATGGAAGGCGATCCCACACGAATCGGAGGATTTCCCCTGACCCGGTACTGGCTCATCCCCCAGGCTCTCAGACCTAAAGTTTACATGTCCCATCCGGTCATGTCCGCCGAGGAGATTCGCGCGGGAAGCCAGGGTGTTTGGGACCGTTTCTATTCGTTGCGATCGATCTGGAAGCGGTCAAGAGTTGTGAAGTCTCTCCGCAGCCGCCTGGCGTTCGTATTTATCTCGAAGCTCTACCGTCAGATGTACGCCAACACAGGAATTGCCACCGACAGCGCGCGTGCCAATCGAGCCAACCGCTGGGCGCGGTGGCTGGCGAAACCTTGCCTACGACTCTTCCAGGCGCCGCCCATGCCTGAGTTGATCGCACACCTTAGGGGGACGCCATTCTGTACTCAGAAATGAAAATGAAATCTAGAATCCACTTCCAACGTCTGCGCTGAAACCTGCGGAATCTGCCCTAATCTCAGCTCGCGGGATCATCGGCCTGTGGTTCTTGCTCCTAAGCCAGTCACGGGACCGGCGCAGTCGGAGTCGTCTTCGGCAACTCCAACCTTGCGGGCTTCTGCAATTGGCTGCTGCTTCTGCCCGGCGCACTGCCACGCGGCGATTCGGGCCGGCACCCTGACAAGGCCCGCCGATTTCGCTATACTGGCTGCATCGGGGCGCGGTACCCAAGAGGCCTAAGGGAGAGGTCTGCAAAACCTCCATTCGTGGGTTCAAATCCCACCCGCGCCTCCAGAGTTTTCTTCTTGGCTCATCGGATTACCGGTATTTGGCTGGAGATGAGGGGGACCCGGGAGTTCCCCGAGGTTGCGCCGATTCTAGGCAAGGGGGCCTCGTGCCTGCAAACTTGCCTGCAAAAATCGTCTACAACGGCCTATGAGAAGTCCCGGGACTGAGAATCGCGCGGGAAATTCAACAATTTAGCGCTTGAGCAGAAAGCTCCGAAACCAAAGACGCGCCACCCCAAGTTCAGAAGTCTTGTTGTGGCTTGTGGGTATAGGGGCTTCGCGGGGGCTTGTGCGTGTGGGCGCTGCGGTAGTCGTCCAGTTCTGCCTCGGTGATGCAGAAGTGGGTTTCCGGGGGATGATTGGCGTAAGTGGCGAGCTCGCGATGGAGCTTGAGGGAACAGATCTGCGGCGCATCCTGATACCGCACACGATGGGACACAAAGGCTTCGTTTGCAATGGTCAGCGTGAATTCGCGCGGCTCACTCGCTGATTCCCGTACGGTGAAGGTGTACTCGCGGGCCAAGGCTTTGGACTGAAAGCCGACAAACTCCACGATGATGTGCTCGCTCATCTGGCACCTGCCGCGGTCGCGTCAAATGCAGGCGTAGCGGTTGCTTTCTTGGACCGCAAACGCTTCGGAGGTGTTCCTTCTGCTGGTTCGACTATCATCAGGCTGGCCTCCAGCCGTAAACCAAGCAGGGGCTGCAAGTGTGGACTCGCAGCCCCTCTAAACGAATCTAAAGGTTTTACAAGAGCAACAAACGCACCCCACTATACCACAGTTCAGCCTCCGCTCCGAACAAATCTTCGACAAATTTTGAGCGGCGAATGAGTCGTGCAAGCCCTAGATTCTACTCCGTATCGCAGCAGGAGAGTCTCATTCGGTCCGATTGCGGGAGTTGCAAAATCGCCCCCGAGCGCGAGGCATATTCTTCAAGGTGTTCTTGCTTTTCCAGGATTGAACAGAGGCGCGAGTACGGGGCTGGTGCCTCTTTTAAGTTTTACAGTTTCCGATGGCTTGAGCTCACGCCTCATTCTGTAGCGATCTGCTTGACAGAGTGGCAAGTACCAAGAAAAATCTCGTCGCCTGATCCGGCAAGGCGCGCGAAGGAGGCTGCCAATGTCGAAGGTTAAGCTTTGCGTTGGTTTTTTATTTTTCTCGTCGTTCATGTCTTCTATGCACGCGCAGACCCCTCCTCCGGTCGTGGTTTTCTGGGAGGAGGGCTTTCCTGCTGCCGATACGGTTGCGCCCAGTCGTGCAGAACTAGTCTCCGTCCTGCCGAATGCGCGCTACGCTTCAGCCCGAGAACTCGGCGAAGCCCTGGGCCGCGAGGAAAGCCGTCTGCTGGTGCTCCCCTTCGGATCGGCGTTTCCCGAAGAAAGCTGGGAAGCGATCGAAGCCTTCCTGGAACGCGGCGGGAACCTCTTAGTACTCAGCGGCCAGCCATTCACGCGCCCCGCCTATCGCGAAGATAATATCTGGAGACTCCGACCGCCAAGCTTGGCGTTCGCCAAGAGACTTTTCATCAACGAGTATCATCTCACCCCTGGCTCGCAAGGTTTGCAGTTCCAAGCGAACGAGAACTTTGCCTTCCTAAATCTGCCGGTATTCGAATGGAAACGCGCGTTTAGCCTGATCATTCGTCTCAGTGACGAGGATCTGTATCCGCGGGGCGGTTCCGCCGGCAGCATCGATGCCCGGCTCGACGCCCTAGCTTGGGGAACGACACACGACCGCCGCGTAAGCTCCCCCATAGTTCAGATCGATCATCTCAAGAACCATTTCGTGGGGGGGCGGTGGATTTTTCTGGCTTGCGAGCTTCCGCGAGGTTTCTTTGCCAGTCAAAATGGCCAACAGTTGATCCCCGCTCTCGCGCATCAAGCGCTCGAAGGAGCGGAGGCATTCGTCGTACGTCCCTCCTGGCCGCTGTTCCTTCCCGGTGAGCCACTGACTTTCGAGGTGCGTTGGCGGCGCTTTGGAGTCAGCCCGACGCCGGCCAGCCTGGCGCTCGACGTCGCGCCGGAGGTTGGACCTGCCAGACAGTGGCGGTTCGAGCTGGCGCCCGGCGCCTTTCCCTACCGAACAGAGTTCACCCTCTCTCTCCCTAGTGGCAAAGGTCTGCATGTCATGACTGCGCGGCTATCTGCTGGGGGCGCCTTGCGGGGTGTTTATCGCACCGGCTTCTGGCTGCGTGAGGAAGCCTCGCTTCGTTCCGGGCCGCGCGTGACCGTGAACAAAGACTTGTTCGAATTTGACGGACAGCCCCAATTGGTGCTGGGGACCACTTACATGGCGAGTGACGTCCAGCGGGAATTCTTCATGAGCCCGAACCCGTACGTCTGGGATCAAGACATGGCCGAGCTGCGGCGCGCTGGGTTCAACATGCTGCGCACGGGCTGGTGGACGGCCTGGGATCAGGTGATGAAGGAGAGCGGCGTAGTCCACGAGGAAATGCTGCGCGCCTTGGAAGCTTTTCTCATGACCGCGCAAAAGCACCGGTTTCCCGTGCAGTTTACATTCTTTTCGTTCATCCCCGAGATTCTGGGCGGCTCGAACCCATATCTCGATCCGGAAGCGGTGCGTCGCCAGAAAGATCTGATCATCCCGGTCGTCGAGCGCTTCAAGGACGTGCCGTTTCTCATGTGGGATCTGATCAACGAGCCGAGTTTCTCTAACCCGAACAAATTGTGGTCCACGCGGCCCAACCGGGATAAGTACGAGCTGCGCGCATGGAACACCTGGCTGAAGGAGCGGTTCCGGGATCGGACGAGCTTGGCCGAAGCTTGGAGGAGCGTTCCCCTGCCGGATGCGGAACCCGTGCCCCTGCCCGATGAGGAAGAGTTTTCGACCCGGGCAATGTATCGAACCTCTCGCGGGGGCAACGCGCTCAAGGTCCATGAGTATTATCGGTTCTCCCAGGAGAAGTTCCTCCGGTGGGTTGACGAGCTGCGCGGCGCCATTCGCGGGACCGGAAGCCGTCAGCTCATCACTGTCGGGCAGGACGAGGGCGGCGGACGAGACCGGCTTTCACCAGCCTTTTTCGGTGACGCAGTAGACTTCACCACTACGCACAGCTGGTGGCAGCTAGATGCACTGCTATGGGACTCGTTGGTGGCCAAGCAATCCGGCAAGCCCATGCTGGTGCAGGAAACCGGGATCCAGCACGAACTACAGATCGACGAAAGCGGGCGACGCACCCCCGAGGAGGAAGCCATCCTATTGGAACGCAAGGTGGCCATGGCGCTGGCCACCAGCGCCGGCGCGATTCAGTGGCTCTGGCACACCAACGCTTATATGCGCGACGACGGAGAGGCCAGTATCGGCGCCATTCGCGCCGACCGGTCGGAAAAGCCCGAAGTCGACGTGTTGCTGCGGTTCGCCCCATTCATAGCGGCTTCCAAGAGCCTCCTTCGCACACCGCAGACGCCCGAAGTCGCCATTGTGACCTCGCAGGCATTCCAGTATTCGGCGCTGAACTGGTTGGCCCTGGAGGCCCAAATGAAAGCTGTGCGAGCCCTGCATTACTATTGTCGCGTGCCTGGCTACGTGGTTGCGGAGAACCAGTTGGCGCGATTGGGAAACCCGCGCTTGGTCATCCTTCCATCCGCTCATGCTCTCAGCGAGGAAGCTTGGCAGGCGCTTCTGAAGTATGTGGCGGACGGCGGGAATCTCTTCATCACCGGTTCCTTCGAGCGGGACCCACACTGGCAGGCCACCCGCCGGCTGTCGGCGTTTGGACTCGACGCAACTCGCGAACCGGTGATCTACCGCCACGCGGAAATTCCTCTCGAGTCGAAAACCATCTCCCTATCCTTTGACGGCCAGAAGCAGTCGTTCCTCGAGGCCCTGCGCGTTTCCGACGGCCAGGCCCTGCACACGCTGCCCTGGGGAAAGGGTCGGGTCTTTCTTGTCAGCTATCCGGTCGAGCTGGCCGAAGGGCTCGAGCCTGTGGCCGAGCTCTATGCATGGGCCTTGCGCCAAGTGCGGGTGGAACCGCCCTTTGAAGGAAAGCTTCCCTCGCCGGGGATGCTGATCTGGCCCGTGCTCTTTGCGGATAGCGTGCTCTATCTCTTCGCGTCGGAGAGCGCACAGGAGGAAGAGATTGCCATCAAGGACAAGACCACGGGAGCGGAGATTCGCTTACGACTGCCGGCTCAGCGCGCCTCGCTGGTCTTACTCGGCAAAAAGGACGGTCGAGTACTGGCGCAGTACACTCCCTCCCCGTTGCTTCCAGCAAGACCTGCGAACTAGGCAGGCCAATGAAATGCTAAAGCCCAAAAATGAACTGCAAAACCTCCATTTGTGTTTCAAGTCCGCTGCGCCTACACTGTCGCGACCATTTCCTTTGGTGCTGCAGGAGAGCAGGGGCTGATAGTTGTCCCCAGCGTTTCCCATGCCGCGTCGGTCGAGAATTAGATGTAACGGGATGACTGTGTCCGGTCTCTAAAATAAAAGCGCTTATTCGGTATCCAGAGAGCGCGCATGGTTGCCTCCTTGAACCAAGACGTCTCCGAAATCCCGCCAAAGCCTAATCGGGCTGAACCAGCTTCGCATTCACGTAAACGCCTGTGGTTGTGGTTTCTGGTTCTCGCGGTCCTTTTGGGCGGAGCATTCGGTGGCTACAAACTGCGCGGTCGCTCCCAGGCACAGGCCGCAGCGAGACAGGGGCAATCTGTGGCCCCTGGCGTTCCCGTTGCCATGGCACCTGTCGAGAAGAGGGATGTGCCTGTTTACCTGAGGGGTCTGGGATCGGTGACTGCCTTCAACACGGTGACGGTGAGAAGCCGAATTGATGGCCAGCTCCTCCAGGTTGGCTTCCGCGAGGGACAGTTCGTGCATGCGGGGGACCTTCTGGCCCAGATTGATCCGCGTCCTTACCAGGTTGCACTCGATCAGGCCCAGGGCCAACTGCCTCGTGACCAGGCACAATTAACTTTCGCTCGTCTGGATCTGGCGCGTTATGAGAAGTTGTGGCAAGAGGGCGTGTTCTCGCAGCAGCAGTACGACACCCAAAAAGCAGCCGTGGCGCAGCTTGAGGGAGTGATTCGCGTTGATCAAGCCCAAATCGACAACCAAAAGCTGCAGTTGACGTACTGCCGGATCACGGCCCCGTTGAGTGGCCGGATCGGCTTGCGGCTCGTCGACCAGGGGAATATGGTGCACGCCGCGGATCCCAACGGCATGCTAGTTATCACTCAGGTGCAGCCTATCGCCGTCGTCTTCAGCATCCCCGAGGACAACCTGCCCGAAGTCGTCAAGCAAATGCGTGGAGGCGAGCTTCACGCCGAAGCCTACGATCGGGACGACAAGACGAAGCTGGCTGCCGGCAAGCTGACCACAGTGGACAATCAAATTGATCAGACCACGGGCACCATTCGGCTGAAGGCCATTTTCGACAACGAGAACCTGGCCCTCTGGCCGAACCAATTCGTAAATGTACACTTGCTCCTAAGGCTGCAGAAGGGGGCTATCTGCGTACCGTCCGTGGCTCTTCAAAGGGGAGTGCAAGGCCAGTTTGTCTATGTCGTCAGAGCGGACAATCACGCAGAAGTTCGACCCGTCCAAGTGGATTTTATCGAAGGCAACATAGCCGTCATCTCGGGTGGCCTGACCGTTGGCGAGCAGGTCGTGGTTGACGGCCAGGACAAGCTGCAGGCGGGCACGAAAGTGGAACCGCGCCAGGCCAACGATGGCAGCTCCAAGCCGATATCCTCGAAGCCAACGCAGCGGCCATGAGTCCGTCCCGGCTCTTTATTCTTCGTCCCGTCGCCACCTCTTTGCTCATGGCAGGTGTTCTCCTGGTTGGTTTCGTGGCTTACCGGCAACTCCCGG
This sequence comes from Acidobacteriota bacterium, assembly GCA_003224235.1. Classification (GTDB taxonomy): domain Bacteria; phylum Acidobacteriota; class Terriglobia; order Acidiferrales; family UBA7541; genus QHYU01. The sequence continues at coordinate 54,470 of QHYU01000153.1, forward strand.
TCTCCGCGCTTCCCCAGGTCGACTATCCAACCATCCAGATCCTGACGTTTTATCCCGGCGCGAGCCCGGATGTGATGGCCTCCTCGGTCACCACTCCGCTCGAGCGCCAGTTCGGACAGGTTCCTGGCCTTAACCAGATGACTTCGGTCAGTTCGTTCGGCGTTTCGCTCATCACTCTGCAGTTCAATCTCGACCTGAACATTGATGTCGCGGAGCAAGAGGTCCAAGCGGCGATCAATGCGGCCTCCACCTTCTTGCCGCGAGAACTCCCCAATCCCCCCATCTACAGCAAGACGAATCCCGCTGACGCTCCCGTTTTGACCTTGGGCCTGACCTCGGACACCTTGCCGCTCTCCAAGGTCGAAGACCTCGCGGACACCATCCTGGCGCAGAAAATCTCCCAACTCCCGGGAGTTGGACTGGTAACCATCAGCGGTGGACAGAAGCCCGCTGTGCGCATCCAGGCGAATCCGACCGCGCTCGCCTTCTACCACCTGAGCCTGGAGGATGTGCGCTCCCTGCTTTCGCAGTCGAATGTCGATCAGGCCAAGGGCAATCTGGAAGGTCCCCGGCAGTCGTATGTCATCGGCGCGAACGATCAGCTTCTTTCGAGCGAAGCGTACCGCCCGCTCATCGTCGCTTATCGCGACGGTGCGCCGGTCCGCCTGTCCGACGTGGCCGAGATTGTGGATAGCGCAGAAAATGTCAAGCAATCGGCCTGGGAGAACGATAAGCCCGCCGTCATTGTGAACATTCAGCGGCAGCCCGGGGCCAACATCATCAACGTCGTTGACCGCATCCAGAAATTGTTGCCGCAGCTCAAAGCTTCCCTCCCTTCCTCGATCAAGGTCGCGATCCTTACCGACCGTACCACCACGATCCGTGCCTCCGTGAAGGACGTGCAATTTGAGCTGATGCTTACCGTGGCCCTGGTCGTGATGGTCATGTTTCTGTTTCTGCGCAGCCTCTCCGCAACGGTCATACCCAGCGTCGCCATGCCCCTGTCCTTGGTCGGCACCTTCGGAATCATGTATTTGCTTGGCTATAGCCTGGACAACCTCTCTTTGATGGCGCTGACGATCTCGACGGGCTTTGTGGTGGACGACGCCATTGTGATGATCGAAAACATCGCCCGCTTCATCGAACAGGGCGAGTCGCCCCTGCAAGCGGCCCTCAAAGGTTCCGAGCAGATCGGATTCACCATCGTTTCGCTCACCGTCTCGCTGATTGCCGTTTTGATTCCCTTGCTGTTCATGGGCGACATCGTCGGCCGCCTGTTTCGGGAGTTTGCCGTCACTCTCAGCGTCACCATCCTGGTTTCCGCCGTTGTTTCCCTGACGCTCACGCCCATGATGTGCGCCAGGTTGCTGCGCCGTCACGAGGAGTCCGAGCAGGGCCCTGTGTATCGCGCCTCCGAGCGCCTCTTTCAGCGCGTCATCGAACTCTATGGCGCGATGCTCCGCTGGGTTCTGCGCCACCAGACCGCCACCCTTCTGGTGACCCTCGCAACCCTCGTGCTGACGCTCCTGCTTTATGTCGTCGTGCCCAAGGGCTTCTTCCCAGTGCAGGACACTGGCCTTATTCTCGGAATCTCCCAGGCTCCGGCTACGATCTCCTTCTCCGCAATGTCCGAGCGCCAGCAGGCCCTGGCACGGATCATTTTGAAGGACCCTGATGTGGTTAGCCTGTCCTCGTTCATCGGTGTCGATGGGACCAACCTGACCACCAACAGCGGCCGTATTCAGATCAACCTGAAGTCGCTCGATGAGCGCAGTGCGGATGCCTCAGAAATCATTCGGCGTTTGCAGCCCGAGTTGGCCAAAGTCGAGGGGATCACCCTCTACATGCAGCCCGTCCAGGACCTCACCGTTGAAAACCGCGTTAGCCGCACCCAATACCAATACTCGGTCGAAGATGCGGATCCCCAGGAGCTGTTCGCTTGGGCGCCGCGGTTGGTGGAAAAGCTGAAGGGGTTGCCGGAATTGCGGGATGTGGCCAGCGACCAGCAGGATCAGGGGCTGGAAGCCTCGTTGGTGATTGACCGCGATACCGCCGCGCGGATGGGGATACTCCCGCAGGCCATTGACGACACCCTCTACGACGCCTTTGGACAGCGCCAAGTGTCCACCATCTTCACCCAACTGAACCAGTATCACGTGGTGCTGGAAGTGCAGCCGCATTTTCAGCAGAACCCGGATGCGCTGAAGAGCATCTACGTGCGCTCCTCGAACGGGACGCAAGTGCCGCTGAGTGCGTTCACGCGCTATGAGCCGAAGACCACGGCGCTGGCGGTTAGCCACCAGGGGCAGTTTCCGGCCGTGACCTTGTCGTTCAACTTGGCCCCGGGGGTCGCGTTGGGAGAGGCGGTGAACGCCATCCAGGGCGCGGAGCAGGAGATTGGCTTGCCGGCCAGCATCCATGCCAGCTTTCAGGGCACGGCGCAGGCGTTTCAGGCCTCGCTGGCGAACGAGCCGTGGCTGATTCTGGCGGCGCTGGTGACGGTGTACATCGTGCTGGGGGTGCTGTACGAGAGCTACATTCACCCCATCACCATACTATCCACGCTGCCGTCGGCGGGGGTGGGGGCGATACTGGCTCTGCAGTTGTGCCGCACCGACCTGAGCGTGATTGCCCTGATTGGGATCATATTGCTGATCGGGATCGTGAAGAAGAACGCGATCATGATGATCGACTTTGCGCTGGAGGCGGAGCGCAAGGAGGGGAAGAGCCCGGAGGAGTCCATCTATCAGGCGAGTTTGCTGCGCTTCCGGCCGATCATGATGACGACGATGGCGGCGCTGCTAGGCGGGCTGCCGCTGGCGCTGGGAGGAGGGACAGGGGCGGAGTTGCGGCGCCCGCTGGGCATCAGCATCGTCGGCGGTCTCCTGCTCAGCCAGGTGCTCACCCTCTTCACCACTCCCGTCGTCTATCTGTATTTTGATCGCCTGGCGAGGCGGCTCGGACGCTTCCGCATCGGTAACCCCGTCGAAATGGAAGCGCCCGGGGACTGACCCATGAATATCTCCGCGCCCTTCATCAAACGATCTGTTGCCACCTCGTTGTTAAGCGCGGCCTTGCTCCTTACCGGCGCGGTTGCTTACCGGTTCCTTCCCGTGGCCCCGCTGCCCCAGGTGGAGTTCCCGACCATTCAGGTCTCGGCGGCCCTGCCCGGTGCCAGCCCTGAGACAATGGCTTCTTCAGTTGCCACCCCGCTGGAACGTCAGTTTGGGCGCATTGCTGGCGTCACCGAGATGTCCTCGACCAGCCAGCTCGGCTCCACCCAAATCGTGCTCCAGTTCGATCTGAGCCGCAACATTGATGCGGCGGCCAGGGACGTCCAGGCGGCCATCAACGCCGCGCGTGGACAGCTCCCGTCCAATCTGCCCAACTCGCCTATCTACCGCAAGATTAATCCGGCGGACGCACCCATTATGATTATGGCGGCGACCTCGGAAACGATGCCCTTGGGCCGCATCTACGACGCCGCTGATTCCATCCTCGCTCAGAAGCTCTCGCAGGTCAAAGGCGTCGGCCAGGTGACTGTAGGCGGAGGGGCTCGTCCGGCCGTCCGGGTGGATGTCAACCCCACGGCCCTGGCGCGGTATGGCATCGGTTTGGATGATGTTCGTTTCGCCCTTCGCTCCGCCAATGCCAACGTGCCCAAGGGAGAACTCGCTGACCAGACCGGCAGGTGGGTCATCACGGCCACGGATCAACTCTCTAAGGCGAATCAATACAGGCCCTTGATTGTCGCCTACCGCAAGGGCGCTCCCGTGCGGCTGAGCGACGTTGCCGAGGTCTCCGACTCCGTCGAGGATGTGCGCACCGCCGGACTGGCCAACGGCAAGCCCGCCGTTCTCCTCATCATCTTCCGGCAGCCGGGGGCCAACATCATCGGGACGGTGGACCGCATTCGGGCCTTGCTCCCGCAATTGCAAGCCTCGGTCCCGCCCTCCGTCACCGTTTCGGCTATTTCCGACCGTACCGGCACGATCCGGGCTTCGGTGGCTGACGTTGAACTCACCCTCGGCCTCGCGATGGCCCTGGTCGTGATGGTCATCTTTCTCTTTCTCCGCAATGTCTGGGCCACCGCGATTCCCAGCGTGGCCATGCCCCTTTCCCTCGTGGGCACGTTCGCCGTCATGTATCTTCTCGGTTACAGCATCGACAATTTGTCCCTCATGGCTCTCACCATCTCCACTGGCTTCGTGGTGGACGATGCCATCGTTGTCATCGAAAACATCGCCCGCTATCTCGAAGCCGGGGATTCTCCCTTGCAAGCGGCGTTCAAAGGATCCCGGGAGATCGGCTTCACCGTTCTCTCCATGAGCTCGTCGTTGGTTGCCGTTTTCATCCCCATCTTGCTGATGGGAGGCATCATTGGCAGGCTGTTCCGGGAGTTCGCTGTCACACTTACTGTAACCATCGCCATCTCGCTTGTCGTCTCCCTGACCACCACGCCCATGATGTGCGCTAAGTTCCTCCGGTCGGAGAAGGGCCGCCGCCACGGAAGACTCTATCGCGGGAGCGAGCGCGCATTCAATTGGGGGCTCGGAGCTTATCGCTCCGGTCTCAAATGGGTGTTGCGTCATCAGCCGCTCACCTTGGCCATCACCGTGGCCACCGTCTGCTTGAACATTTACCTGTTCATTGTCGTTCCCAAAGGATTCTTTCCCCAACAGGACACGGGACGTCTGGTGGGGAGCATTCAAGCCCAACAGGACATCTCCTTTCCCGCAATGCGAGAGAAGCTGAAGCAATTCACTGATATTGTCCTGGCGGATCCAGCCGTGGATAACGTGGTCAGTTTCACCGGCGGTGGCGGCGGGGCGATCAATACGGGCCGCATGTTTGCGCAACTGAAGCCACTGGGAGTCCGCAAGGTGAGCGCCGATCAGGTCATCGGCCGCCTGCGACGCAAGCTTGCTCAGGTGCCCGGTGCCACTTTGTTCCTCCAGTCCGTCCAGGACATCCGCGTAGGTGGGCGGGTGACTGGCTCCCTCTATCAGTACACCTTGCAAGGCGAGAACCTGACGGATTTGTTGGACTGGGCGCCGCGGATGCTTGACAAGCTGAAGGGGTTGCCGGAATTGCGTGATGTGGCCAGCGACCAGCAGAACCGGGGACTGGAAGCCTCGTTGGTGATTGACCGCGATACCGCCGCGCGGATGGGGATACTCCCGCAGGCCATTGACGACACCCTCTACGACGCCTTTGGACAGCGCCAAGTGTCCACCATCTTCACCCAACTGAACCAGTATCACGTAGTGCTGGAAGTGCAGCCGAGCTTTCGGCAGAACCCGGATGCGCTGAAGAGCATCTACGTGCGCTCCTCGAACGGGGCGCAGGTGCCGCTGAGTGCGTTCACGCGCTATGAGCCGAAGACCACGGCGCTGGCGGTCAGCCACCAGGGGCAGTTTCCGGCCGTGACCTTGTCGTTCAACTTGGCGCCGGGGGTCGCGTTGGGAGAGGCGGTGAACGCCATCCAGGGCGCGGAGCGGGAAATTGGCTTGCCGGCCAGCATCCATGCCAGCTTTCAGGGCACGGCGCAGGCGTTTCAGGCCTCGCTGGCGAACGAGCCG
>QHYU01000129.1 GCA_003224235.1 Acidobacteriota bacterium
CCAGGGACCTGGCGGGCAACCACTGCGTATAACGACGCGGCGGGACGAACCGTCGGTGCGATCACGGTCGCCGGAAATCTCGGCGGGCAAACCCTCACTCCAGGCCTCTATAAATCCACCTCCTCGCTGGAGATCTCCTCCGGGGACCTCACGCTCGACGCCCGGGGCGACGCCAACGCCGTGTTCATCTTTCAGATGGCGTTCACCCTCACCACAACCTCCGCTCGCCAGGTGATCCTAATCGGCGGCGCCAGGGCGGCCAACGTTTTTTGGCAGGTGGGCAGTTCCGCCACTCTGGGAACGGGCTCTGTGTTCAAGGGAAACATCCTGGCTTTGGCCTCCATCACCGTGACGACCGGGGCAACAGTGGAAGGCCGACTGTTAGCCCGGACCGCTGCGGTGACGCTGGACTCCAATATCATTGGATTGCCCCTACCGTGAGTGCCACCGTCCGCGCCGAGTGGATGACCTGACGGCTATTGCCCTGCGTGGCTCAAATCGTCTCAAGCGCAAGAATGAGCACTGCGGGCGAGGTTTTAGAAAAAACTGTTTGCGCTCTCTATCTCTATCTCTATCTCTATCTCTATCGGAAAAGGTCGCGCAGCAGTTCCTCTCCTTCGCTTTCCGACAGGAGACGCTTGCTCATCATTAGGCTAATCAGCTTGTTCAGGATGCGCAGCTCTTTTTGCTGAGGAGGCCGCCGGGCAGCGGCCTCTGCCGGTGATGTTTCCAAAGGCGACGATTCCCCAGTCACCTCGCCCAGCCACTTCCGCAGTACCTCCAGTTGGTCCGGGCTGACTGCTGTAAAGGCAACGCCCATTCCCATCCCGGGCTGGGAATGAACCACGGTGCCCTCCGCTTCAAATGACTTCTTTTCCCGAGTGAGCCGGACTTTGCACGGTAGTACCCCTGGCGAAAGGATTGAGCATATCAATGTAGCAGCCCCGCAGGCCCAGATCGGAAGTGCGGGCTGACAAACGCGCCCCGGTGGACCCCTCGGTCACTTCCGCGCTGATGACCAACGGATAGCGGTCTGTAGCGCGCTGGTCAGCTTGCGCCGCGCCCGTCGTGGAACTGCCCGCGGCGGGTCCAGCTCCGATCTTTTCCGCTGGACTGTCGGACATTATTTGCCACACCTCCTGCCCAGCACTCACTCGGACTCTGTGCAACGTCCGAACAAACCAAGACTTATCGACAGACTAAACCCATTCTCTCGCCCAGTCTCAAGATGGAACAAGCGCGAAACAGGGCAGTTTGACCAAAGCTCAAACCGGCATGCAAGCCCAACGACTTGCCCGTCGGTATGCCGAGAGCGGCAATAATCGTAACCGTTTTGCTGTTGTGGTAACTGAGGCGCCAAAATCACTCACAGATAGCGCCGGGGTCGCGAGTATGTTCTGGAACTTCTTGCACGGAGTGGATAGGACTTCATACCTATATCTGATTTTGAAGAGCGCTGTCTGTAGCTATGCTGTTCGCGTCCGCTGGCTTGCGCGACTCTTTGACAGTAGTCCGACAGCTCTCGACGCGGCGAGGCGTGAAAGCTCATCGTTTCGGTCAACTCGAGATGCCAGCCGCCTTCGCGCGTGTTCTTGGCTGTGTGGTTTGTCTGCCCATGACCCAGGACGGAGGATCACTGGCTGGAAACGATTCACGAGAGGCCTCCTCGACAGGGTCCAACTCGGCCTCGTTTTCCTGGTTTTCCTGCGAAATGGCTGCACGCACCTGTTTTCTCCTGAGCCAAAAATAGATAGTGATATAGACAAGGATCGTGACCAGCCCCACCCCGACGAAGATGCCAATATCGTGCTGGAGTCGCATCTCGATACTGGCCCATTCCTCCGTCAGAAAATAGCCGAGGGCCACAAAACTGAGGACCAAGGGAAACCACCTCCCTGGGTAAGAGCAGTGTACCCCAAGTATGGGAGCCCCGGAGGCCCCAATCACATACAGCGTCACGCGTCTCATGCGAGCAAAATAGTAACCAAACGCCGAGCTGTAGTGCCTCGCCGCAACTCTTTAGGTGTCTTTGGATATCTTTGGGTATCTTTGGGTGCCCCATCCTCGCCCCGCCCCCGGGGCGAGGGTGGGCTCTCTTTTCTCAGCTCAGCGAAACTGCGCGCCGGTATTAGTCAGACTTCTACGAATCGTCGTAGGGGCACGGCATGCTGTGCCCCCCGCGCTGAGAGGTGCAATGGACACGGAATAGAAAGCGCATCGTAATCTCCCCGCCCGCCGCGCCCGCGCCGATGGTGAGGTTTTTGGATTCATGTAGCGCCGGCCTTCAGGCCGGCACCGGCCAGCTTTGTCAGGGCACGCCAGCCGTCAGGTATCTCCCGTCAGAAGTTCTCTCCTCCTTGATTACGGCATTCACCGGATTGTGCAGCCTACCTCTGTCCCCTAGGCTCATCCCGAAAGTTAATCCTAATGAGGACTCCGGACCAAGTTCTTCGCAGAGGCCCCAGGCCGCCCCGCCCTAGGGTATTCCTACTTGACGCGTCACCGAAGCAGAGGTCTAGCCCAAGGAGGAATATCGATGTTATCCAGGCGCCGAATCATCCAACTCGGACTGATTAGTTTCCCCGCGATTCATCCCATAGCCCGGGCTCCTGCAGCCAATCGGGACACCAATGACTCCGAGCTCGCGAGCCCGCCGACCAGGCCATTCGCAGCTGAGCTTCCTGTAATGCCGATCGCTCAATCGGTGCCGAGCCTGGACCCGCCGTCGCAGCCAGACCCAGTTTCCGGTGAAGCTCCCCGGGCCAGTCATCAACGTTGGCACGACTTTCTGCCAAAGATGTTCTATGACATCCATCAAATGGAGGCCCAGCATAGTTTTCACCCGGACCTCCCATTGAATACCATTTGGGGCTTCAACGGCATCTTCCCCGGCCCTACCTTCCACGCTCGGTATGGGGAACCCATCGTTGTGCGCTTCCATAATGACCTGCCGACCAACCACGTTGGCTTTGGGATCCCTCAAACCACGACCCACCTTCACAATGGACATACGCCGTCGGAAAGCGATGGCTTTCCTGCGGACTTTTTCGATTCAGGCCTGTTCAAGGACAACCACTATCCCAATACCCTGGCGGGCGGCGATCCGCGAGAGACCCTGGGGACCCTCTGGTACCACGACCACCGGGTTGACTTTACCGCGCAAAACTCCTACAGGGGGCTTGTCGGCTTTTATCTCCTCTTTGATGACCAGGACTCCGGCGACGAACTCGACCACAATCCGCGGGCTTTTCGCCTTCCGAGCGGCGAGTTTGACATCCCCCTAGTCTTCGCCGATAAGAGATTCACCCGGGATGGGGAGCTGTTGTTCAATCCCTTTAATCTCGAAGGCTTCATCGGCGACAAGTTCACGGTAAACGGCGTGATCCAGCCGTTCCTCAAGGTCGCTCGGCGTAAGTACCGCTTCCGCCTCTTGGACGCTGGGCCTTCGCGTTTCTATGAGTTCCTTCTGAGTTCGGGCCAGCCGTTCATCCTGATTGCGAACGACGGAAATCTCTTGCCCAACCCGCTGACCGTCCAGAGCGCGCGGTTAGGCGTCGCAAATCGCATGGACGTAATCATCGACTTCTCCAACTACCGGATCGGGGATCAGCTCTTCCTCGTGAACCGCTTGGCACAACAGGATGGGACCGGCCCAACAGGAGAGCTGCTGAACCCGGGCACGCCGATCCTGCGCTTTGACGTTGACCGCGATGCGCCCGACCACAGCCAAGTCCCTTCCACGCTGCGCCCCCTCCCCGACATTGATTTGAGCCAGGTGGTGAGAACCAGGAGGTGGGTGTTTGGCGATGATAACGGAGGCTGGACCGTCAACGGCAAGTTCTTTAACGTGAACGAAGTTCGTGCGGCTCCGCAGCAGGGTACGGCGGAGATCTGGGTCTTGCAGAACGATGGCGGTGATTGGTCCCACCCCATTCACATCCACATGGAAGAGTTCCAGATCCTTTCGCGAAATGGGCAACCGCCCCCGCCGCACGAAGTATCGAGGAAGGACGTTGTGATCCTAGGTCCAGACGACGAGGTGCGAGTGTTCATTCGATTCAGAGACTTCCTGGGAAGGTACCCGACGCACTGCCACAACCTCGTGCATGAAGACCATGCCATGATGTTTCGTTGGGACGTGGTGCCATGAGGAGCTCAACCGTCACGCCAACACCGTGTTCTCAAGCCGCGGCAATGACCGAGCTGCGAGAAAGGAAGTGCCAAAACATGACCCGAAGAACCCTGCTGGCCAGTTTCCTCCTCGCTCCGTTTGCTTCGGTGTTTTCCAGGCAGAGAGCATGGGGAGACACCACCTCCCCGCGCGCCGGGCCTCGAGCGGGCTACTTCCCCAACGTCGTTCTGCGGACTCACGAGAACAAGCCCGTCCGGTTCTACGAGGATCTAATCAAGGGGAAGATGGTCTTGATTAACTTCATGTACGCGAAATGTGAGGGTCTTTGCCCACGTCAGACAGCCAACTTGGTGCAGGTGCAAAAGGCTCTGGGGGATCGCATTGGGCGCGATATCTTCATGTATTCCCTCACCCTCAAGCCGGAACAGGATACGCCCGAAGTGCTGCGCCATTACGCCAACAGCCACGGGGTCAAGCCGGGCTGGTTATTCCTGACCGGGAAACCCCAGGACATCGAAACCCTTCGTCGCAAGTTGGGCTTCGTTAACTTGTACGGCAACGAAGCCCTGGACCGGTGGGCCGCATGCCCGGCGTTGACTGACGCCAGCGAAATCGCCCGATACATGCTTTGGATGGAGCGCCCGAGGAACCCGCAAGCCTAGAGGATGCAAGCTCTCAGTGCAGCCAAAATTGCGCGCCGGTATTAGTCAGACTTCTACGAATCGTCAAGTCTTTGGGTGCCCCATCCTCGCCCGCTGCTGGGGCGAGGGTGGGCTGTCTTTTCTCAGGGCAGGGAAAATTGCGCGCCAATATTAGTCAGGCTTCTACAAATCGTCGTGTCTTTGGGTGCCCCATCCTCGCCCCCGCTGCTGGGGCGAGGGTGGGCTTCAGGCTTCTACGAATCGTCGTAGGGGCACGGCATGCCGTGCCCCTACGCGCTGAGAGGTGCAATCGACGCTGAATAGAACGCAATCCTCATCTCGCCGCTGCGCCCGCCCCGATGGTGAGGTTTTTGTTTCCTGTAGCGCCGGCCTTTAGGCCGGCACCCCCCCGGCTTCCGTCAGGGCACGCCTTCAGGCGTGCCGCTAGTCCAGCCATTTCCATATCTCTTCAGCGGCTTCAGCCGCTGAAGCCCGATGAACTCGCGGCTTTTCACATGAACTCTGTAGCCACACCCGCGAGCTGCATCAGTTGGAGCCACACGTCTTTGGGTCCCCGATCGTCGCATCTTCCTGATTTGTGGTGCGGCTCATCCGCTAATCCGGCAGCAGATTTGATGGCATGCGCACCCGCCTCCGCGAATCCAGCCGCTTCCGCGCTGGCTTCGGCGACCGCGCGCCGCAGAGAGCGCGCACGTCGAGCTTTTCAGCTTTTGTGCTGTCAAGGCCCATTCCATCGAAGAAGCAAAGCCTCAGGTGGGGTTCATGTGAATCCGACGCCGATACAGTAGGCGGGAATACGCTGCAAGACGCGAGTCGCCGAGCGTTAAGCTCGACCGCGCTATCTGATCTGTTGATTTTTCGGGACTCCGCGCCCGGCACCTTTGAGCGCAGAGAGGCCCATGCCTTTCATAGTTAGGATCACTCCCACAGCGAAGCCGCAGTCAAAGGCAACCACAGGGAGTCGCGTCAGCGGGCACGCCCCTTGACGACGGAGAGAGCGGAGGGAACTCCTACGAAGCGGGCTCACCAACTCCTATACGGGACAGACGAACCCACTACCTGCCAATCATCCACCTCAGAAGTCATGAGAAGATGCATGAGCGAGGAGATTGAAAGCTCCATATGCGGAGTGGGGCCAACAAATACCTTTGAAATCGAAACTCGGCCATTTTCCTCTGCCAACTTGAACTCCCTATAGGGGATCAGCATTGACTTCCCGGCCCTAAATTTCGTTGACACGTTGTTGGGCACTGTCGGGATCGGGGGCCGAACGACTTCGCTGACCAGTCGCCATTCTCGTTCTTCGGAAAAGGATGGGTGCTTCAGTGCAGGCGCAAGGTGTACAACCCGATGAAAAGAGCCATTACTCCGTTTTCGTACCCCCCGGCGTTGACCAGTGATCCTCCAAGATTGATTAACTCTTCCAAAATGGCATCGTGTTCGGATTCTTGATAAACGCACTTTATGATTTTGAACTGCTGTTTTTCTGCCAGAACTTTCAGTCGTTTATATTCATACCCGATACTGAATCCAATTCCGTTTGGAGTGTACGCATGCCACTGATTTAGCAAATCACCATGCTCGGAGAACGACCCAACAAACAAGGTCATGTCCTTTATCGCATCAAGTCTTTCTAGAACCGTACGGTAATAGCTGTTCCATGGGCCACGTTCCGCCTGTAGCTTGCGACTCAGTTTTGTACGGATGAATTCAACGGCGTAAGCAAACTCTGCCGAGTCACTTATAATAGGTGACGAATGCTGCTAGCCCATAGTGACTTGCTCTTGATGATTCCGAGAAGACCGTTCTGAGACGTGTAATGAAAAATGATGCTGCTGTCGGGTACAGCAGACGTTAGCCTCTGGATGGGGTCCATTTGTAAGCCGGAAAGGTACCACAACTCTGCCGCGCGGGCGTAAACGGAAACGTTCGCGCGGGCAGTGATCTCGCGCGCTTCCTCGGCTGTTGTGAGGGCTATTCTCACATCCAAGAGCAGGGCGAGGCCGCCAACCCCTCATGGAAACCGGGGCAAGGTCATTTCCCACTTCGCTGGCGCAAGGACGTTACGCTCCGGTCGCGTGACGACCAAAGACTGTCATCCTTGGCAAGCTCTCCGCTTCGGGCAACTTCCTAGCTATCGCGAGCAAGGAAAACTCCGCCTTGCTCAGCGCGTTCGATAAACCAGTTACCGACAACAGAATTGGAGCCGTTTCCGTTTTCGCATTTCCGCCCCATCAAACCCTCCCCATCATCCGGCACTCATGGTACAAGCTATGTCACGCCCGCTCCTGCGGCGCGGAGGGCCCTTGACCAGGGAGGCACCGTGCGGCTTGCGTGGAACGAGATAAGACACCGAGCCACCAGGTTCGCCCAAGAGTGGAAAGACGCCCACTATGAAAAGGGCGAGACGCAGACCTTCTACAACGAATTTTTCGAAATATTCGGCGTCCAGCGCCGCAAGGTCGCGACCTTCGAAGAACCGATCAAACGTGCCGGATCAAAAGCGCCCGGCTTCATCGACCTGTTTTGGAAGGGAACCCTTCTTGTCGAGCAGAAAAGCGCCGGACGCGACCTGACCAAAGCCAAAGAGCAAGCGCTCAATTATTTCCCCGGCATTAAGGATTCCGAGCTGCCCCGCTACGTTCTTGTTTGCGATTTCCAGATTTTCGAACTGTACGACCTCAATATCCGAGAAGAAGTTAAATTCAAGCTCGCCGACCTTCACAAAAATGTCCATGCATTCAGTTTCATATTCGGCGGAGCCCCACGCGTTTTCAAAGACCAGGACCCCGTCAACATCGAAGCCTCCGAGCTCATGGGCAAGCTCCACGACGCCCTGCTCGCCTCCGGCTACGAAGGCCACGACCTTGAGCGCTTCCTCGTGCGTCTGGTTTTCTGCCTCTTCGCAGACGATACCGGCATTTTCACGCCTAAAGGCATCTTCCTCGATTTTGTTCGCGACCGCACCAGAGAAGATGGCAGCGATTTAGGACCGCTCCTCGGCCAGCTTTTTGAAGTGCTGAACCGCCCGAACGACAAGCGCCCAAAAACGCTCGACGAGGACCTCAAGCAATTCGAATACATCGACGGAGATCTTTTTGCCGAACGCCTCCCCATGCCCGCTTTCGACAGCGCGATGCGTAGGCTGCTGCTCGATGCCTGTGCATTCGATTGGTCCGCGGTCTCCCCCGCCATCTTCGGCGCGCTCTTCCAGAGCGTCATGGACAAGCAGAAGCGTCGCGCGATCGGCGCGCATTACACGACCGAGCAAAACATTTTGAAGCTGATCCACCCGCTGTTTCTCGATGATCTCCGCGCCGAACTCGACCGGCTGAAGGCCCGCCGCGACACGGGCCAGACTGTCGCTCTGCAGGCGTTCCAGAAAAAGCTCGCCTCGATCCGCTGCTTCGACCCAGCATGCGGTTGCGGAAACTTTCTTGTCATCGCCTACCGCGAGCTGCGCACTCTCGAAACCGAAGTGCTGGTGCAGCTCAATTTAAACCGGAGGTTCGACGTGGCCGAGCTTTCTCAGGTCGATGTGAATCAGTTTTACGGAATCGAGATCGAGGAATTCCCAGTGCGCATTGCCGAGATTGCGCTCTGGATGATGGACCACATCATGAACATGCGCCTCTCGGAAGCGCTCGGCGGCTACTTCCCGCGCATCCCTTTGAAAGCCTCACCTACCATCAAGAACGCTGACGCTCTTGAAACGGATTGGGCAACAGTTCTCGATCCGGCACAATGCACCTACATTCTCGGCAACCCACCGTTCGGCGGAGCGAAATATCAAACCGTCGCGCAACGCGCACAGGTCGCGACAGTCGCCGCCCTGCCCCAAAAGAAGGGGACTCTAGATTACGTTGCAGCCTGGTTCATCAAGGCAGGCGCCTACATCCAAAACACGACAGCAAGAATCGGATTCGTTGCGACCAACTCAATCACCCAAGGTGAGCAAGTTGCCGAGCTGTGGCCGCTGCTTTTCCACCGCTATGATCTCGAAATCGTCTTCGCCCACCGCACCTTTGCCTGGGGCAGCGAAGCGCGGGGCAAGGCTCATGTCCACGTCGTCATCATCGGCCTTGCGCTCAAAGATCAAGCACCGAGGGACCGCCGAATCTTCGACTACGCGGATTATGAAGCCGACCCCACGGAATCAATCGTGCGCGTAATCTCCCCCTACCTTTTTAATGCCGCCAACCTCGCCGATCCCCATACCGTTGTCTACGAACAAGCCACTCCATTCGACGCCATGCCTCTAATGATCATCGGCTCAAAACCAATCGACGACGGCAACTACATTCTCTCCGACGAGGAATGCAATGCCCTCGTCAAGGCAGAGCCTCACGCGGGCGCCTATCTTCGCCCTTACATCGGCTCGGAAGAATTCATCAATGGCGGCAAGCGCTGGATTCTCGCCCTTCACAACGCAACACCTTCAGACATCCGCGCCATGCCCAATGTTCGGAAACGCATTGAGGCCGTCCATGATTTCAGGAAGGCAAGCAAAAGCGCTCCGACCAAAAAGCTCGCGGACACCCCGACTCTGTACCACGTCAACGTTGTCCCAAAGCAACCGTTCCTTGTCGTTCCCGAGGTAAGCTCCGAGCACCGCGAATATGTGCCAATAGGCTATCTTCAGCCGCCCGTAATTCCCAGCAACCTGGTCCCCGTCATAGAAAATGCTTCCCTTTCCCTCTTCGGTCTTATTACATCCCGGATGCACATGGCCTGGCTCCGTTACATCGGCGGCCGCCTTGAAAGCCGATACCGTTACTCCATCGGCCTCGTCTACAACCCTTTCCCCTGGCCCACGCTGACTTCAGTTGTGGAAACCCAAATCGGCAAGCTTGCCCAGGCTATCTTAGAGGCCCGCGCAAATCATCCAGACTCCACACTCGCCGATCTCTACGACCCCACATCCATGCCTGTGGACTTGCGTAAGGCCCACCAAGCGCTCGACGCGGCCGTCGACAAGCTCTATCGCAAGGAGCACTTCAGCAGCGACCGCGAGCGCGTCGAATTTCTCTTGGCGCGTTACGAAGAGGAACGCGCTCCGCTGGTAGCAGCGGCCCAGCCGACGAAGAAACGGCGCCGTACGTAATAACCCCGTTGTCCGAGAGCGAACTACTCGAAGATCGCCTCGAGCACGCCTTGCTGGTTGGTGAAGTCCTTGGATGAGCTGAGACTGACTGGTGCCCGCGAGGCGACAGATCGCTGCCGTGCTGGTGGCCTCGTAGCCGCGCTCCGCGAACAAGGTCTTGGCCGCCTCTCTCAACCGGTCACGGCTGGAAGCTAGTACCGCAGGTCTCTGCAATCGAATAACCCCTCGCATCGCTACTCTCCGTCGTCCTGCAACGACGCGTGCCCCTCGCTATGATACCACTGCCTCTTCCCTAATCTAGCCAGAGGCTCTTCCGTCTCTTCGTCAAATTTTGGCAGCAAGTGGGTGTGCACCTCATAGACCGGCCTGGAGTGGTGACGACAGGAGTCAAACAGGCAAGGCCTAGCAAGGGACCCTGACCCGAGTCATGCATGTTTCGAGAAGCCCGCGCCGAGAACCAAGGTCTTGCTCACCATCCTGGGAGAGGAGTTTACTGTCTCAGTGATTAAAAACTCAGAGACTTCCAATTATGCTGCCCACCCATCAGGCGGCTTCAACCGTGAGTTTAAGACCAATCGCTCGGGTAACTGCTACCAGTGTGGACAGGCGAGGGTTGCCGTGCGCCGAGAGTGCTCGATAAAGGCTCTCGCGCTCAATGCCGGCAGCCTTGGCGACTCTTGCCATGCCTTGCGCTTCGGCAAGGTGGCGCAGAGCAATCAGCAAGACGCGAGGTTCGTCTTCATCTTCCAGCGCGGCCTTGAGGTACTCGGCGGCAAATTCCGGGTCTTTGCGCAGGCGGCGAACCACTGCTTCATCGTGAGAGGCACTGGCTTTACGTTTCATGGCGTGCGGTCCTTTCTTTGTAGTCCTTGAGATATTCGAGTGCCCGCTCAATGTCGGACGACTGCTTTCTTTTGTCGCCCCCGCAGAGGAGCAATACGCAAACTCTCCCGAGCATCACGTAATAGACCCGGTAGCCGGGCCCCCAATTAATCCGCAATTCGCTCAAGCCCTGGCGCAACGGTCTGCAGTCGCCAAAATTCCCCGCCGCGAGCCGGTTGATTCGGCTTGCAATCTTCGCCTCGGTCGACATAATGACGAACCTCGACCACGGTCCGCATTGTAACTTATAAATTACAATGCCGCAAGTCGGAAAAAGATCGGGAAAGTTCTGAAATCGTCGCCCAGGGCGCGGCACCTTTTTTGCTCACCCATCACGGGATTCGGACTTCCAACTCTTCCGTCTCTTCGTCAAATCTTGGCAGCAAGTGGGTGTGCTCCCCATGCGCGGACGGGCGCAAGGTGCGACGGGACTTGCACAGCAGTACCCGGGGTGAAAGGATTGAGGAAACCCAACGTCGCGCATGGCTTTCGAATGCGCATTTTTTTGGCCAATAGCCCGCCAGCGATGTGTTTCCGGTTGACATGAGTTTACCAGCGAGGTAACATGAACTGCAAAGCCTGCCAAGAGCTTTGCAGATCGCTTTTGACGTGCGTACAGACAGCGTGGCCATGCCTAAACTCGCAAGTCCTTTGGAATGCGCAATTACAGAAAACACGTCCGTAAGTGCTCTGGAATGTGCAGTTGCAAAATCATTGGACTTAAAGTGCCGTGGAATCAACACTTACAAAAAAGGCGTGGGGACCCCCCTTGTGGAGCGAAGATCATCGAGTTTCCGCTTTCGCCGGTTTAGCCCCTGCGTTTTGGTTGATTTTTCCGCGCGCCTGGCATCCAATACTTGAAGGCATTAGGAAGGGAAACGGAGGCGAGCAATGAGGGAAGCGGTGATTGTCAGTTCAGTGCGGACGGCGGTGGGCAAGGCCTACAAGGGCACGCTGCGCGCCACGCGCCCGGATGACTTGGCGGCGGTCGCTATCAAAGATGCCTTGGCGCGAGTGCCAGGCCTCGATCCGAAAGAAATCGAAGACGTTATCCTGGGCTGCGCGATGCCGGAGGCGGAGCAGGGGATGAACGTTGCGCGGATTGCCGCTCTGCGCGCGGGCTTGCCGGTGGAGTCTTCGGCGATGACTATCAACCGCTTCTGCTCCTCCGGCCTGCAGGCCATTGCCATGGCCGCCGAGCGGATCATGGTGGGCCACGCCGACGTGATTGTCGCCGGCGGCACCGAGTCCATGAGCATGGTGCCGATGGGCGGCAACAAGATTTCGCCCAATCCCTGGCTGATGGACCACTACCCGGACTCCTACCTCGGCATGGGCCTCACCGCCGAGAACCTGGCGCGCAAGTACGCTATCACGCGCGAGCAGGCCGACCAGTTCTCCTACCAAAGCCACCAGAAAGCGCTGGCCGCGATTGCGGCTTGTAAATTCAAAGATGAAGTCGTCCCGGTGGAAGTCAGCATCACCGCGGTCGAGAATGGCTCAAAAGCGGCGCGACCGAAAACGACGAAGACCATCTTCGACACGGATGAGGGTCCCCGCGCCGATACTTCGCTCGAAGTACTCGCCAAGCTCAAGCCCGCTTTCCACGTCAAGGGCACGACCACCGCCGGCAACAGCTCGCAGATGAGCGACGGCGCGGCGGCGGCCGTGGTGATGAGCGCCGAGCGCGCCCGCGCCATCGGCGCCAAACCCCTGGCGCGCTTCCTTGGCTTTGCCACCGCAGGTTGTCCTCCCGAGGAGATGGGTGTTGGGCCGGTCTTTGCTATCCCCAAGGCACTGAAGATTGCGGGGCTGAAGCTCGATCAGATCGACGTCATCGAGCTCAACGAAGCCTTTGCCGTACAATCGTTGTCTGTGATCAAGCTGGCGGGGCTCGACCCCGCGCGCGTCAATCCGAATGGCGGAGCCGTTGCGCTGGGGCATCCGCTCGGGTGCACCGGAGCGAAGCTGACCGCGACGGTCCTGCGCGAGCTCGAGCGCCGCAACGCGCGCTATGGCATGGTGACCATGTGCGTCGGCGGCGGTATGGGCGCTGCCGGCATTTTTGAGCGCTTGGCCTGAGCCCTCCACTTGGGCCACGAGACTCAGCACGGCAACTTTTTCCTGGCATTCCGAGCCCTTCGCGGGCCTGCCCGCCGAGGCGGGCGAGGAATCTCTCAGGGCCAACTCCGAAAAGACTCCATGAAATCCAGATGTGCTCTGCCACTGCTGCTCCCATTTGCGTTTGCTGCGGCCTTGAGTGGTCATTCCCGGCAAGGCAGGGAGACAAAGGAGCCCGCTGCGAAGGAAGGAAAGGAAGCCAAGGTGTCGAGTGTCAAGGTGTTGAGCTGCGAAGCATTTGACAGGTTCCTCGAGCCGGCGAACGCTGCCGGCGAGCCGGCCAAGAGGGCGCTCGTGGATGATCTTGTCTCCTGCGCTGGCCGGCTAGGTACGCCGCTGCTCGAACGCGGCACCAAGCCCGGTCTTGGCCGCGCCATTTTTCTCTATCGTGGCCCCGCGTCGAAGGTCATGCTCTCCGGCGACATGACGGGCCTTCGCCCGACCGAGGCCCTTACGCCGATTGCGGGCACGGATCTGTTTTATCTTGTGCGCGAGTTCGAGACCGACGCGCGCCTGGATTACAAATTCGTGCTCAACGACAAGGACTGGGTGCTGGACCCGCTCAATCCCCGCACCATGGTCAGCGGCTTCGGTCCCAACTCCAATGTGGAGATGCCGGAGTACGTCCGACCGGCGGAGGTGGAGTATGACGCTAGGATCCCGCACGGCACCTTGGAAGACTTCACGTTTACCAGCAAAATCCTGAACAATACGCGCGTCGCGAGGGTTTATCTCCCGCCCAGCTACGCGCAGTCGGAGGCGCGCTACCGGACGCTCTACGTCCACGACGGCACCGACTACTTGAACTTCGCGAAGATCAACAACGTGGTGGACTCGCTTATCCATAAGAAAGAAATCCCGCCGATCCTCGTAGTGATGGTGCCGCCCATCAATCGCGAACAGGAGTATGGGAACAATCCGGAGTTCGCGCGGGCCTTCGCCACGGAGTTGGTGCCCATGATTGACCGGCGCTATCGCACCCAGGCCGCGCCCGGCTCGCGCGCCACGCTTGGCGCGTCATTGGGCGGGCTGATCGCCGTGTTCATTGGCCAAAACTATCCTCAGGTGTTTGGCAATGTCGCCGGACAATCCAGCGGCTTCTTTGCCGAGACCTCGCTCGAGCCGCTCCGCAACGCCCCGAAGATCAACCTCGTGTTCCACCTCGATGTGGGCACCTACGAGGCCAACTTCCACGGGCGCAATCTGCTCGAAGGTAATCGCCGGTTGCGCGACTTGCTGCGCGAGAAAAATTACCGGCTGCAATACAAGGAAGTGCATGAAGGCCATAGCTGGGGCAGTTGGCGCGCCCGCATCGCCGACGCGCTGAGGTTTTTCTGGGGCACTCTGCCAATGAAGTATTAGGCTCGACTATGTTTTTTGGCCGCCGCGGAGACAGGCGATGGATGCGCCTGGGCCAGCGAGAATGTCGCTGCTTCTTCGTCGCCTTGGCCCATCCGTTGGCGTGGAAGTCGTCATGTTTCGTCGCTTAGACGAGCATCTCTTCGAGGACGCGCGTCCCGCGCTGCTGGAACAACTCGACTTCTGCTTGCGGCAGGCCGTAGGCCGAAAGCCACAGCTGAGCCTCGGGGCTGTCCAGGCCAGGTAAATCAATGTGAGTTGTTGGGCAAGTCAGACCATAGGATCGTCACCCCCTGGAATTTCAATCCAATGCCAAACCGCCCGTCTGCCAGCCGCTGACAGTAGACGACGCGCGCGGGCAACCGGAGGTCATCCCTCAAGAAGGTAAGCAGCAACCACTCCTTGCGCTGCCGGGGTCTTTTGGTCACCAAGCGGGCCCCAACGGAACTAACATTCTCGGTGACCACTCTCTCGGTGGTACCTGGCTGCTTTAGGGTCTCGAGCTGAACCGGGAGTGTCATCTGGGTCCGCTTTTCCATCCGTCTCGTCTGCGAACGCATCTGGCAATTGCCTCCACATAGGCCCGTCGCTAAGGACAGGACTGGATGGTGCTGGGAACTGCGGTGCGCCCCTTCTGTTCCTGCATGGCCTGGTTCGCTTCGGCCATCGTTCTCCAATCAATAAACGGGCTGGGTGTTACTGGGAACTGTAATCTTCGTCTGACTCATGCTGAGCTCGCGCGGGCCAGAGCCTTAGGGCCGTCAGCAGTTTCGATTAGATCTATGCCTTACGGGCCGCGCCCCCGACGTGCAAGACGCCCGCGAGATTGGGCGATAACGCGGTGTAGGATTTGAGCAGGTACAGATCATGTGTTGGAGCCAGCCTGTCGGGGCACGCTAACATCTCCTCGGGGATGCCGCTCTCAACCCGGAAGCCGCGACGCGTCAGGATTTCAGTTACGTTCAGCACGATTTGGCTCCCTCAGGAAGCACAGCTTGATCGCTCATCTCTGATCCCCACCCATGACTAAATCCTCGGTGCTCAGTGGCTGTAGTGCTAGCTCGATTGTGGCTTTGCGGTGGCGTTTCAACTTGGCCTGTTCGGCAATGTGGAGGATATAGTTGGAAACATGACTCACTGCTCCTGGCACATGCCCAAAGCTAGGGAAGTCATTAATGTCTACCACTACCGGACCATTACTCGTCTCCACCACGTCCAAGCCATAGATGTCCAGGCCGAAGATTTCGCCAACGCGCCGCGCCAACTTGCGCCACTCTAACCTAAGCGGAATAAGTTGCTCCTCCACTTTCACCTCCGGATGAAGTGGCGATTTTCTGGCTACGGAGTAAACATCTTTGCCTATCACATACAACTTGATGTCGTATCCTGAGTTTTCTACATAATGTTGGGCAAGGAAGAAACAAGGATGGGGTGCAGCGATCTCTAGTTTCGCCAGGTCAGCAGGGCCGTTCAGTCGATAAATGCTGCGATGAGAGCTGCCATTAGAGGGTTTGACGACAAGAGGATAATCTTTCTCTGGAATCCTCCTAAGAAGGCGGGGATGGGCGATAAAGTAGGTATGTGGAACGGGTAGCCCTTGAGCATGTGCAAATGCGGTGCCAATGGTCTTGTCACGCACCAAGCTGATCGATTGGGAGTTGTTGATGGTTGGAATCCCTACCGCCTCTGCCGCCTGTAGGATACTCAGCCCAGGGCCATCGGATACCGTTTTTAAGACGTAGGCATCGTAACTTTGGCTGGCGAGGTCGGACAAACAGGTAACCGTCTCGGATGGTTCCAATAGATCGATCGTATGGCCCCATTGTAGCAGTTGGTCTGCAATGACCATGGGCATAGAGTCATGTCTATATTGCTCTTCAACAATAAAGCAGAAATACATCTTGGTCGCTGCCTTAGGCACATAGGTGCAACTACGGCGGCGCAGCCGAACCGGGGGGCTGACAGAGCAGTACACGGATCTGAGAGGATCTTTGCGAAGTTCCGGCACGGCTCCCTCCCTACACGCGATGGCGCATGGCCAATCTCCCCCGCCCGATAACAGAAACAAGTTCGCCTGATGTACCTGCGAAATAGAGCCGCGCTGCATAGGCGCGCGATGAACTCCTTTGCTGAGTCTTCATGAGTACCCCGAGAACCTACAGGACAGAGGCCGGCTTCGCAATCCGGTGAATACTGTAGTCGGGCTTGCGGCGCCGACCACGGCGAGGCCGAAATAGGAGTAAGCTCGGCAGGTCGGAGGCCTAGCGTCCCCGGCAAGAGGCGTGGAACTTTAGGGCCACCGGAATCGCGGCAGGCGGAACGGTTTCAATTGAACGAAGGCGCTGGAAACTCCAGCGCGAGTCTACAGACCTCAAGCGGAGATGAGGGCCGCCGCGAGCAAAGAGCAGGTAAAAACCAAGGGCCCATAATAACGGCTAAGCCGTCGCTTCGTGAAATGGATCATGGTCTTTCCTCCTTGGTTGCAGGTTCTTGCGTGGGGACTGGGGCGTGGACATCGTTGATGCCTCAGTCGTAGCCGAAGTGACCGACGCTCGGCTTTTGGAGCGCATCCAGGGCCGCGCGATTCGTGGGATTGGCGTAGAGCCGGACATAGTCTACCAGCGGCTGCCCCGTTGCGGAGATGTTTTTTGCGCGGACGTAATTCTCGAAGTCTTCGTGGTAGTGCTTCAGGATGAGCGGCAGAGTCACGCGATTGCGCGCTGCATCGATGCGCAGATTGCGCGGCTCGTTAACGTAAAACCGCGCAGCCTCGTCCAGCAGCCGCTCGGTATTCTCCGGCGTGTACGCTTCTCGCTGGAGGCGCGGGCAAGGATAAGTGAGTGGGCCGCAAACTTGCGATCGACTATCCTGGCGCTCCCGTTGGAAACAAGGAGATGGCATTGTTTCGATTCGCCGACAAACTCACGCGCAACCCCTCCGCAGTGGAAAAGGCTGACGCGGACGCCGTCTTCCAGGCCGGTTGGGATGAGGCAGCCCTGATAGAAACAGGGCTCACGGTAGCTCTGTCTAATTTCGTTAACCGGGTAGCCTTCGGCCTCGGCCTGTTCCCCGACTTCTAATTAGGCGCGGGTTTCGCGCATTTGCACTGGCGACGCAGGCAGGATGTCGTAGAGGATGCTGCCGTCGCGGCCAAAGCGGCCAAAGCTGAGCGCGCGTCGCCCAGGTGCATTGGTACGCCCGGATGCGTGCGCCTGGCTAGGGTCAGGCCTGGGCTGCCGAGGCGACCAACGTGTAAGAGGACGTGAGCTGGATGGCGTTGTGCAATGTACGGTACAGAGGGCAGCGCATGGCGTACAAGCCGTGCACGCGCTCCACTGTCTCGCGGACTTCTTCCGGTGCCGTCAGCCGCATGTCCAGGTGAATGCGGCGGATCACCAGCACGCCTTCCTCTTTTTCCACCTCGCCGGTCACTTCGGCGATGAGCTTGCCGTTGCTGGCATCGATCTGACGCGCCTCCAGCGCGCCTCCGAAGGTGCCCATCATTCAACCCGCCGTGGCGGCGACCACGTAATCCAGCGTAGAGGCGTGAGATCCCTTCAGCGTCGCCGGATCGACCTTGTAGTGCTGGGCGATGGCCCCGTGCACGCTGAAGGCGACTGGCTGCGCCTCTCCAGGCAGGTAAGCGATTCGCAGCGGGCCAGCCTTGCGCTCAATGCGCACTTTGGAGACGTACACCACGTCGGACATCGTTTCCCCCTTATTGTTCTTTTTGAGATCGGATAACATAACAGCGGACGCAGACACCCGCTGCGCATCACTCTTTTTGCTTCTTGCCAAGCGCTGGAAACTCCAGCGCGTTTATTACTGTCAAGCCGCGATGAGCACAACGAGCAGCAGAGGGCAAGTAAACACCCACGGACGATACAGCCGGGTCAGCAGACTTCTCGCAAAGTTAATCATGGCATCTCCTCCTTCTCAACAAATTTTCCGGCAGCCGCCGGACCGTGGACGTCGTTGATTCCCCAGTCGTAGCCGAAGTGATCCACCTTCGGATTCTTGAGCTGGTCCAGCAAGGCGCGATTGGCCGGGTTGGCGTAGAGCCTTATATAGTCTACCTGGGGCTGTCCCGTGATGGTGACATTGTGCGCGCGCACGTAATTCTCAAAGTCCTCGTGGTAGTGGCCGAGAATGTTTGGCAGGGTCACGCGGTTGTGCGCCACGTCAATCTTCAGGTTGCGCGGCTCGTTGACGTAGAGGCGCGCGGCCTCATCGAGCAGCCGCTCAGTATTCTCCGGAGTGTAGGCTTCACGCTGCAATCGCGGGCAACTATTGGACGCACAGACGATGGCAAAGTGGATGCGCGGCTCAGCCAGCTTCTTGCGCAGGATGTCTTCGATATTGTTCAGCGTGTATTCCTTGCCGCCGGCGACGAATTTCCTGGCCCAAAAGAAACTGTACAGCATGCCCAGGTTGCGCACGCTTTTGGTGGGCCAGTTTTGGATCACCGCGTTGATCACCAGGGCGTTGTAGGCGTTGATCCAGTAAGCGAGCTGGCTTTCGCGCGTGGGGAAATCCTGCGGGTGAGACGCGGGACTGCGCGCGGCGATTTGCTCCACGTACTTGTTGAGGTCGTCGGGGTTCGCCTTGAGAGCTGTATAGTCCACCCGCCCCGCCGCGGTCACGAATTTCTTCAGGACGCGGTCCCAAGGAGCGTAATCAAGTCCCTGCTCCTGCGCGCAGGCGCTCGAAGCCAGGGCCAGAACAAAAAACGGCAAAACCAGAAAATTCAACTTTCTCATCGCGCTTCCTCGAGGCCTGTGTGACCGCAAAAGTGCCGCCGCTGGAACCGCAGCCCTACTTCAAGCTCGCGTCAAGAATTGCGGAAAGCCTCGATTCGTCCACTTCACCGGAGTCGTTATAGACCGGCTGGCCGCTTCGATCAAGGATGGTGACGTGGGGGATGTAACCCCGGTAGTACTTCTTGACGAGCTCTTGTTGGGCCGGTGAGCGCTTCAGGTCCAAGTCGACGATCACGAAGTGAACCCGGCCCTTATATTTCTGATACAAGCTGACGGAGCGGCGAGCCTGCCGCTTGGAATTAAATCAACCTTCGCCGTAGAAGATGACGTAATTGGGTTGGCCCTGCATCGCACCGTCGTCCATGTGGTCGCCGGTGATGAGGGGGCCGTCCTGGCTGTCGCTCGAGTAGTTCAGCCTTGGGTTGAGACGAAGATTGTCCGCGCCGCAAAGAGGAACCGCGAGCGTGGCCCAGAGCAAGAGTGGCAGGGCCAAGGTCTTCATTCTCATTCGATTATTCACCCTTCGTCACGTCAAAGCCATCCCGTTCGATCTGGCTCCGCCGCTCGCGATAGATGCGCAGCGTCCGATCGAGATTGGAGTCGGCACGCATACTAATTAGAGTCACAACCCGGGCAAAAGTTTCACCGCTGCGCACGCTTGGCGGCAGGGAGTGGCCACAAAGGAAAAACATGCTTGCAGCGAAACTTTTGGCAGGAGTGCGAATCTCATCGCTGCAGGCCAGACTGTCTCGACAGGCTCGGGCTGCACATCTTCAGAAGCACAGGAGATTTCCATGAAGAAGCTTTTCCGCTGTTTGATGGCCATGTCTTTCCTTGCCATTTCGCCGGCCGCGTTCAGCCAGCCTGGCTACGCGAGGCAGGAGCAGCAAGATCAGAAGAAAGATGAAATGAAAAAGGACGAGATGAAGAAAGATGAGATGAAGAAAGACGAAATGAAGAAGGGCAAGAAGACCAAGAAAAGGAGAAAAAAGAAGGGTCGGAACCAAACAACTGACCCGGGGGATTGCCTCTGCTGAATCTTGTGGCCGGGCAGCCAGGGCGCACGGACCCAGCAACGGCCTGCGCTGCCCGGAGACTTATTGAGCGCCGTCCGACTCCACTTCTTCGGCGAACTCCACTCCCGGCTCCCAAGCCTCGGGCCCCCGGCCGACCTTCAGGTACTCCCGCATGCAACGGACGCAGGGACTGTAGCCCTTTTGAATCGCCTCTCGAGTAGCGACGAGTTTCCACTTTCCGTGGAGGAAGGGACAGTTCGCGACATGGAAAATCTTCCCGTCGTCCGACACGGCCACGGGTCCCGCCGGCCACCGGGCGGCTGGCTGGCTATGCGCGCTCTTGAGCTCGGGTTGGGCGAACTGGTGGAGGTTCGCGAAGAGAAAAACAGCGCCCAAAACGCAGGCCGCCGCAAGGGAAACAGCCCATCCAAAGGCAGAACCCGGCGGCCCCTGGATCTCCGCCCTAAGCTTCCGATGGAGTCTCTTGGTGAATCCGGCGGGCAGGGCAAGAAGGCGCTCGTCCTGGTAGAGCCGAATGACATTTCGCGTTCCTTCCAAAAGCGCGGCGCAATTCCTGCACTGCCCGAGGTGTGCGCCCAGAGCGGCCCGCTGGTGAGGATCGAGATCGTTGTCGATGTAGTTCGATATTTCTCGCCAGACGTCTTCGCAACTCAGGTCCATGGTTTGTTCCCTTTCTGGAAAGACAGGCGGCTGGTCCAGGTTCCATCGAGGCCCGGCGCCAGCAGATCGCGCAACATCAGACGAGCCCGCAGCAAGCGCGTCTTGACCGCGCCCACGGAAATGCCGAGCGCCGCCGCTGTCTCTGCGATACTGAATTCGTGCACATCGCGCAGCACGAAGACCTCCCGGTAAACTTGCGCAAGCGAGCTCAGGGCTTGCACCAGTGCATTGCGGATCTCTTTTCGCTCGAGCGCTTCGGAAGGTATCTCCCGCCAGTCGGCAAATTCCCTGGGAGTGTAATAGCCCTCTTCCTCCGTGTGTTCTTCGAGCGGCCCCATTACTTCCGGGTGATTCTTCCTCTTGCGCATGCGCGCCTCATTGACGGCAATCTGGATCAACCACGTGCTGAACTTTGCCTGCCAGCGAAACTGGCCCAAGTGAGTCAACGCTTTCAGGAAGGTGTCCTGGGCCACCTCCTCCGCGTCGGCTTCGTTCTGCAGGATGGCCAAAGCTGCGACATAGACCCTCCGCTCGTGTGGCTGAATGAGCGCATAGAAGAGCTCCTTCTCCCCCGCCTGGATGCGCTCGACCAGCGCCTGTTCGTCCTGCTCGGTTCGGATGGCTGGAGGCGTCTCATCGCTACTTCTTCTCCGCACGTTCACCAGCATGGGTCGTTTCATTCGGTTGCGCGCCACCGACGCCGAAACGGCTAGGGCAAGTATTCGGGGTTCTTCTTCCAGCCCGTAAGCATAGAAACAAAGTTGTTCCAGCCATGCAGGATCACCATGATCAGATGGCCCACAACAAACAAGACCAGGCCACACATGACGGCAAAATGCCACACCCGCGCCCAATGAAAACCACCCATCAGGCGCGCCAGCAGCGAAAACTGGACCGGATTGTAAAGGACCGCCCCCGTCAGCACCGACAGAACCCCCAAGACGGTCGCCGAGGTGTAAGCCAGCTTCTGCAGGGGGTTGTACGGATGCGTCACGCGCGGCTTGCGCCCGAAAAAGAAGTAGTGGCGCACCATCGGCCACACCCCCGGGAGATCTCTAGGAGTAAAAAGGACCTGGCGGTAGTGGCCGCTCAAGACGTGGTAGCCCAGGTAGACGATGCCTGTCGCGACGTAAATCCAAAGAAAGGTAAAGTGCCATTGCAAGGCGCCGCCCAGCCAGCCCCCCAAGGTGAGCAACCGGGGCACGTGGAGAAAATCCTTCTGCGGGACTTTGGGACCGAAACTCGGGAAAGCCATGAAGATGCGCAAGCCGCTGGCCACGAGAATCAGCAGGGAGACTGAGTTCAGCCAATGGCAGAAGCGAATCGCGAAGGGATGCTCGTAGGCAGCACGAATCAGGTTCCCCGTTTTGGCCGCCTTAAAGGCAATCACCGCGCCTGGCTTGCCCCTGCGCATAAGATCTCCTTGTCCT
This sequence comes from Acidobacteriota bacterium, assembly GCA_003224235.1. GTDB lineage: Bacteria > Acidobacteriota > Terriglobia > Acidiferrales > UBA7541 > QHYU01. The sequence continues at coordinate 22,148 of QHYU01000129.1, forward strand.
CAGAGCCCGTAGAACGAGCTGTAGCCCTGGTCTTCCCAGTAGCCTTTGCGGGCGAGCACGTTGGTGACGCGGAGGCTGGTCAGATACTTCGCCGATTTGTAGCCAATCTTGGTGGGCAGGGAAAGCCGGAGCGGCGCGCCGTGCCCGCGCGTCAGAGGCTGGTCGTACATCTCATAACAAAGCAGCGATTGGGGATGCATTGCAGTCGCCATGTCCAGCGACTCGTAGTAGTCATCGGCGCACTCAAAATAGAGGAAACGCGCGCGCCGGTCGGCGCCTACCAACTTCAGAAACTCTGAAATGCGCGCCCCGCCAAACCGTCCGATCACATCCCAGCCTTCCACGCAAATGTGACGCGTGTTTTGCCGAACTTTGGGCAGCTCCTGAATTTGCGCCAGGGTGTACTCGCCGGGTCGTTGCACCTCTCCGCTTACCTTCAGGGTCCAGCTTCCCAGATCGATTTCCGGATCATCTACATCGTAGCTGTTGAGCGGGAACTGAGTGAGGGGAGCCAGCTCCGAGTCCGGATAAGTAGGCGCCGGGTGGCCGGCGCGGAACCACTTGGACGAGGCCCAATCACTGAACGCAAGGCCTTTCTCGAGGAGCGAATCGCGAAGCCTCGGAATGGCAAAAGCTCCCACCAGAACGACGGGCATTAGCTTCAGCAAACTGCGACGAGAGAACCTTCTAAAGTCGCGTTCGTCGGTGAACGACTCCATGCGCTCCCCCAAGGCTAAGATGCGCAGTGCCCGCGACCGGAGGGTCGAGCAAGCCAACTGCGGGAACAAACACAGGCCTCTGATCTGATTCGCCAAGCGTGCGAAAGTTTCAACGCGCGGATACGGTTTAAGAAGCTAAAGGCTTAGGGAGTTTCGCCACGCAACATAAAGCGACGGGAGACGGCCATGGTCGAATGCCACGGGCTTTCAATTCCTCTGCGGGCTTTGGCCCATGGTTAAGGTTCGCCGGATGTAGAACGGCTTTTTTTTCGGTTGTGCTCCCGTTATGCTTCTAGCCCGGAATTCCAATTTGAACTCAACCTCTGAATCTTCGGATCGTAGCGCGGCCCTGACCTCCTTCCGTGGCCCGTGGAAGCACCTAGCACTGCCAACGTGACTCGAACAATTGTATTCGGGGGCGGTCAGGTGTATTTTATGGCTCTTCTAAAGATCGAAAAAGGAACCCGGCTTAAAGCCTTTGTCGATTCCCTTGGCGGCTTGTGGTTTCAGGGAAAGTTGAAGGGCAAAGCAGGTTCTGCATTTACTTCAAGCTCCACAATGCACGGAGGCAACGAGCAGCTTCGTACGGCTTGACCATCGCATTTTTCTCTTCACTGTGGCCGCGTTTCGACGAAATTGTCGTCCCCCGGTCTACACGGAATAGGCCACACCGATCTTCTTGGGTGTAATACACAGCACGCATCTGAGAACGAAGGTACGCATAAAGCTTGAAGGGAAACAAAAACAAAGGAGAACACTCCATGACGACGATCAGGACGAAAGACGGCACGCAAATCTACTATAAGGACTGGGGCAAGGGACAGCCGGTAGTTTTCAGCCATGGCTGGCCCCTGAGCGCGGACGCCTGGGAAGACCAGATGCTGTTTCTGGCCGACCGCGGATACCGCTGCATCGCGCATGACCGCCGCGGCCATGGACGGTCCAGCCAGCCCTGGGATGGCAACGAGATGGACATCTACGCCGACGACCTCGCGGCGCTCGTTGAAGCGCTCGACCTGAAGAACGCGGTCCATATCGGCCACTCCACGGGCGGCGGCGAAGTTGCCCGCTATATCGGCCGCCACGGCACGAAGCGCGTCGCTAAGGCCGTGCTGATCGGCGCGGTGCCTCCCCTGATGCTGAAGACGCCCGCCAATCCCGGCGGCTTGCCGATGGAGGCGTTCGACCAGATCCGCGCTGGCGTCCTCAACGACCGCTCGCAGTTCTTCAAGGATCTCAGCGCACCGTTCTACGGCGCCAACCGGCCAGGCGCGAAGGTCTCGCAAGGCTTGCGCGATTCGTTCTGGCTCCAAGGGATGCTGGCCGGACACAAAGCCGCCTTCGACTGCATCAAGGCCTTCTCCGACGGACTTCACCGAAGATCTCAAGAAGTTCGACGTACCGACTCTCATCGTTCATGGCGACGACGACCAGATCGTGCCGATCGGCGCCTCGGCCCTTCTCTCGTCCAAGATCGTCAAGGGGGCCACACTGAAAGTCTATCCGGGCGCGCCACACGGCATGTGCTCGACGCTCAAGGACAAGGTCAACGCGGAGCTGCTCGCTTTCCTTAAAGGCGCAGCGACCGCGGCTTCAGCGTGACTCTTTGAGACTTCCGGCCCGAGACAGGTCAGCTAAGCTAGGGCCCGTGCGGGCAAGGAACACTGTGCCCATTAAATTGTCTCAACAAGGGGTTCACCGCAACAGTTCGCAAATCCAGCTCTAGCCGTAGCGGCCTTCGATGTAGTCGGCAGTGCGCGGCTCCCTGGGAGTGAGGAACAGGTCCTCAGTCCGGGCATGTTCGACAACCTCGCCCAGCAGCATGAACGCGCACTCCTGACTGACGCGGCGTGCCTGCGCCATGTTGTGGGTGACGATGAGCATGGTGTAACGGCCGGCGAGGCTGAGCATCAACTCTTCGATGCCCAGCGTGGCTTCCGTGTCCAGCGCCGAGCATGGTTCATCCATCAGGATAATCTCGGGCTTCAATGGGAGCAGCCGGGCAATACAGAGCTTCTGCTGTTGCTCCAGTTGCAGTGTTGTGGCGCGAGTGTGCAGCCGGTCCTTCAGGCCATCCCACAGCGAAACCTCACGTAAGGCCTTCTCCACGGCGTCGTCCAATTTCGACTTCTTTAGAGTTCCATAGGAACTGTGAATGCGCAGGCCGAAGACGACGTTCTCATAAATGGAGATGGGCAGTGGATTAGGGCGTTGGAAAACCATGCCAACCGCCTTGCGCAGCTCGATCAGCGAGGTGTCGGGGGTGTAGATGTTTTGGCCGAGGATCTTGATTTCGCCCTTCGTGGTAACGTAGCCATAGCTTTCGTTGATGCGGTTGAAGCAGCGAAGCAGCGTTGTCTTCCCGCAACCTGACGGACCGATCAGCGCGGAGATCTGGCCGTGGCGGATGTTGACGCTGACATTCTTCAGCGCTTGGAAGCTGCCATACCAAAGGTTGAGGTCTTTGGTCTCGATGCTGAAGATCGATGGCGCTACGGTGCTCATCCGAAGATCCCGTTGACGTACTCGTAGGTCTTGCGGTTGGCGGGGTTGTCGGAAAAGATCACCTCCGTGCGGCCCAGCTCCACGAGTTCCCCATTTAATAGGAACGCCGTGCGGCCCGCGAGCCGGCGCGCTTGCTGAATGAGATTGGTCACCAGAATAATGGTGATCCGCGTGCGCAGTTCTTTCAGCACGTCCTCAATACGCATGGTGGTGACTGGGTCGATCGCGATGGAGAACTCGTCGAGGCAAAGAATCTCCGGGTCGTGCGACAAGGCGCGGGCGATGGTCAACCGCTGTTGCTGGCCACCTGAGAGCTTGGTGCCGAGGCTGTCGAGGCGATCTTTCACTTCGTCCCAGAGCGCGGCCTGCCGCAAACAGCGCTCGACACGTTCCGCAAGCTCGCGGCGGTTGCGGACCCCGGCCATACGGGGAGCGAAGGCGACGTTATCAAAGATGGAGAGCGGAAGACCGACGGGCAGCGGAGCGACCATGCCGATCTTGCGGCGCAGCGCGAAAACATCTTCCACTTGGCGCACATCCTTACCTTCCACCTTTACGGTGCCAGTGACCACGGCACCGGGCACGTCGTCGATGGTTCGGTTGATAGTTTTAAGCAGCGTCGTCTTGCCCGACTGGGCCGGGCCGATGATGCCGAGGATCTCGTTGCGCCGCACATCCAGGGTAATCCCCTTCAAAGCCGCACATCGCCCGTAACGGACGTGCAGCTCGGCTACCTCGACTATGGGAGGAGCGGACGTTACCATTTTTTTCGTGAGCGCAAGTAGACACGAACGATGATGGCCAGGGCGTTGACCGCCAACACAGTGCTGAGAAGCACGACCGCAATGCCGTATGGCAGCGCCTTCGGTACGTCAGGAACCTGCGTAGAGATCGTGAACAGATGCATCGACAGCGCCATGCACTGGTCGAACAAACCGTACGCGAAAAGGTGGCCTTCTCTGATGGCCTTGAAGAACACAGCGCCCGTGAACATGATTGGCGCCGTCTCGCCCGCGGCGCGCGACACCTGCAGAATCACGCCGGTGAGGATGCCGCTCATCGAGTTGGGCAGGACGATGTGCCGGATAGTTTGCCAGCGGGTGGCGCCGACATTCCAGCACGCCTCACGGAATGCCATGGGCACGGCCGCCAGCGCTTCGTTGGTGCTGGCAATAATGACGGGCAGCGTCATGATCGCCAGGGTCAGCGACGCGGCAAGGATGGATTTGCCCAGCCCGGCAAACAGCACGAACGCGCCGAGGCCGAACAACGCGTGCACGATGCTCGGTACACCAGCGAGGTTGATCACGGCGAGGTTTACGATGCGTGTGAACCAGTTGTCACGCGCGTATTCGTTCAGGAAGACTGCTGCTAACACGCCAATCGGCGTGGCAATGACCAGGGAGAGGACAACCAAGTAGACCGTGCCCAGCAACGGCGACCAGATACCACCAGCCCGCATGCCGTGTTTCGGACTGGTCAGCAGGAAGTCCAGCGACAGGATCGGCCACGCTTGGTAGACCAGATAGCCGACGATCAGCAGCAACGGCAATACAATCAGCGAGGTCATCAGCAAGAAAACCACCATGGCGATGACCTCGCTGCATTGCTTGCGACGCGTCAATGGAGTGGCTTGAAACACCGCGTGATGGTCGTTCATTTGCCACGAATCCCGCGCACGAAAAGGTAGGCAGTCAGATTGACGACAAACGTGATCATGAACAGAAGGATGCCAATGATGAACAACACCTGGTAATGTTCCGAGTGCACCGGCGCCTCACCCAACTCAGCCGCAATTGTAGCCGTCAAAGTCCGCACCGAGTCCAGCAAGCTGGCCGGTATTTTCACCGCGTGTCCGGTGGCCATGAGCACCGCCATGGTCTCGCCCACCGCCCGGCCGACGCCGAGCAGCACTGCCGCCAGCAGCCCGTTCTTTGCCGCCGGCAGGAGCACGCGGTAGACCAGTTGCCACCGCGTCACCCCGAGCGCCAGCGCTGCCTCGCGGTACGAGTCGGGCACCGCCTTCAGCGCATCCTCGCCGACGGACACGATGATCGGCAAGCTCATCAGCGCAAGGATCAGCCCGCCGTTCAACACGTTCAGGCCGATCGGCGCGCCGAACAGCTTCATGATCAGCGGATTCATCAGCGTCAACCCGATGAACCCCCAGACCACCGACGGAATGGCTGCCAGCATTTCGATGGTGATCTTCAGTGTTTCCTTCAATCGCGACCCGCAGAATTCGGAGATAAATATTGCCGCGCCGATTCCGAAAGGCACGGCAATCAGCATGGCCAGCGCGGTGACGCTCGCCGTGCCAGCGATCAACGCCAGCACGCCGTAGCGCACGTGACTCTGCGACGTCGGATACCACTCGGTGCTGCCGAAAAATTCAAGGAACTTGAAGCCGTGAAACAGAAACCCGGAGCCTTCGCGGAACACAAAGAAGAAAATGCCAAAGACAAACAGGATTGCGCTGATGCCGCACAGGCGGATCAGCAATTCAATCGCAACTTCGGTGAGCGCCTCCCACCGGCGTCGAATCAGCACAGACAGTCGGCCCCTTTTTTTCCATCCGCCATCAAGGTTGCGCGCCCGTCTTGGGCAAAGGTACGTAGCCGCTTTGTGTCACGATCTTTTGGCCAGGGTCGGAGTGGACCCAGTCGATGTACTTTTT